>CAZJIM010000010.1:0-17887 GCA_964546115.1 uncultured Gemmatimonadaceae bacterium | reverse complement strand
ACAATGACTTGCAAGCGATTGAGCCAAGCGATGTCGAGGGGAATGACAGTATTCCTCATGAAGAAAGAGTGAGGAAGTTCTTCTTCGAACACAAAGAGCATTCCGTTAGCGGGATCCAGATTCTCTCTGAACATGAGACCCTGCTGCCGAGTGGCCGGCGTATCAGCTACTTCGGCCTGTACGGTGTCAGAGCTGAAGATCACCCAGGCAGACCCCTGGGGGGGGCGGGCACCACTATAGCTCCCGGGGGTTGAGTTGCCCCCTGAGCCCTCGCAGGCGACCAGGCCCGGCAGAACCGCAAGCACTAGTGCGATGGGCATGAGCTTTCTCATAGACGGCCTTTCCGTGACGGAGTCGAGGATTCGGGATGCGGGTCGCGGACCGCGGTGGAGGATGCTAACTTCTCCAGCCCACGACGCAAGCGGCCTTGTCGCTTGAGAAGAGAAGGAAGCGAGCGTCGACAGAGCAAGCGAGGCCGATGGCGATGCTAGACCCAGAACTGCTGGAAATCCTCGTATGTCCGGAGACCAAGGAGCCAGTTCGCCTGGCAGATGACGTGCTGCTTGCTCGCCTGAATCGAGCCATTGCGGAGAACCAATTGTCGACACGGGGTGGAGAGCCGGTGAAGGAGCAGCTGGAGGCTGGACTAGTGAGGGAGGATGGCCGAATCCTTTATCCTGTGAGAGATGACATACCCGTGATGCTCATCGACGAAGCAATCCTAATGGAGGATTTATCGTAGATCATCCCTTCTGACGCTGCTTCTTCAGGAAGTCCATCATTACGTACTGTCCTAGGGTGATCGTCGAGGTGAAATAGGCTTTCCCGCGAGCGATCTCTGAGACCTTTTCAACGAACTGAATCAGATAAGGGTCCTGGGCAAGCATGAAAGTGTTAATGAGTATTCCCGCCTTGCGGCAGGCCACCACCTCTCTGTAACTCCGTCGCAAGATCTCGGGATCTAGACCACCCGAATTCGTATATATCCTTCCGTCCCCAAGTGTTACCGCTGAGGGCTTCCCGTCGGTAACCATGATGATCTGCCGCATCTCCTTCGTCTGTGAAAGAAGAATCCGACGGGCGACCTCAAGGCCCTCTGCGGTGTTTGTATGGAAGGGACCTACCTGTGCGTGTGCGAGCTGAGAGAGAGGGATCTCTCTCGCCCGGTCACCAAAGGTGACGATCCGCAGTGAGTCTCCGGGAAACTGCGTGCGGATCAAATGCGAGAGGGCTAGAGCCACGCGCTTCGCTGGAGAAAAGCGATCTTCCCCGTACAGAATCATTGAGTGGGAGATGTCCAACAGGAGTACCGTTGCACACGAGGATCGATGCTCAGCCTGATAGACCATCAGATCTCCGTAGTCTAACTGGAGCGGGATCTGAAGTCCCTCGCGTTGGATCGCGCTGGACAGAGTCGCGGGGATGTCGAGGTTTAGGGTGTCCCCAAATTCGTAGGGGCAACTGGCGCTTCCGGCTTCCACTCCGGTGGATAGGTGCGGTGTGTCATGCGACCCGAACGAAGACTTTCCCATCGCACCTAGGAGATTGCGGAGAGCCCGGTATCCGAGAAAATCCATTCCCTTCTGAGTGAGTGAGAAATTCACTCTCTGAGAAGCCTCACGGGCTTCGTCTACCTGGCCACCCTGCTGAGTGATGTCCACAGTCGTTCCCAGCAGCTCCCCGCCGTAGTGCAGGGACAAGTATCCCTCCTCTACCATGCGTGTCACGAGATCATCAAGCATCTCGGCGATCCGGGCCCTTAGCTCCTCGTCTCCCTCACCCTCTCCGCGGAGTTCTGAAAGCATCTCCGGGGTCACTGCTTCGGTTTCTATGAGCGCGCGCAGTAGTGCTTCCTTCAGCGAGGTTGTTGAGGAGGTATCCTCCTCCCCAGTCCAACCCCAGTACGGGTGATAATGCGGCCCTCCCGCAAATCCTCCATCCAGGAGGAAGTCGGAGAGCCTCTCCATGAGAGCTTCCAGGTTCAGCGCGTCCAGGAAGCTGCCACGATACTTGGAGTAGGTAGTGAATCGCACCGGTTGCGTTGACTTTGACCAGAGAGTACTGATCGGGAGTGAATAGACTCGAGGTGTCATACCGATCAGCTCAGGGCCAGTTCCGAGACGGTAGGGGCAATGACTACCTTGGTCTCCGATGACACATTTTGACGCGACCCAGCTGGAGTGCCAGCGGAACCCTACTCCTCCGCGTCCATCCGATCCGGGTAAGGAACGGTCGTTTGGGGCCGGGGATGGAGCAGTGTTGGACCAAGCCACGGTCAAATCCTTCCGAATCGCGCTTCTTCGCTTTTTCGCAAAGGCACGACGGGATCTCCCGTGGAGGAAAAATCAGGATCCGTACCGGGTTCTGGTCTCCGAGGTAATGTTACAGCAGACCAGGACCGAGACCGTGGTTCCCTACTTCAGACGATGGATGAAGCGATTCCCCGAACTTTCTGAGCTTGCGGCAGCCGATGAACAGGAGGTGCTCAGGCTCTGGCAGGGGCTGGGATATTACTCACGAGCTCGCAACCTTCACACAGCCGTTCGCGAAATCGTGAACCATCTAGAGGGAAGGATTCCGGACAGCCCAGAGGCGCTCCAAGCACTTCCAGGGATCGGTCCCTACACGGCTGGAGCGGTGGCGTCGATTGCCTTTGGGGTCATGGTGCCCGCGGTTGACGGAAACGTCCGAAGAGTTCTTGCACGTGTGATGGATCATCCAGCTCCCTCCCCTACTGCTCTCCGCGAGTGGGCCAGAAGTCTTGTCGATCCGGTCGATCCCGGAAACTTCAACCAGGCGCTCATGGAACTCGGCTCTCAAATCTGTACCCCGAGGAGGCCCAGGTGCGAATGCTGCCCTATAGGCAGGCTGTGTCGCGCGAGGCGATCTGGTACCCAGGAAAAGCGACCAGCACCACCAGCCCGCAAGCCGGTCCCAAGAGTTACCGAGGCGCTTGCGGCACTCAGATGGGAGGGGAAGGATTGTCCCAAGGTGCTTCTGAGACGACGACCGAGGAATGGTCTTCTCGGAGGGATGTGGGAGTTGCCTGGTGCGCAGGTACACAAGTCTGAAACGCCTGTGGAGATTGCGAAAGAGATCGCAGTGGCTCTGATAAATTCTCCTGCTGGAGCGAGTGGGGGGGATCCGGGTGGGGTGGCATCGGCCTCAGGTGGCCGGATAGAACCTACGCTGATTGGCCACGAGAAGCCCGTGGATCATGCTTTCACGCACCGTAGGGTGCGTTATATCCCCTTCCTCTTCTTGGCTACGTTCAAGGATGACGGGCCTGTCTGGAGGGAGGATCTCCGGTGGGTGGATTCGGGAGAGGCGAATTTATTACCCATACCTGTGGCACAGTCTAAAGTCCTAAGTCGGATATTTTGATCACATTTCTTTTGTGGATGGCGGGGTAACACGGCGCAGATGCCGAGGACCTCTCACACACCTAGGGGATCTAACCCCTGGGACCCTTGTACAGGACCCTTGCCTATGGACGACGGATGCCGGGCTCGCTCGTAGCCCCCTTCCGATCGGGAGATTCGACGCCCGGCAACCAGTGCCTCAAGAACCAATTCGCAAGCTGCAGCGCGAATGCCAACGGGGGCATTGTCGGAGGCGAGACCGACTATAGCCACGAGGTCAAATAAACCGGCAACCTGAGCGAATCCCTGAACGCAGGCATGAGAAGTGGCGTCATCCGAAACCTGAAGGGCTCCTCCGGACTCGAAGTACTCAACGATCTCATCTACGTCGGCTCCTCCCGCCCGGGCGTGGAAGACCTCCTTCGCGGCGAGAGCGATGAGCTCGCGTGCGATCTTCTCGACACCTTCTAGCTCTCCGTCGTACTCCAACTCGATTTTGCCCGTGATCATCGGAAGAGCGGCGTAGATATCACCAATACGAGGAATTGCCTCCCGTTCGTCAAGACGGAACGCGCGTCGCTCAGCGTTTGACACCACTCCCTCGAGGACAGTGATCGGCAGGCGCTGGCTTACTCCAGAGCGCTGATCCACCCGTTTATCGGCTCGTGCCAGAAAGGCAAGCCGTTCTACCACTTCCGATATGAAGTCGGGCACCGTAATAGAGACTGTGTTCCGATCCAGCCACGCCTCCTGCTCGGTGATTGTGATCCCCGTGTCGATCTCCGTTGGATAGTGGGTACGGATCTCAGCCCCGATCCGATCCTTCAATGGGGTAATGATCTTACCTCTTGCTGTGTAATCCTCAGGGTTGGCCGTGAAGACGAGAAATACGTCTAGTAGCAGGCGGATCGGGAACCCTTTGATCTGGATGTCGCCTTCTTGGAGGATGTTGAAGAGCCCCACCTGGATTTTCCCCGAAAGGTCGGGTAATTCGTTCAGGGCGAAGATTCCACGGTTTGCTCGCGGGAGCAGCCCAAAATGGATCGTGAGCTCATCTGAGAGGAGGTGGCCACCGCGCGCCGCCTTGATCGGGTCCAGGTCACCAATGAGGTCTGCGACGGTGACGTCAGGGGTTGCGAGTTTTTCCACGTACCTTGCCTCACGGGGAAGCCAGGAGATGGGCGTATCGTCTCCGGCCTCCTCGACAAGGCGGACACCATCTTTCGAGATGGGTTGAAGGGGGTCATCATTTACCTCGCTACCGGCGAGCACGGGTATTTCGGGGTCTAGGAGGTCGATCATTTGCCGGAGGATACGGCTCTTAGCCTGACCGCGTAGCCCGAGAAGAATGAAATCCTGCCGGGCCAGAATGGCGTTGGCCAGGCGGGGGATTACGGTATCCTCGTACCCGCGGATCCCCGGGAACAGCTCCTCGCGAGAGCGGAGCTTGGCGATCAGATTTGAGCGGGCCTCGTCCTTCACTGAACGCGGGCAGTAACCGGTGGCCTTCAGAGCGCCGAGGGTCGAGGGGTTGGATGAAGGCATTGCGGAATCTCCAAACTTGAGACGGGCTGCTGGCAATCGAGCACCTCTGGGGAAACGGCCCGTTCAGAGTGACGGATAGGAGCTTCCTCGCTACTCGTCCGACCCCCGGGGCTCGGGGTACCACTGCAGCGCTCACGGGTTCCCTCCGCGGCATGGATGTGAATGGAAAACTCATGTTTTCTAGGGTGAATGCGGTGTTCAGGTTGGGGAACTGTACCCGGGAGGACATTTCGGGTCATTTCATCACTCCCGGATACGAGACGGCTGATGGCTCGGAACTACTATACGCTTATCTGTATGCGGCGGGAGTTTCTGGGGATAAGGACGGGTTGGGTCTTGGATGGAGCTCGAAGGAGGGGGGCAGCGGACCTCCGTGCTGTCAGATGTAGGGATTAGTTGGGTGTCAGGTCGGTGCGGGGAGCGCCACCGGCAAAGGGGCTTCGGGCTACGAGTGCCGGGTACGTCAGGCCCAGGCAGGGCTCAAAGTTGCCGCATCCATATAGAGCCGAATAGATGCGGGTATATTGTTGGACCACCTTGGCGTAGTTCTGAGTCTCCTGAAACGGGATGTTCTCGAGGAAGACGTCTCGGTCCTGATAGGTGGAGTATTGCTGCCACCGGCGCATGCGGCTCGGACCTGCATTGTAGGCGGATAGCACGTCCGCGGGTTTACCGTTGAATCGACGCACCATGCTGGCAAGATAGGTGATCCCAAGTCGCAGGTTCGTCACAGCGTCTGTGAGGGCCTCGGGGGAATACGTAAGCCCGAGGTTCCCCGCTACTTCACGTGCTGTCGGTGGCATCAACTGCATGAGTCCGACTGCACCGGACGAACTCTTGATACCGGTATCATACGCGGATTCCTGCCGGATGAGTCCGGCCACGAAGAAGGGGTCGAGCCCATGCTCCCCCGCTTCTCGCACGATGATTTCCCTGTGGGGGAAAGGGTGCACGATGCGGAGCAAGCGAAGGTTCCAGCGTTCCTCTTCTCCCCGAAGACGTCGACCAATTACGATAGCCTGGAGGGGGAACCCTCCCTTGATCAATGCCTCCGCGAACTCGTATGCGCCGCCAGGTCGCTGTGAGAAGTAGTCGGTGAGCCGGCTGAGCTCGTAGGCAAACGATCCTGAAATGGGTACAAGTCGGTGTACACGTAGCCGGAGGAGGGCATTCTCGAGCTCTGCGTCTAGTCCCGGGAGGGTGGGAGGGCCATCTGGGATATCTAGCGGAAGGACCGGTGCTCCAATGCGCTCTCCGGCGAACACTCCGTAGAAGGTCAGCGGATCCTCTTCGTAGACTTCCGCAAGTCGGGAGCGGGCATCAGGCTCACCTCCGGCCCGTTCGTGACTGAGTGCTGCCCAATACCCCGCTTGTTGGCGCCGCGACGAGTTACGACTCCCCCGGAGGTATTGTTCGAATGTGCGGGCCGCTGCCAGGTAGTCCCGCGAGAGGTACTGCGTGGAGCCAAGCTGGACTACTCTGGCGCCAATAGAGGCGCTGGCCACACCAACCTGTAGAAGTTCGTCCAAGAATCGTCGCGCCCGTGGACCAAAGCCGGTCTCCAACTCTCGGGACAGCAGAGCAGACAACCCCTGCTCAGCCCAGGGCGAATTCGAGTCGACCTCGGCGAGCCGTCTTAGGATGGATTCCGCCTCAGAAACTGCTCCACGTTCCAGCATGGCACGTCCGGTCCAGTAAAGAGCGGGCGTGCTCAATTGGGAAGAGATCTCATCCCCGAGCAGTGGGGACAACATCGTCTCCGCTTCCGAAAAGCGATGCAGTTCGAACAGAGCTCGTCCTAGTCCAAGCCGGAGTTCATCTCGGTCGTCTGGAATGGGGGTCCGGTCCTCCGTGACATAAGGTGCCAGCCTCATGTGCGATCGCTCCCAGGAGCGGGAGGCCAGGAGGGTTCTCCCGAGCCTCAGCTCGTCCGTACCCTCTAGCGACCAAGGATGCCGATCTATCAAGAGGGCTGCATTCTGCGCTCCGTCGTGGGTGGTGCCGTATTGGAGCGCAGCCCAGAGGTCCTCTCGTGCGCTCACGGAATCGCCTGCCTCGAGTGAGAGGGTTCCAGCCCGAAGCCAGGCCGCAGAGGCCCTCTCCGGGTTACGCTCTACCAGCGCCTGCGCACGTGCGGCCTCTCTCGCGGCCGGAGAGTCACCGGCCGCCTCGTACGCATCGGCCAGGAAGATCCAACCCCAGCGCGACCAATATTCTCCGCTCGGATCCAGCTGCCCCAGGGCAGATCGCACACCCGCGGTATCACCAGTCGGCGCCAGAAGTTGCGCGAGCACCAGAGGCCGCCAGTCCGAAAGCGCCGGAAGGAGGGTCATAGCCGAATCGGCAAGATAGGCCCCGTACCGCTGGTCTCCTCCGTTCCATTCCTCGATGGCGCGTTCTAGGTGGTCGAGTGCCTCCCGCTCATCTTCCGACGCAGGGTTTGGTCGGGCCAGCTGCAGGGAAAGCTGATCCGATCGGAGTGAAGGCCGTGGCCGATCTTGTGCGGCGGAACCTACGGTGGGAAAGGCGAAGAGCAGTGATGCGAAGAGACTCGGGACCAAAATGGAGGCCCAACGCTCGTATGAGACCCCGGGGACGGGTCGGCGGGAAAGAAGGCTCATTCGATACACGGAGGTTACTCCAACGATGAGGGGTTCATTCCATCAGTCCTACGCGATTAAGCCAGCGGGCAATATGCGACGCAGAAATGATGCCGAGCAGCTCATGGTCAGCGGCCACGAGGATCGGGCCTGAGGCACGCTCTCGCATCTGGCTGAGGATTGTGGGTAGCGGCGTTTTCCAGGTGGACAATCACAATCCTCACAGGGGAGTCTGTTTAGGTGGCCGAGCGTAACCAAACCTACGATCACACCATAGGTGCCCAGGGGAAAGGAGCTAAATGGTCTGCGAAGGAAGAAGTCATGCACTAACTCGTCGGCCCAGAGGTTGCGAGGGATGGTCTCTGAGTGGGAAGACATCGCCTCTGGAACAGTGAGGGGGCTACGCATCTCCTATAACAGCAGCAAACAGCTAGCCTGGGCCACCCGGGCGCGGAACCACCCGATGAAGATCATCCAGAGGCCCCAATTAGCACGCGGCTGGCCAGAAGCGCAAAGACGCCGAGTCCAGTGACCACCCACCGCACAGAACTCGCTGAAATGTCCTGGCGATGTATGTCGCGGTTTGAAGAGAGCTAATCATACACCAAGCGGTTGCCCACAGAAGCTGCCCTCCGTCGAGCAGGAGGCCGGCAAAGAAGTTGAAGATTGCAAGTGCCAGATTGACAACGCCCAGATACTCTGTGACCAGGACTGGCTGTACCCCCCAGGGCCCAGAGAGCCTCCCACCGCTCCCATACCGTAGAACGCCGTGGTCAGGAAGAAGGAGGCGAGTAGCCCTGCGACAGTGATGAAGAATTTGTCACTGGGACTTGAGGCATCACGGGAATTCCTCGCCATACCTCCGAAGATGAAGAGAGCGTAATCCCCTTCGATCCTGATCACCTTAGAGCGGGATACGAAGGAGTGGGCTAGCTCATGGGTCAAGAGAAATGAAGAGAATAGGACGGTGCCGACCGCCCCCTTGATCAGGTACTGGTCCATGTTCAGATCGGGGGCACTAGCCAGGAGGACTACGGCGGTGAAAGTTGCCAGGATGAGAAAGAAGAGAATGAACCAGGAGCGGCTGAGAGAGAGATCTCAAATGCCGCAATTGACCCCACCCGTATACCTAAGAAAGCTTTTGGTTGGCACTCGGTTCTGTCATTTTAGAACGAAGGAGGAGGAGAGTGGTCTAACGCCCCGAAGCTACCGGACCTCGGAAAACGGACAAAGAGACATCCTGTGGATGCCATATTGGCAGATATCCCGCCGGACCGGCACACTATAATGGCTGGGTGCCTGGCAGGAATCCTGCAAGTGATCAGTGAAATGCCATCCGGGGAATGCTTGATCGCATACGTTGGCACCCACGCCAGCCAACTTAGGCAGCCGTCCTCGACGCCTATCGAAGCAAGTGAGGATATGGAACATGGGTAAACGGTTCGAACTTCCCGTCCTCCCGCTAAGGGATACGGTCGTCTATCCTGGGGTAGCGGTCCCAATTTCTGCAGGTCGGGCCGGCACCGTCGAGGCAGTGCAAGCTGCCCTGGATGGTGACCGACAACTGTTCGCTGTCGCACAGCGCAAGAACACCGATGAGTCGACTCCTGAGCTCTTGTATTCGGTTGGGACCGTTGTACGAGTCATCCAGGCCCACCGAGTACGCGGGGGACTCCAGCTGTTGGTACAAGGGGATGAGCGGGCGGAATCCGTGCACTACGAGGGTGGGGGTAAGGAGATGTTGCGGGCCCAACTCATCGCTCTCAACCGGTTCCCTCCTCGAAACCCAGACGATCCGCCTTTTCGGGCATTGGACAAGGAGTTGCGCGACCGTGCCGCCGAATTGGGCACTAGGCGCGGGGTACCGGCCGAGGCTCTGAATCAATTGATCCAAGGAGTGGATGAACCCGGCTCCTTCGCGGATTTGGTAGCTTTCTATCTAGACCTCCCGACCGCTGAGAAGCAGAAGCTTCTGGAGGTCTTGGATGACGAGGAACGCATGCGGAGGGCCCTTGTTGACGTGGAGCGGGAACTCGCCCGAATTGAGGCGCAGGAAGAGATCCAGGCGAAGGTACAGGAGGAGCTTGGGGAACGACAGCGGGAGATGCTACTGCGCGAGCAAATGAAGCAGATTCAGCAAGAGCTTGGCGGTGAGGACGAGAAGCAAGAGATCGACGAACTTCGCTCACGAATCGAGGGCCTTGATCTCGAAGAAGACGCTCGGGTGGAGGTGGACCGAGAGCTCAAGCGTTTGGAGCGCACGTCGCCCCAGGCCGCCGAATATCAAGTGATTCGAACCTTCCTGGAGTGGATCACGGAGCTGCCGTGGAGCCAGCGCACTGAGGATAAGATCGATCTTGATATCGCGCAGGAAATTCTCCACGAGGATCACTACGGCTTGGAGGACGTCAAGAACAGGATCGTAGAGTTCCTGGCTGTCCGAAAACTCCAGACGGAGCGGAGTCCGGAGCCCCCCGACACGAAAAAGCAGCAAGCGGTGTCTCCCGGGGGCAGCGGCTCGACGACGGAGGGAGAGGAAGATGCTCGCCCGGACGACGAAAACGGGGTCAATAGTGGTGGGGACCCGACCCTATCGTTGGCGGAGGGCCAGGAGGAGGAGACAGAGGATGTTGATCGGGCACCAGATGGCTCTACGGAAGAGTTAGAAGGTGAGGGTTCCGGAGAGGTGCCGTCATCAGGGAGGAAGGAGGGGAAGCTTGTAGGCCGGGGACCGATTCTTTTATTCACCGGCCCTCCCGGGGTTGGCAAGACTTCGATAGCCCAGTCGATTGCGCGCTCTTTAGGTCGAAAGTATGTACGGATCTCGCTTGGGGGTGCCCGTGATGAAGCCGACATCCGGGGGCATCGACGTACGTACGTGGGCGCGATGCCTGGCCGAATCATTCAGGGCATGCGCCAGGCGAAGTCGAAGAACCCGGTCTTTCTTCTCGACGAGGTCGACAAGCTAGGCGTGTCCTTCCAAGGAGATCCGTCTTCTGCGCTGCTCGAGGTCCTCGACCCCGGGGAAAACTCAACCTTCACTGACCACTACCTTGGGATACCGTTCGACCTGTCGGAGGTTTTGTTCATCGCGACTGCGAACTACGTCGATAGGATCCCCCCCCCACTTCTGGATCGTATGGAGCGGGTGGATTTCTCCGGATATACCGAACAGGAGAAGTTGGAAATCGCCAAGCGCTATCTTCTTCCACGTCAGAGAAGTGAAGCTGGCCTGGAGGATAATGAACTTGAGGTCAACGATGATGGGATCTCGGTTATGACCTCACAGTACACTCGCGAGGCAGGCGTTAGACAGCTAGAACGGGCGCTCGGTAAGGTGGCGAGAAAAGTCGCCAGAGAGATTGCCAGCGGTAAGGTCGGCCGGGTAGTCGTAACGCCAGGTGAGGTGAGGGAGCTACTTGGGCGACCACTAGTTCACCCTGAGAAGATGCGAACGGAGGACGCTGTCGGGGTGACAACTGGAATGTTTTACACTCCGATGGGCGGCGACATCATGTTTGTCGAGGCGAGCGTGATGTCTGGTGAAGATGGGTTAGTCCTGACCGGACAGCTCGGGGACGTCATGAAAGAATCGGGGAGGGCGGCATGGACTTTCGCGAAGAGTCGTCACAAATGCTACGGCATCTCCGAAGAGTATCTAAAGGGAACAGAGGTGCACATTCATGTTCCGGCTGGGGCAGTTCCGAAGGACGGGCCATCCGCTGGGATAACGATGGCGACGGCGTTGGTATCGGCTCTCTCCGGAAGGAAGGTGCGGAGGGATATCGCAATGACTGGGGAGCTAACCCTTACTGGTCGTGTGTTGCCTATCGGTGGGATCAAGGAGAAAGTCCTAGGTGCAGTCCGGGCTGGGATTCACGAGATTATCATTCCAGCTGAGAATGAGGCGTCTCTAGAGGACCTTCCGAAGGACGTAAAGGATGCGTTGACCATCCACCTTGTCCGGGAGCTGGATGATGTTATCCCGATTTCCTTAGAGGGGCCGGAGACGGAAATGCCCTCCGCTTCGCACCGGAGTTCTCTGGAGCGAGCAACTAGCGAAGTCAGCTGAGAACTACCGTCAGCTTCTGGCCGGCTTACCGCCTCAGCCGGGGCCGGCCTCGATGACCTCCAGATCGACCCCGTCCGCATACGCCTGAAAGTTCTCTTGAAACATCTTGGTCAAACTCGCTGCGGCATGATCGTAGTCTTCGGGGCTCGCCCAGGTCTGGCGGGGAACTAGGATCTTCGGGGGAACCCCAGGGACCGTTGTAGGAACATGAACCCCAAAATGGGGATCCGGAATTGTCTCGGTATGATCAAGGCTGCCATTGAGGACTGCCCGGACCATGGATCGGGTGAGATCCAGGTGAATTCGATTTGCCATTCCAGCCCCCCCCCCGGTCCAGCCGGTATTGACGAGCCACACATTGCTTCCGTGCACGCGGAGTTTCTCGCCGAGCAACCGGGCGTAGACCCCTGGGTGACGGGGAAGAAATGGGGCGCCGAAACAGCCGGAAAATACTGCCTGCGGCTCCGTAACCCCCCGCTCGGTGCCGGCGACTTTGGCGGTGTACCCCGAGAGGAAGTGGTACATGGCCTGCGGGGGTGTCAGGCGGGAAATGGGAGGCAGGACGCCGAAGGCGTCGCAACTCAGGAAGATGACGTTTCTTGGGTGTCCCCCCTTCCCTGGCATGATTGCATTCGGGATATGGTGAATGGGATAAGAGGCCCGGGTGTTCTCGGTGATCGAAGCGTCGAAAAAATCGACTCGCCCCGTGGTGGGATCCAGAACGACGTTCTCGAGAATGGTTCCGAACATCCTTGAGGCTCGGTAAATTTCCGGCTCGCTTCCGGAGGAGAGTCGAATCACTTTGGCGTAACAACCACCCTCGAAGTTGAAGACTCCGTCGGGACCCCAGCCGTGCTCGTCGTCACCGATTAGACCGCGATTTGGGTCCGCGGACAGGGTCGTCTTCCCCGTTCCCGAGAGTCCGAAGAAGAGAGCTGTATCTTCCGAGGGTCCGACGTTGGCCGAACAGTGCATCGGGAGGACGCCTTGATCGGGAAGCAAGTAGTTGAGGACTGAGAAGACGGACTTCTTGATTTCTCCCGCGTACCGGGTGCCACCGATGAGGGCTAGGCGCTTCTCAAGGTTCAACACGATGAAAGCACCCGTCCGAGTGCCGTGGAGACTGGGGTCTGCCTGGAGCTCCGGAGCGTGGAGAACTGCAAAATCCGGACGCAGCTCAGGTAGCTCAGCGAGGGGGAGTCGAAGAAACATGTTGTTTGCGAAAAGCGCGTGCCATGCTGAGGTCGTGACAATTCGCACATTGATTCCGGCGACGGGGTCTTCTCCGATGCGCGCATCCATGACGAAGAGGTCCCGACCTTCCAGATGATCGGTTACATGCGTCTTCAGGCGATCATAGAAATTCGGGGCTATCGGCGCATTTACCGGTCCCCAATCTACCGTGTCCTCCACGGCCGCATCCCTTACGATGTACCTGTCTCCTGGAGATCTTCCGGTATGGGGGGCTGTGTTGGCCGCGAAGGCGCCCATGTCCGTCAACTCGCCCTCGCCTCGTAAGAGCGCCTGCGTGCAAAGCTGAGCTGGAGAGAGATTCCAGTGAACTAGCAGCGAGGGCTGGAGGCCGTGAAGTTCGAGCCCGTAGCGGCTTGGGGAGCCTGTGGACTTGCTTGTGGAAGCCTCCAGAACCGAAGTCATATGTCGGAGCCCTCAGAGGTGAGCAGGGGATTGGACGATGAGCCCTCTATCTGAATCGTATAGTTGTTCCAAGGTGTGCAAGAACCGGGAGAAAAAAAACCTTTGACTACAGATTCGTTTGTTTGTAGCTTTTAAACTCTTAGCCGCATGAGCCTGGCTGGGCCTTGCCCGCCTCGGCCTGGTTCGCCCAATGTTCAGGTCCGTATGAAGTTGTGACACCCCCGGGTCTGCATAATGCCTTCCGGCAACCCTTTCAGAGAGGTGGCACGGACCGGATGTTTACCTCCGCTCGTGGCTTGGACTCCTTTGACCAGTATCTCCAGGACGTTGAAAAATATCCCCTCATTGAGGATCCCAACGAGGAGAGAGCGCTCGCTCGCAAGGCGCGTGACGGCGACAAGGAGGCCGCTGAGAGGTTGGTGACTGCCAACCTGCGGTTCGTCATTTCTTATGTGAAGAAATACCAAGGTCGCGGGCTTGGCCTGGCGGAGTTGGTCTGTATCGGGAACGAGGGCCTGCTCAAGGCAGTGAAGAAGTTTGATTCAGAGAAGGGGGTCAAGTTTATCTCATACGCGGTCTGGTGGATTCGACAGACAGTCCTTCAGGCCCTGGCCGAACAGACCCGATCGGTTCGCATTCCCCTCAATCAGAACTCCAACCTCGCTCGACTCGCGCGCACGAATACGGCCCTGACTCAACAACTTGGACGCCCGCCAACGGATCAGGAACTAGCCGATGATATGGAAGAGCCAGTCGAGACCATTCGGGCACTCCGCAGGGTCGCTGCCAATGAGCTTTCCCTTGATGCCCCGATCGACCGCAGTGATCGGGATAGCGCGTCGTTCGGAGAACGATTCGCAGGGATCGAAACAGAACACATCGAGGAGGATGTCGAGGCCATTGCCCGTAGAGACTTCCTCGAGACCATGTTCGAGAACTATCTGACTGAGCGAGAGAGGAAGATTCTCTACCTGTACTACGGGCTTGATGATGGTGAAGAGCGGACCCTGGAGGAGATTGGCTCACTCCTTGGGGTAACTCGGGAGCGCATCCGGCAAATTCGAAACCGAGCCTTTGAGAAGCTTCGCGAAAGTCCCCACGGAGAATCCCTCTCGGGATTTTGGGCCACGCACTGAGGGATCCGCCGGCCGGCAAGGGGCCCTCGCCTCTGCAGCGTGTGAATCTTACCGCCCTGGGTACCTACACTGCCGCCTCGATCTCACGCTGAGGAGAGAGGATTACGAACCTGCCGGACATTGACCTCGATGGTCGGGATCGTGACTCTGTCGCATTCATCAGAAATCGTACTTGGGCCGACCCTCGCCATACACCCGGGCGCCTTTCAGCACGCACTCTTCAGCGAAGAGTACCAGCCTGTATGAGGGTAGGGCGATGTCAATCCATACGCCCCTTTTCGGGGTCTCCACTCGCAGTCACCGGGTGATTTGTAGCAAGGGATAAGTTGGCAACCTTGGTGATGCCCTAAGTTTTACGAAGCTCGGAATCCCGCCATACGAGCCTGACAAGAGTGGTTTTATTCACCGAACGACTTATGACGTATTCTTCCGTCGACAGAGTTCAACTTGGCCGGAGGAGAAATATCATGGTCGAAAGGAGGCGGTCCCGTGGGTGGGGAGCACGGGGGAAACAGTTTGTCTAACCAACGGCCTTCTAATTCTTGCAGTCGTACCAGGAGGCTCCAATTCCGACATCCACTTTGAGTGGCACCGCAAGCTCCATCGCATGCTCCATGTGTGAGACAACCATTCTTCGGAAGGAGTCCAGCTCGCTCTCTGGCACCTCGAACACAAGCTCGTCATGAACCTGGAGCAGGAGCCTCCCTGACAGGGATTGCTGCCTGAGCTCATCGTAAATTTGGATCATAGCCGCCTTGATCAGATCGGCTGCTGACCCTTGGATCGGGGTATTCTGTGCCGCTCGTTCTCCGAACTGTCGGACATTCCAGTTTCGGGACTCCAACTCTGGGATGTAGCGCTTCCGGCCACTCAGGGTTTCCACATATCCTTCTTCACGCGCCGTGTCGATCTGACGGTCGAGGAAGGACCGGACTCCCGAAAACCTCTCGAAGTAGCCGCTGATGAAATCGGCTGCCCTCTCTCTTGAGATTCCGAGCTGGCGAGCAAGCGAGAATTCGCTCTGTCCGTAAAGCGTGGCAAAGTTGATGGTCTTTGCGCGAGCCCGCTGATCGTCCGTGACCTGATCGATAGGCACGGCGAAGATCACGGAGGCTGTCTGACGGTGGATATCAATTCCCTCTCGGAATGCCGATACAAAGGCCGGATCGCCAGAGAAGTGAGCCAGGATTCTAAGCTCAATCTGTGAGTAATCCGCCGTGAGGAAGAGGTGTCCTTCCTCGGGGATGAAGCCTTTTCGAATCTGGCGCCCTGTCACCGACCGAATTGGAATATTTTGCAGGTTGGGGTGCGATGAGGAGAGGCGACCGGTTGCTGCGATCGTCTGATTGAATGACGTGTGGATTCTGCCAGTGGTTGGATTGACGAGCTTGGGCAAAGAGTCCACATAGGTAGATCTGAGCTTTTCGAGCTGCCGGTACTCCAGCAGATGCCGGGGGAGTGTGTGGCCTTGGGCGGCAAGTTCTTCGAGTGCGGAGGCATCTGTGGATGGTCCCGTCTTCGTGCGTTTGATGATTGGAAGATCAAGCTTTTCAAAGAGGATCTCTCTCAGCTGAGGGTTTGAATTCACGTTGAATTCTGCGCCAGCTTCCTTGAAGATGTCCTCCTGGATGAGCTGAAGCTCTTGCTCAAGCTTCCGACTCATCTCGCCGAAAAAAACCGGTTCTATACGAATGCCAGCCCATTCCATTTCCGCAAGCACGGGAAGTAGGGGCATCTCCAGGGTGTGGAACAGGCGCTCCATCTTCTGAGTGACGAGGGTAGGCTGAAATCGGGCCTGGAGTCGAAGGGTGAGGTCGCTTTCCTCGCAGACATGATTTCCGGCAGCGTTGGGCGTGACCTGAGAGATAGGAAGTCGCTTTTTCCCTTTTCCCGTGACATCTGTATATGGGGTGGGTGTGTAACCCAGAAAATCGGTTGAAAGCACCTCGAGAGTGTCCTGGCGACGACCGGGATCCAACACGTATGACGCGATCATGGTGTCAAAGTCGATCCCGCCTAGCTCGACTCCCACCCGTCTGAGGACGAGGAGATCATGTTTGAGATTGTGTCCAACCTTGGCCACGCGCTTGTCCGTAAGGAGTTCAACCAAAGGGGCCATCGAGGGGTCAGACAGCGCCGGAAGGTTCTTAGCTGCTGGAGGTGTGTTTTCTAAAAGAGAGGCTGCTGGTGCTTCATGACGGAGGGGGAGATACGCCCCCGATCCTTCTGACCAAGAAAGGGAGAGGCCCACGAGGGTCGCTCTCATCGGTTCGGGCGAGGAGGTCACGGTGTGTACAGCCACCCGGCCCGCTGTCTGTGCGGACGCCACTACCTCACGGACTTCCTTGATTTCGGTGAGGACCCGGTAGTGCACTTCTTCTACGTCACTCGGGGCGGCCGATCCACTGCCTGTACCAGAGAATCTCTTGAGGAGGGAGTGAAACTCCAGATCTCCACAGATCTTGCGGAGGAGATCAATATTTGGGTCACGAACTTTAAGGCGCTCGAGGTCAAGGTCGAGGGGGAGGTCCGTTTGGATAGTGACTAGCCTCTTGGAAAGAGAGATCTGGTCGGCATTCTCTGAGAGGGATTCCCTCTTCGATTTCCAAGGGATCTTTTCCGGATGGTCAAGCAACTCTTCGAGTGGCCCGATCTCGTTCAGAAGACGCCGTGCCCACACTGCTCCGATTCCCGGAGCTCCCGGGACATTGTCGGATGCGTCTCCGACGAGGGCGAGGAGGTCGACGACTTGGTGGGGCGCTACGCCTAGACGCTGAGAAGCATTTGATTCATCGATCCATTCCGCAGCCACACCAGTTGGGCCACCCCTTCCCGGGTTCAGAAGGTGGATTCCTGGGCCGACGAGCTGGTGGAAATCCTTATCCCCGGAAACGACGACCGCTTGGATCCCGGCCGTCTTCGCCTTGAGGGCGAGGGTGCCGATCACGTCGTCAGCCTCATAGCCTTCTAACTCAACCACCTCATCGTTGAACGCTTGGACGAGTGCCCGGATCCGTGGAAGGGACTCCCGCAGCTCATCCGGCATCTTTTCCCTTGTTGCCTTGTAATCCGGGTACTCTTTCTCTCTATGGCTGAGGCCGGAATCGAAGACCACAGCGAGATAGTCAGGATCGTATTCATCACGGATCGCGAGTAGAAAGTTGATGAAGCCCCAAGGAGCAGAGGTGTTTTCTCCTCGGGAGTTGGTTAGCGGTCGGTTGATTAAGGCGAAGAACGAGCGGTAGATGAGGGCGTAGGCGTCGATCAGGAAGAGCCGTGGCGTCCCGGGGGAAGCATCGACCATCGCTAGTGCTCTGGAGAAGGGTATTGAAGGATGAAGTAGCCCGCTGAGCGGGTTCAGGATCTCAAACTCTCTGGGAACTCAAGATGACGACAAAAGGGCCACCCCTGAACTGGGGTGACCCCTCTAACCCTCAAAACCGCGAACGAGTTTCAGGCCTACTTTGACGCGATCGCGTGAAGTGTGTCGATCATTTTTTGTGCCGACTCCTCCAT
>CAZJIM010000009.1:0-49481 GCA_964546115.1 uncultured Gemmatimonadaceae bacterium | reverse complement strand
GGCCCCCTCACCGTGCCCCTGGCTCCCCCTACCTAACACACCCCAATGCACTATGGGGCTCTCTCTACGGTTCTGCTGACAGCGAGAACTCTACGCTCTCAACCCCTGGGATCGCTCGGACGACGGCCCCGACACTCTGTTGGATCGTCCCGAAGCCACCGGGGGTCCGTTGCCCGCCGCAGTCCTCGCAGAGGAGAGAGCCCGTCAGCGTCACCACCCCGTCACTCACTCCAACCTCGATTTCTCCGGGGACGTCAGATGCGTTAGACAGCACCGCCTCGACTCGCTCCCTTAGAACTTCGTCTGACGGGCCTTGTGGTGTACAGCTAAACAACACAGCTGAGAGAACGAATCCAATCGCGAGGACAACCCGCGGAACGCTTACTTTCGTTCCCACGGCCCTCCTCCTCACGGTCCTACTCCCAGCTTATCCCTAGAGAGTTGAACCTGCCCACCATGGGCACGAAATGAAGCTAGCAATGTGTCAAACCTTTTCCGGAACTCACCGCTTACGAGCCAGTCCCGATCAAGAACTCGCAGAATGTCGGCGTCCGTCAGTTCACTTTCCAAGTCTCCGAAGAGCTCGTCAACGTCTAGGCTGTTCATGCTCGCGGGTGGCTCTCCACTCCACCAAGGAGACCCGGCGACTGTTCCAATCTTCTCACTCCGCCGCTTAGCAGCCGACTGGGCGTCGATATACTGCATATAAAGCTGCTCGCAGGACAACTCGAAAACGCGTTTCCTCCCTTCAGTTTTGAGCAGAAGAAATTCGCGCCTATTCATAGCTGATCACCCCAGCAGATCGTCCACAGAAACTGCAGGGCACCTGCGCCATGTCAGGCTTCTGTCCCGACTGCTAGGACAGTACGCTCTACCAGCGACCTGGTGAGTGGAACCTTGTATCCGTTCTTCGACAGGGGCCTCGCTCCCTCCACAGCCGCCTCGCCAACCTCATGGGCCAACTCCCGTGTGACCCGTTGGCCGATCAGCAACCCCTCAGCCTCCGGAACCCGCCATGGAACGGGGGCCACTCCTCCGAGAACGATGTGTGCGCCACGGCAGATGTCCTGATTCATTTCGAGGACCACGGCGACACTTACTACGGCATGTGTCCATGCCTCACGATCCATGACCTTGTGATACGCGCTCCTCATGCCGGGTCGAGGTGCGGGAAGCCTTATGTCTGCCAGCACATCCTCATTCCCAAGCACGTTTTCGTGTTCCGGATCCTCACTTGGGAGAACGAAGAACTCAGACCCGGAGAGAGTCCGTTCGCCCCCAGGGCCAACGATGTCAAAACTCGCGTCCAGCGCTACTAGCGCCGGCGCGACGTCGGATGGGTGGACGATGTAGCTGGGACCACCACCGAAGATCGCATGGAGCTGATTCTCGCCGATGACCGAGAAGCACTGGTTGCCACCCGCCTTGAAGCAAGGGAAGCCATTGCGATAGTACCAGCACCAGGGGCGTTGGCAGACATTCCCTGCCAGCGTGCCAACATTTCGGATCTGTGGTGTCGCGACGCTCTCGGCCGCTTCAGCCAATACCTGGAACTGACTGCGGATGAGGGAGTGCTCGCTGAGCGCCTCGAGAGTGATGAGCCCACCTATTGTCACCCCACTATCCGTCGACGTCACCTGGTCAAACCCACTGACGGTTCTGAGGTTCACTAGGACGTCTGGCTTGACCACCCGGTCTTTTACCTGTTGAAGTAAATCGGTGCCTCCGCCCGAGAACGCGACCACCTGGCCGTCGCTGTGCGCCTGCTGTGCGCGGGCCACCGCCTCTTGAAAATTGCGAACATTTGCGTTGGTAAGGGTCTTCATGCGAGAACCCCCAAGATCTTGTCCCGAGTGATAGGCAAGTCCTTCATCCGATGCCCGATTGCGTTGAAGATCGCGTTAGCGACCGCAGCGGGCGCGAGGATGATGCCGGATTCGCCAGCCGTCTTCGCACCGAACGGACCGTATCCATCATCCTCCTGAATGAACGTGACCTCAATTTCCGGGACGTCCATATGCGTCAGATGGCGTGCTCCGTAATAGCCGGCCGTCAGCGGCTGCCCATTTCTGGGGTCGTAGAGCAGATCCTCGTGTAAGGCCTGTCCAATCCCCTGAATTGCAGCTCCACGGATTTGGTCTTTCGCCGTCTGCGGATTGATGATCCGGCCAGATTCATGGACTGCCACGTACTTGGTGATCCGCACCGTCCCGAGAGGTGCGTCTACTTCCACCTCCACGAAATGCGCTCCGAAACACGATCGCTGCTTTCCATCCGTGCTCGGGCTGGGAGTAGCCGAGGCGATCAGCACCTCATCACCTCGAGGCATCCCTTTCTCGGCGATCTGTCGCTTTAGATCTCGCACGGCTTCGACGACAGCCTGGCCGGTCATTATCGTCGTGCGGCTCCCCGATTCCCCGACTGAGTAGGGGCAGCGGTCGGTATCGCCCCATACGACCTCTACCTGTGGCAGGGGCACGCCTAACGCCTCAGCCGCGATCATACCCATCGTGGTCTTAGCCCCAGGACCGATGTCAGTGACTCCAACGAAGAGTGTGTATCGCTCGTCGGAGTCTACTCTCACGATTGCACTGCTGGTACCAAGTCCCGCTCTAAAGATCAGAAACGACATGCCAGCACCACGCATGATGGGGCCCGGATCCGAACCTGGCTCTGGGCGCCAGCGCTCCTCCCAGTTAAAGAGGGATGCACCCTGTCGAATGCACTCATCGAGCGTGTAGTTCGTGAACGGGCGTTCTTCGGTTGGCTTTAGCATGTTCTTCATCTGGAACTCGACCGGGTCCATGCCTAGCTTGTACGCGACGTCGTCCATCATAGACTGGACGCCGAAGAAGCCCTGCGGATCAGAGGGCCCTCTGAAATTTCCTGATACCGTTCTGTTGGTATAAACGGGGTAGATAATTCGCTCCCGATTGGGACATGCGTATGCCTCAAGACCGCTAATCCCTCCCGAGTTCTTACGGTATGGACCCATACCGCTGTAGGCCCGCAGCTGAATCCCGGTAACCGTACCGTCCTGCTTCACGCCTACTCTGTAGTTTTGCACCGTGTGCCAACGCCCATGTACGCCGAGCCAGTCTTCTCTTCGCGAGAGCTCGAGCATAACGGGAGCGTCCGCCTCCCTAGCCAGCATCGCCGTGATCAGGTCGGCGTCTTGATTCTGGTTCTTGTTGCCGAATCCGCCACCCATGTACTGGCAGATGACGCGCACCTGGTGGTCAGCGATCCCCAGATCACGCGCGTTGTCGTGACGACAGTTTGAGATGCCTTGCGACGGTGTGTACAGAGTGAGTTTGTCCCCCTCCCAATGTGCGACACAGCATCGAGGCTCCATTTGAGCGTTGTGTATGAAAGCAGTCGAGTAGCGATCCTCGAACACGAGATCCGCCATCCGGAACCCTTCCTCAATGTCGCCATTCCTGGACACCATTGGCTCGTGGTTATTCTCGCCATCCGGGCAAAGGTTACCCTCGGGCCAGATAGAGGGGGCACCGGGCTCCAGCGCTTCCTCCGGATCGACAACAAACGGCAGCTCCTCGTAGTCGACTACGATCAGATCGAGGGCCTCTTCAGCGATGTGTCGGTCGATAGCCGCGACCGCCGCTACCGGATCCCCGACGAACCGTGAGGGATTGTTGAAGATGTGCCGACGGTGCTTCGTGATCTCCTTGAACGCGTCGTTATACTGCCGCCCCCCGGAGATGGAGCCCGCCCCCCACACGACATCGGCATTCTCACTGGTGATGATGGCTCCCACCCCCGGTAAGGCTGCGGCTCTGGATACGTCGATGCTGCGGATGCGGGCATGCGGATGGGGGCTCCGCAAAACACGGCCGTACAGCATGCCGGGAAGCCGAACATCTCGCGTGTAGGTAGCCTCACCAGTGACACGCTCGAAGGCATCAATGCGGCAGGTCGTATTTCCAACCGTCGCCATTGGCGTGACGGGTCCGGTCGATTGCGGGCTCATGCGGAACCTCCGTTTGCAGTGCCAGCAGCCACAACGGCCTCGACAATCGCGTTGTAGTTCGAGCATCGGCAGAGATTGCCCACCATCGCGGAACGAACCTCTTCTGCTGTCGGGCGTGAGTTGCTTCCGAGAAGTGCGGTCGCCGTCATCAGCTGACCCGGTGTACAGAACCCACATTGCGGGCCGTTATGATCCATGAAGGCCTGTTGGACCGGCGAGAGTTCGCCGCCACGTGCGAGACCCTCCACCGTCTCTATTGTTCGACCGTCAGCCCAGACCGCGAGTTGGCTGCACGAGTAGACGGGCTTGCCATCCATCAGGACCGTGCAGGCACCGCATTCGCTACGGTTGCATCCGATCTTCGTGCCGGTCAACTCGAGCTGATCCCGCAGCAGCTCAACAAGCGTCCACCGATCCTCGACCTCGATCTGGTGCTCAGTCCCGTTAACGATGACGCGGATCGCCGTGCGAGGTCCAGCCGTAGCCTCCCTGACCGCGCTTCCTTCCGCGAGACTCTGCGCGCCGAGCTTGGGTGCAGTTGCAGCGACTACAAGGGTTGCCCCGGTGCCTTCCAAGAACTCACGGCGGGATAGTTTGCTGCTCCTTCCCGTCTCGCTACAGGAGTCATCACCCCTCTTAGGGTTCCTGCTCATAATCCCTTCCCCAGGAAATGGTGGAAATCTACAGCTTTGACCGGTCACGCATGTATTATATGTAGGGGCACCAAGAACGTGCAAAGAGACCTTGGTCCGTTGACTCCAGAAGGTGATCCATGACTCAGCCCGACTCCTTGCGGGGTGTAGACTTTCTCGAATGCACCGGAACCGGTGAGGTCTTCGGGGGAGAACAGCTCATCGGCCTTTCGACTGCGGGGAAGCCGCTCCTTGCCCGATACGACCTCACCGCGATTAGGGGGAACTTCACTCCTGAGGAGGTAGTGGGACGCCGAGCGGACCTCTGGCGGTACGAAGAGGTGCTCCCGGTTCGTGACCCAAGGGCCCAGCTGACCCTTGGCGAGGGTTGGACGCCGCTTGTCGATTCGCGTCGGACCGCAGACAGGGTCAACGTGCGTCGATTGTGGGTAAAGGACGAGGGACAGAACCCAACGGGCAGCTTCAAAGCGAGAGGACTTTGCCTTGCCGTTTCTCGGGCCCTGGAACTCGGAGCCACGACACTGGCGATACCGTCTGCCGGGAATGCAGGCAGCGCCGCGGCGGCTTACGGGGCAGCGGCCGGATTGCCCGTGCATGTGGTCGTGCCCACTGATACGCCTGCGCCCATCTTGGAGGAGATCTCCGCGCTCGGGGCGGACCTGCAGTTGATCGATGGACTAATCACCGATTGTGCGAACGTGGTGGGAAGGGGGGTTCAGGATCAGGGCTGGTTCGATCTCTCTACGCTCAAGGAGCCCTATCGAATAGAGGGGAAAAAGACGATGGGGTATGAGATCTTCGAGCAGCTCGGGGGACGCCTTCCTGATGCCATCCTATATCCGACCGGCGGCGGCACGGGGCTGATCGGGATGTGGAAGGCATTCGAGGAGATGGAGGTGCTCGGATGGATCGGGTCGGAGAGGCCGAAGATGTTTTCAGTCCAGGCGACGGGATGCGCGCCGATAGTCCACGCGTTCGAGGCGGGGGCGGAGTGTGCGCAGGCCTGGCACGGAGCTGAAACCTATGCCGCTGGCATTCGGGTGCCACAGGCTATCGGGGATTTCTTGATTCTCCAAGCGCTCCGTGAGTCGGGAGGAGGTGCTGTCGCGGTTTCCGATAGGGCCATGGCGGAGTGGGTGGAACGTCTCGGTGCTGATACCGGAGTATTTGCGTGCCCGGAAGGTGGCGCGACCGTAGCTGCAGTTCCGTTGCTCCGGGAACGAGAAATGATATCTGCCGACGACGAAGTGGTCCTCTTCAACACGGGCAGTGGCCTGAAGTACGTGGGAGCGTGTCCGATCGAGTAGGCTCGCGGTACGCACATCATCGGGGTGTCACGGTCTGAGTCACCTCCGAGAGTAGCTCCGGCTCGACGTTCCCTCCGCTCAAGAGAACCCCGGATCTTCCCTCGCCCTCGCGCAATGCGGCGGCCAGGGAGGCTGCGCCCGAAGGTTCCAGTACCAGTCGAAGGTTGTGGAGAGCGAAGACCATGGCTTCCTTGATCTCGTCGTCGGTCACGGTCTCGATCCGGGATACGAGGGTCTTCACTACGGGCCAGGTTTGCTCTCCTGGAATCCGAACTCGGAGACCGTCAGCGATGGTTTCAGGGGGCGGTACGGAGACTCGTTTGCCTGCGGCCAGACTTCGTCGGGTGTCGTCTCCAGATTCTGGTTCGACGCCTATCACTTCGGTGTCACTGAGTGTCGAAAAGGCCGTGGCACACCCTGCGATCAGACCCCCACCCGACACTGGGCAATAGAACCGGTGGAGGGGTCCTGCATCTTCAAGTAGCTCGAGCCCGGCGGTTCCCTGTCCTGCTGCGATATCTGGATCATCGTATGGGGGTACGAGCACGAGGCCCTCTGCCTCGGAGATCTTCAGAGCGCTCTCTCTCCGTTCCTCACTGTCGGGGCTGACGATGATGATTCTGGCACCATCTGCCTCGACGGCTGCGCGTTTCACTGTTGGTGCGTTCGACGGCATCACGATCGTCGAAGGGATCCCAAGCAGCCTGCCTGCGTAGGCGATTGCACGTGCGTGATTACCTGACGAATGGGCTACGACGCCGGGACAGTCTGCCTCAAGTTGGAGCATCCGATTGAATGCCCCTCGGATCTTGAATGAGCCGACCACCTGCAGACTCTCGGGTTTGAGGAACAACTCCGTCCCGAGTTTCAGTTGGACGCTCAGCACTGAAGTCCGGATGATGTAAGGAGCAATGCGGTCGGCCGCGGACCGAATGCTATCGAGATCGATCATAAGCCCTCGGGTCAGGGTGCTTTAGCTGCGTCGCTCTAAGTTAGAGGCACTCACTTTGCCGCGCTTGTCGTCACTGCCAGCAGCAGCACATCGCGACCGAAGCAAGCCTTGGTTCGACCCTATCGAGAACGTGAACCGTTTCGTGCCCCAAAGGAGAGCTTTCGGAGAGATGGAAGCGTTCCTGTCCGAACCGTAAAATCCTACATTGTCGTAGGCTTGCCCCCTGAGACGACCCACATGTAGGATTTTGCGGGGGAACGGCCGCAAGTGTACAGACCGGTCAAACCATGGTGTCGTATAGCAATGAACGGGGTCCAACTTAATCTGGCCGGGTTGGCACGAGAATCGCATTGACTTCTCGTTTTCGGTTTTCGTTCTTGCGAAAGTTTTGTCCATAGCTGCTCTGGTTGCAGCGAACCCACTGGAGGACCCCCCCATGCGGATACTACGGACCATCGGCCTAGCCGTCCTTCCCGGCTTATTCCTTTTCCTCGGCGCGCAGGGTCTAGCCGCCCAGGAGGGTGCGATCTCAGGAGCCGACACCAGTTGGATGCTGATGTCGACGGCGCTGGTGCTTCTCATGACGCCGGGGCTCGCCTTTTTCTACGGCGGCCTGGTGAACTCCAGGAACGCTCTAAACACGATGATGATGAGCTTCATCGCGCTTGGTGTGTCAGGCGTGCTCTGGGCCGTGGTGGCGTATTCACTCGCCTTCGGGGCTGGGGGCGGGCTCGTGGGTGACCTCTCGATGGTGCTGCTGCGCGGAGTTGGCACCGAGGCCAGCGGTTCTATTCCCCACATACTCTTCATGGCGTTCCAGGGAACTTTTGCCATTATCACCGCGGCCCTTATCTCTGGTGCTCTGATCGGTCGTATGCGCTTCGGGGCGTACGTGGCCTTCATCGCGCTCTGGGGCCTCCTGGTCTATGCACCGGTCACGCACTGGGTCTGGGGTGGAGGTTGGTTGGGCTCAATGGGCGCTCTCGACTTCGCGGGCGGAACGGTCGTGCATGTGAACGCGGGAGTTGCCGCGCTCGTGGCTGCCCTCGTGTTGGGAAGCCGACATGATCACTCACGAACTGCACTGCTGCCTCACAACGTTCCGTTTGTGCTCCTCGGTGCGGCGCTCCTCTGGTTCGGGTGGTTTGGATTCAACGGTGGAAGTGCGCTCGCTGCCGACGAAATTGCTTCGTTGGCCTTCGTGAACACTATGCTTGCCCCCGGAGCGGCGCTCGTGGTCTGGGCACTGCTGGAGTTCCGCGGCTCGGGGAAGATCACCGCGGTGGGCGTAGCAACCGCAATCGTTGTCGGATTGGTGGCGATTACCCCGGCATCGGGGTTCATCTCCCCCGGTTATGCGTTGCTTCTAGGCGCTATCGCGGCCGTTCCCAGCTACCTAGTCCTTCAGTGGCGTGCGGGCACTCGACTGGATGACACCCTCGATGTGTTCGCTGCACATGGTGTGGGGGGTGCGTCGGGAGCGATTCTCACTGGGGTGTTCGCCACTGCGGCCGCGGGTGGTGCGTCCGGGCTTGTCGACGGAAACCCCGGGCAGGTCGTTACGCAGGCGATTGCCATCCTCGCCGTCGCGGTCTACACCGGAGTCATGACCTTCATCCTCCTGAAGGTCATTGGGGCTGTTACCCCGCTTCGGCCTTCGGAGGGAGAGGAAGCCGTCGGCATGGACATCCTGAGCCATGGTGAGGAGGCGTACGCTTCGGCTGATGGTTCCATCCTCATTCTCGACGACGAAGTCAGCGAGGGAGGTGTCGCATAATCCCCCTCCCCTAAGGCAACAACTAGAAACCGAAATTGCCCGGTCTCGCAGCGGCATGGACAGTCGCGCTGCGGGACTGGGCGGTTTTTTAGCGTTTCTATCCGGGGGCGTCGGGATCCTCTTGACTGCCTCCCGGGGTCTCCTCGATACCCTGGGGGGTAGCCAAGGACCTCCAATCCAACTATTAAAGGGGATGATTCCAGTAGGATCCGTGAGCTCTTAGGACATCACGGATACAAGTTGAACGGGACCCAAGGAGGATATTGGAATGAAACTAGTCAAGGCCATCATTCGCCCGGAGAAGCTGAACGATGTGCTGAAAGCTCTCTTCCAGGCCGACGTGCGGGGGATCACGGTTTCCAGGGTCCGAGGTCACGGAGGTGAGACTTCCCCCGTGGCAACGTACCGAGGGACGACGGTCATGATGGAGTTGAGTGAGAAAGTCATGCTGGATATTGGCGTATCAGACGGGTTTATCGAGACCGTGGTTCGGGCGATCATGCGTTCAGCCCGTACTGGAGAGGTAGGAGACGGAAAGATCTTCGTGTGCCCCGTGGATCAGGTTCACCGGATCCGAACCGGGGACCGGGATACCCAAGCGGTCACGCCAGTAAGCTAGGGGAGTCAGGTTGCGGGGACCCCATGGGTATGAGGTGTCCCGCGATCTCTATGGCTGCAACGTAGACGAGTAGATCTGTGTCCGCACCTGAAGCCTGAGCGGGGCAACCGACTCTTCCCAGATCTCGTTGTAGGGACGGCCGAGGACCTCCATGGCGGCTGCATCCTGCTTCTCCTCGAGCGCGTCGAGTGCAGCCCAGTTCGGGTATTCGACGAGGAGCATATGCGTTGCCTCGCCGGTGTCTCCGACGGTCGTGACCAGGTCTAGGTACGACACGATATTTCCACGACGGATCATTTCATCGAAGGTCGGCCGGAGGTACTCCTGGTAGATTTCGGAGTATTCCCCTTCCACGCCGGGATGGGCGCGATACCACGAGACCTCATAGACGTGACCGGGCTCAGATTGCGCGAGGGCGCTTGGAGGTAGCGAGAGAGCTGCGAGCGCGACGAGTATGCCGGGGCGAAGCATGGATTGATTCCTCCGTGCAGTGAAGGTTAGTTCCTGAGGATACTGGAATGCGGCCTCGACGGTCCAGAGCGTGCGGGTCTCAGTAAGTCACATCGTCGGAACCCGTGGGCCAAGCGTAATCTTTCTCGCTGACACTCGGCTGTCTCAAAAGGGCGGCGAGATCTGAACCGGGAGATTAGTGACGATGGGCTGCTGTGAAGCGACGAATGTGGAGCTTGTGGGTGCCGTCTCCGAGCCGGTGCCGGATTTGGCTTGGGACTGGACTACGGCTGAGTCTGCGTTCGACCGGCGCACCGCGCTCAAGGGAATCCTTACGGCGGTCGGTGTCGTATGGATCAGCGCCTGTAGGCAGAATTTGGGTTCCGCGGGTACTCGGTTGCGCCTAGCCTTTTGTGGTCAGTTGCTCTGTGTGATTCCATACGAAGTCGCTAGAGCCCGCGGCCACTTTACCGACCAAGGTTTCGACATCGAGCTCATCTATACCCGCGGAGGAAACGCCGCGATGCAAGCGCTGGTTGGTGGTGCGGTCGACTATGCGGGAACCTCTTTCGACGTGGTGCTTCAAGCGGCTGCAAATGGTGCCGACATTCGCCGGGTGGTTTCGACCGGGAGAGTTCCACTCTTTGCACTTGCCGTTTCTCCGGCGCAAGCTGGTTTGATCACGGGGGTGCGAGACCTGGAAGATCGGACCGTTGGCATTTCGGCTCTTGGCAACGCAGACCACGCGCTCCTCCTCTACCTGCTCGATCAGGCGGGTGCCGATGCTGGTCGAGTGCGCTTCGCGGCCATCGGAACAAACCTGTACGATGCGTTACGGATTGGGCAGGTCGATGCCGCGATGCTGCAGGAGCCCGCACTTTCACTCACAGCGGAGGCCGGCGGGCGCGAACTCATAAATTTCATGGAAATCGAAGAGACCCGCATACACTTGGGGGGAGCCTACGAGTTCATGGGAGTGTCGGTGCGAGCTGACGAACGGGATCAGCGGCTGCCGGAAATTCGCAGACTTGCTACTGCGCTCGCCGCTGGCTTGACTGATACAAGGACCCTCCCCCTAGATGAGATCATCGCGTCTCTTCCCGAACCACTGATCGCAGGTGGTGATGTCTCTCGGCTGAGGCAAATCATCGGGCGCTACCGACTCTCCCTCTATCCGGAGAGCGTATCGATCGAAACGGCCGCGGCGGAGCGGGTCATGCGAGCCCAGGAGATCGCCGATCTCCTCCAACCCGGAAGCGTCGACCTGGCCATCCTTCTGGACAGCGGCGCGGCAGGGGTATAGCCGTTGCTCCGGGTCCATGGGCTTTCAGTCGGGTACGGTGGAGAGCCGGCTATAGAAGGGATCAACCTTGAAGTTAAGGCGGGCCAGTTCGTTAGTTTGATCGGCCCTTCCGGTTCGGGGAAGACCAGCATTCTGAGAGTGGTCACCGGCTTGCTCCGACCGGAAACTGGTACGGTCGAACTGGCGATCGAGTTGACCCAGGTGGGCTTCCTGTTTCAGGACGATGCGCTCCTGCCCTGGCGAACTTCGCGGCAGAATGTGTCCTTAGGTCTACGTATCCGTGGGGTCTCGATACCGTTAGCAGAAGAGAAAGCCGAGCAGTGGCTTTCTCTGGTAGGGCTGGCCGGATTCGGTGACCGCTACCCGAGGCAGCTGTCGGTTGGTCAGCGAAAACGCGTGGCGATTGCTCAAGTACTTGCGCTTGAGCCAAAGCTGCTGCTCATGGACGAGCCTTTCGCCTCTCTCGACGCAATCGTCCGGACGCGCATTACCGAGGAGCTCCTGGGCTGGGTAGAGCGTGAACATCTCACGGTGCTTCTGGTCACTCACGACCTCGAAGAGGCAATCAGTGTATCGGATGTCGTCTACGTTCTCTCGCAAGGGCCGAGAGCTGAGATCCGGGCACAACACAATGTAAACATCGAACGGCCTCGACACATGCTCGATTCCCGGCGAGATCCCCAGTTTGCACCCCTTGTTAAGCGTCTGTGGGACGACCTTGCGGAGGGATCGACTTCGGGCCCCGGGGGGACTTCCCGATGAAGTCGGCGGTGGTGGGTCTAGCCCTGCGTCGAGTGGCGGCGCTGCTCCTCCTTCTTACGACATGGGAAGTGTTCTCACGGTTAGGTTGGTTGGATCCGTTCTACGCTCCGCCGCCTTCGAACGTGGGGAGCGTGATCCTTTCGCTCTTTGGAGACATCGAGTTCTGGAACCATCTCCAGGCCACCTTTACCGCGGCATTCGTAGGTCTGCTCGGGGGACTTGCGCTGGGAATCGTCCTGGGATTTGGCGCCGCGCTCTCGCCCCTGCTCGCGGATCTTCTTGAGCCCGTGATGATTCTCCTGAATGCCATCCCGAGGGTTATCCTCGCACCGCTCTTCGTGATCTGGCTGGGGATCGATCTCGCGTCCAAGATCGCTCTCGCGCTCATCCTCGTCACGGTGCTGATCTTCTTCGCGGTCTACGGCGGGATCAAAGAGGTGGACCGTCAGCTGGTCGAGCGGGTCCGCACCCTCGGAGGGGGGAGGCGAGTCCTGGTCCGTGAGGTGTATGTTCCATCGGTGACAGCTCAGGTTATGAGCAACCTTAAGATCGCGGTCGGCTTCGCGTTCACCGGAGCGGTCGTTGGAGAGTTTGTGGCATCGAGTCGGGGCCTGGGTTACCTGCTCCAGTTCGCGCAGAGCACGTATAATGCGGGGCTGACGATCGCGCTGGTCGTCCTTATCATGGCGCTGGTACTGGTACTGTTCGCTCTGTCCGAGCGACTCGAGCGACGCCTTCTCCATTGGCGTGACGCTTGATTCGATCCTCAATACTAAGAAAGGAGACTACGGTGGACCAAGACTACTCGAACCATTCTCGCATCGTGCCACTGTACCACCACGTGCTTGCCCTGCTGCTAGTTGTCACGCTCATCGGTGCCGCAATCAACTTCTTTGGGTCGCTGGGGACCGAGAATCTCTATAGCGCTTCTCTTATTCTGGTGATGTCGGTCTCCTTTCTAATTCTCGGTCTTCTCGCGCGCACCTTCGCACTGAAGGCTCAGGATCGCGCCATCCGTGTCGAAGAGAATCTCCGCCATTTCGTCCTGACGGAGAAGCTGATCGATCCACGGGTGACAATGCGACAGGTGATCGGACTTCGATTCGCTTCAGACGGAGAGTTCCTTCAGCTCGTGAACCGGGCTGCGGAGGATAATCTTTCCGAGGGCGAGATCAAGAAGGCTATCAAGAACTGGCGAGCAGACCACGAACGGGTATGACGCGAGCTATAGAGGTCACCCGAAGACCCGGATCGGATTACGTCAGGTGGGGTCTTTGGAGTTGTCGGAGTCGTCCTCGGAAGGTTCGACTGGCTCTTGCTCCGGTCTGGGTTGGTCACTAACGGTAGCCCAGGACAACCTCAAGTTGTTCTCCAGCGTAAGGTTGAGCTGGTTCCCCGGGCTAAGGAAGAACACCGGGCTTAGGTAGACAGCCTGGGGTCCGACCGGGTCAGCCATAAGCTGAATCTCCCTGTTCGATTCCGCGAGTGCCCGAGGGAGCGGGTAGCTTCTCCTGGAGAGGCCGGTTGTGAGTCCCAGGGACCAACGCCTTCCCGACTGGACAGCATAGACGTGCATGTCGGCGAACGAGTGATTGTCCACCACGACTCTGATTCCCTGAAGCTCCCGGTTGGTGGTCTGGAAGGGGTCCTGGGCGGTGGCCTGGAAGGGAGCGCCGATCAAGGTGCCAACCGCCAGGATGGTGGAAAGGGCGAGGGCTCTCAGCGGGTTCATCGGAGACTCCTTACATAAGAGGCCAGGAATGAAGAGACTTTCTGCTCTTGGTCCTGCCCTACCTGACGTTCCATTATACAGAAATGTTAAGCTGGCGTTCCGCCTGGCCGTGGGGATCCTTCGACTTCCGTTCAAGGCTTCTCTCTAGTCCCCCGTTGCATATACGAAGCCCCGTACGAAACTGCGGCCACGCCGACCAATCGAGATAAACTTCATACTGAGGAGCACTTCCACTTGCGGATTCTAAGTGACTTCTCCCTTGGCCTTGGACTCCTTTGAACTCGAATTGAACCAGGGTTCCTGTAGGAACCTGGCATCCTGGGCAAACGAGAACTCTGATCTCTGAGAAATTGATGGAGACGGGGGAGGCGAGGGGAGACCCTTTGAAGGTCAGGGTCACCGATAGTCTGTCGTCAGCACGCGGTGCCTGATAGTGGCACGTATCAGTCCCGAAAGCACTTCAGTGTCGAGAATCCTACCCTGACACCCCAGCCGGGACAACTGGAGTAGAGGTGCCCGTTGCTCGCGCTAGACCGAAATTGCACATAGCTTGTTCGACAGTTTGGTTACGACTCCCCGGCGCGTGATCGCCGTTCCAACGCCACACTGCTGGTAAACCAGGAGATCCTTATGAAACAAGGAGCCGCCCGCATCCGTTGGAGCTTTATGCTCCTCAGTGTGCTCCCATTCACTCTTGCCGCCCAGCAGCCGTCACAACCCGATCCTCTTCGGTATGAAGACACCATTCGCGAGTGGGAGGCCGAAGATGCCTTGAACCCTCCTCCAGCGAACGCAATCGTCGTCACTGGAAGCTCGAGCATTACGCGCTGGAATTCTGAAATGGTAGCGGACTTGTCCCCACTAACCGTCATCCCCCGTGGCTTTGGCGGGAGCAGAATGGCGGATGTTCTCTACTATGTGGACCGTCTCTTGGTCGCCTCTAAGCCACGAGCGGTGGTCATATACGAAGGCGACAACGATACGGGAGCCGATCGGTTGAAGGCGGAGACGATCATCAGTCAATTCGAGCAGATTGTGGCGAGGATTCACCAAGCTCTTCCCGAGACGCGAGTCTACGCCATGTCCGTGAAGCCGAGCCTGTTGAGATGGGATGTATGGCCGGAAGCGCAGCGAACTAACCGGTTTCTCCGGGATATGGCGACCGAGGACCAGTTGTTGTACTACATTGACGTTGCAAACCCCATGCTTCAGCCGAACGGCGAAGTAATGACCGACATTTTTGTGGAGGATGGCCTCCACCTGAACGAGAAGGGTACCGATATCTGGGCTGCCGCCATTAGGGAAGCCCTGATGCGCAGCGAAGCCCGTTTTGAGTCGACCGACAACTGAGTGCCGGAAGCACCTTACTTTGTGCACGAGCGTATTGTCAGCTGAGCAACCTCCTTCGATGAGCGGATGCTACTTCCTAGAGGAGTTCATGATGAGAGGACTAGAGTGAGACGTACTGCGCTAGGTGTGAAGAGTTTTATCGGGTTCTTGGCTCTTATAGGCCTCGTTTTTTTGCCATCTCTTGTGGAGGGGCAGGGGACTACGACTCAGGTCATGATCCGCGCAACCTCTCATGATGCGAAGATCATTGGGACTGGGGTTGGCGGTGCACGAATCTCGGTCTTCAACGCGCTAACAGGGACCTTGTTGGCTCAGGGTATGCAGGAGGGGGGAACAGGCAGCACGCCGAACATCGTGGAGGAGCCGAGAGTGAGAGGTCACTCGGTCTTCGATGGCTCAGGAGCGGCGGGTTTTCTTGCCGAGTTGGATTTGAACGAGCCCACACAGGTGAGGATTGAAGCTGAAGGTCCTCTGGGGACACCTCATGCTGCCCAGCGGATTACACGCACGATGCTCCTGGTTCCCGGCCAGCATGTGCTCGGGGACGGAGTGATTCTTGAGATGTACGGCTTCACGGTTGAGTTACTTGATCCCCATGGGGATCTGACGAATGCTGCTGGAACCGAACTCCCTGTGCGTGCTAGGGTTACCATGCTCTGTGGTTGTCCGACAGAACCTGGCGGCATTTGGGACTCGAACGATTATACGATCGAGGCCAGGATCGTCTTGGATGGGAAAGTCCTGGAGAAGGTGGTTCTCGCATATTCGGGTGAGCGTAGCATCTTTGAGGGGCATATCAGCGCTCCTCCTGAGGAGGGACTCACCCTCCAGGTGCTGGCGATGGATGCTGCGAAAGGGAATTTCGGTATGGTGGAGCGATCCTTTGACGAGGAGTATAGAGGACAGAGCTCGGAGTGAGAAGAAATCGGAGCTTGAGATCTCTGTCGTGGCACGTTTCCTCTTCGTTGGGCAGCGCCCCATGAGTATCCTTCCCTTGGTATCCACGCTTGTTTTGTCTGGCCTGATGGCTGCGTTTTCACCTGCAGCTTCCCAAACAATTGATGCTCGCTACGCTGATGAAGCGCGGGAGTTGGCTAGTACCGACCGCGTCATCGAGGCATTCCGGCTCATAGAGGAGCTTGATGACTGGTCGCTTGATCGAACTATCGAGCTGACGGAGATTCCAGCGCCCCCCTTCATGGAAGAATCTCGGGGTCGCCGCTACGCGGAACTCCTCGCAGAGGCAGGTGCTGATTCGGTCTGGACGGACGAAGAAGGTAACGTGATTGCTCTTCATCGGGGTCGAAGCGGCGAGCGGACCGTAGGGTTAGGCGGCCACCTCGACACGGTCTTCCCGGAAGGAATGGACGTATCTGTCCGACAGGTAGGGGACACACTCTTCGCGCCCGGCGTCGGGGATGACACGCGTGGTCTCGTACTCGTGCTTACCGTGCTTCGGACGATGGAGGAGGCTGGAATCGAAACTGAGGATGACGTGCTCTTCGTAGGCACCGTCGGAGAGGAGGGCCTAGGAGACCTCCGAGGGATGAAGCATATTTTCCGCGAAGGGGCTGATTACCCGGACACGTGGATCTCAGTGGATGGGGGGCGGATAGGAGGGATTGTGAGTATGGGACTCGGATCGGTGAGATATCGGGTCACCATCCAGGGGCCCGGCGGCCACTCCTGGGGTGCTTTTGGTGCGGCGAATCCGGCACACGCATTAGGCCGTGCTGTGAGCTATTTCCAAAACGTTGCCGACACTCTCACCCGCCAGGGCCCGACAACGAGCTACAACGTGGGCCGTATAGGCGGGGGCACTTCGATAAATGCAGTGCCCGCCGAGTCATGGATGGAAGTCGACATGCGCTCGGATAGCCCGGAGAGCCTCGCCCGAATCGAGGAGGTGTTCATAGATGCGGTCGAGCGCGCTCTAGAGGGGGAGAACGGACTTCGGCGTGAAGGCCCAGCCCTAACGGTAGATATGGACCGAGTCGGTTTCCGACCCTCTGGGGCTATGGACCCTTCGAATTCCCTGGTGCAACGAGCCCTGGCCACCGCAGCAGAATTTGGATCAGAGGGTGAACTCTCTCGCTCATCTACGGACTCCAATATCCCCATATCTATGGGGATACCATCCGTGACGATCGGTCGCGGGGGCGTCGGTGCGAATGCTCACGCACCTAACGAATACTGGGTTAACCAGGATTCCCACCTAGCAATCCAACGAGCGCTGCTCCTTCTTGTAGCAGAGGCCGGGCTAGCAGAGCCTGTCTTTTAGGGGGCGGTGAGACCTGCCTTCCGATGCCAGCTGCTTGAACGCATTGTCCACAAACTAGCGGTCTCGGGTTCTCTGAAACTCTTCGCGCAGCCGAGGTGCCAGCGGATACACGTCGCGGAAGCGATAATTCTTCTCTAGCAACAGATCGAGTTGGAACTCCTCCATGGCGTCGTGCTCAGCTATCCCATCCAGCACCTGAGCTAGGATCTCTGGTGGGAAGAAGAGAATGCCTCCGTCATCGCCCACAACGATATCCCCCGGGAAAACGGTAGCGTTCCCTATTCGGACAGGAGTATTGTATTCCACCCCAATCCATGAGGTCGTTGTCACGTGTGAAAAGCGGTGAAGGACAGGAAAGCCGGCGAACCGGTCATCCTGAAGTCCGACGTAGTCTCGCATGCCACCATCAATCACGACACCGGCGGCACCTCGCATTTGGATGCCTGTAGCTCCCATATCACCGAAGAGGTTGTGGCCGTCCACGCCTCCTAGTTCTGCGACTACTACATCACCTGGCTGTGCTTCCTCAGCGGCGCGGGAGTAGTATCTACGGTCCCAATCCCCCTCTTCAGCGAGGACATTAGCAGCTCGTAGTAGATCGGGCCGGGAAGGAAGAAATCGCATCGTTAGAGCACGCCCGACGACCCGTTCTCCAGGGCGGGTGTTTGAAAATCCAGAGGCGTAGTTGAGGCGATACTCACCAATTTCCCCAAAAATTGTCTCAAGCGGTATCGACTTAAGCTGATCGAGTTGTTCCTGTGTTACCTCCGGACGAGTGGGCCCAAGAACGTCCATTATGGCTGAGTAAGAGGTACGGTTCACCCGGAATCCTTCCGGAGCCGGAACATCCGGATCAAACGTCTGGTCGAAAGGTTCCTGGGCATCAGTACTTGTAGCCCAGCCCAAGAGTGCAATCAGTGCAAGAATTTGAGTGTGTCGCATGGTTTCTCCTCCGAGTTCATATGTACACCTGGCCGAGGGCGATCATTTCCTGAGAAAAGAATTTCCCGGAAGTCCTCAAATCGGTGCACCTCAGGATCCCTAGATGGGACGGTAGGTTGGATTCGAGGGATAGGCAAGAACCACGATAGATGGCCTCTTGGCTTGCTCTACTGGTGGGATCTGAAGAGCTTTAGCGCTTCGTTCGAAAGCCGTCACCTTCCAAAACCTCGAATGGATTCTCAGCTTCCCACGTTTTGGTTGACGGTCCTCAGGCTCCTCATTGTCGGCTTTGTAGCTTATTACACGCCCGCCCTGGGCGCTCAGAACGTTGTCGAAGAGGGGACGAGTGTGAGCACCATCGACCCCGAACCGAACTACGAGCATGCGCTAGCGCCTCACTCAACTGCAATCCGTATGAGGGGATCCATCTCTATCGACGGAGTGCTCGATGAACCTGTTTGGGCTGCGGCCTCTCCCATCACGGACTTCCTGCAGACCCTGCCTCTCGAGGGAGAGCCGGTGTCAGAACGTACTGAGGTTCGCCTCTCCTATGATGACGACGCCATCTACGTGGCTGCCGTCCTGGACGATCAAAGCCCAGTAACGACTCGTCTGGCACGAAGGGACAACTACCTTCGAGACTCTGACGTTTTCGTCCTGCTCCTGGATAGCTATCACGATCACGAGACTGCCTATCGATTCTGGACGAACCCCTCTGGAGTGAAGGGCGACGAAATCATCATCGGGACCGGCATCGGGAACGGCATACGAGGAGGTGACACTTCCTGGGACCCCGTTTGGGACTTGGCTATGGAGGTCACTCGGTCGGGTTGGACCGTAGAGATGAGGATCCCATTCAGCCAACTGCGGTTCAGTCAAGATGAGCAGCAAATCTGGGGAATACAGGTCGAGCGAAATATCAACCGAAACCAAGAAAACGCCACCTTTCCCTTTACCCCCATATTGGAGCGCTCAGGAGTGACTCGTTTTGCGCACCTTGATGGGATCGAAGGAATCGAGCCGGGGCAGAAACTCGAACTCCTTCCCTACGTTGTAGCCCGCGGGGAGTATCTTCAGCTGGAATTGCCGGAAGGAGTGGGCTTTGCGAACCCCTACCGAAGCGGATCGGATCACTTTGGAGGTGTGGGGATCGATCTAAAGTATCGAATCGCCTCGAACGTTACCCTTGATGCGACCGTGAATCCTGACTTCGGGCAGGTAGAGCTCGATCCTTCGATTATCAACCTTACCGCGTTCGAGACGCGGTTCAACGAGCGCCGCCCATTCTTCGTCGAAGGAGCTGATATCTTCGACTTTGGGGAAGGGGGCCCTAGAGGCAGCACGGGGACCGGTCCACAGCTCGTCTACTCTCGTCGGATTGGGAGACCACCCAGGGGCTCGACTCCCTCGGATGCGGCTTTCTCCGACATTCCTACCGCAACAACGATCGCGGGAGCCGCCAAGGTCACCGGGAGGATTGGGGACGGTTGGTCACTGGGGATCTTGGAAGCAGTCACCTCAAGAGAGACAGCGTCGTATGTAGATGGGGGGCAGGCAGGACACGAGCTAACCGTCGAACCTTCGGCGAATTACTTTGTTGGACGCGTGCGGCGTCAGATCCAAGGTGGGGAAACTCGGTTCGGCACGATCGTATCTGCGGTGAACCGCGATGTTTCTGGGACAAAGCTCGTGGACAGGCTCCACACTGCTGCGTACTCAGGCGGTATCGACTTCGCCCATGAAACGAGCGACCGGATCTGGCTGTTCAGTGGTCTCGTCTCGGGAAGTCATGTGCGTGGAGCAGCGGATGCGATCGCCCGCACTCAAGAGTCATCGACTCGGTACTATCAGAGGCCGGATGCGGATCATCTAGAGGTTGATCCGTTAGCGACGTCCCTGAGCGGGTTCTACGGGATGGCGTATGTAGGAAAACAGGCTGGTAACTTTACTATGAGGAATGGTTTGGCTGTCGTGAGTCCCGGGTACGAGGCAAATGACCTTGGGTTTCACACCAACGCGGACCGATTCATCTTCGACACCCATTACCAATACACTCAACCAGATCCTGGCCGGGTCCTTCGGTCATGGAGCTTTTTCGGGGGTCCAGACGCCGTCTGGAATTTTGCGGGTGACCGTACTTTCACCAACATCAACACCATGGCCCGGATCGAGCTTCTCAACTACTGGGGAACCTCGATTCGATTCCAATATAACCCCTGGACCGATGATGATCGGCTCACCAGAGGTGGTCCCATCGCTCGATCTCCAGGCGGGTTCTCCGGCAATCTCAATGTCAACTCGGATGGACGGCGTTCCACCGTGGCGAGAGGAACTTACGCATGGGGTTCAGACACCGCTGGGGGGTGGAACCGGCGTTTACAACTCAACGTGAGAGCGCGTTTTAAGGAGACTCTTCAGCTCAACATTGGACCGTCTTACTCGTGGTCGTTTTTTCCCGCACAATACGTGACGCGGATCGACGACCCTCTCGCGGAGGCGACCTACGGGACCAGGTACGTTTTTGCCGGACTGGACCGGACCACGCTATCCCTCGAGACTCGCGTGAACCTGACGTTCTCTCCAACGCTTTCCCTCCAGCTCTATTTGGAGCCCTTCATTTCCATTGGTGACTTTGGAGCCCTGAAAGAGTTCCGGGCTCCGGAAACCTTCGACTTCCTGGAGTATGGCAAGGACGTCGGAACCGTGGCGTACACAGGGGAAGGACACTACGATGTCGACCCCGATGGAGATAAGTCGGCCACGGGATTCCGGGTCTCTGACCGGGATTTCAGTTTCCGGAGTCTTCTGGGAAATGCCGTCCTCCGTTGGGAGTGGAGACCAGGCTCCACCGTGTTCCTTGTCTGGCAACAGAGGCGGATCAACTCGATCATTGGCCAGGGGCCGCCGGGGTCTCAGGCAGAGGTTGGGATGTTTGATTTGGGCCGAGATACAGGTGAGATGTTTGAGGTTGCGCCGGATAACATTCTCATGATCAAGGTGAACTACTGGCTGAACCCATGAGCCTCGGTTTCAAAGAACTCGCTTGCCGGATCGGAACCCTAAGCGTGCACTGTTTTGTGGAGTTCAGCCGATGAGAAAGGAATTGTGGTCTTGGATTGAAAGTCGTCAGCGGTGGTTACTTGGCCTCCTCGTCGGGGCGGTCATTTTTGGTTTTTCTGAGTCGGTCAGGGCCCAACAATTCGCATTGCCTGAGCCGTTTGCAACGAGGTCTGCTCGCGCCTCTGCCCGAGTGATAGGTCAACCTCGAGGGGCGGATCTTCAGCAGCCCGAAGGTTTCAGCGTGGAGGTGTTCGCCGCGGGTCTTCCAGGGGTTCGAAAAATGCGTTTGGCACCGAATGGAGATCTTTTCGTGGCACAGTCCCGATCGGGAGTTGTCAAGGTACTGCGAGACACCAATGGGGATGGAGTGCCCGATACGCGCAGCACGTACATTGAGGGGCTCCGAGGCGTATTCGGGATGGCATTTCAAGATGGGTATCTCTACCTGGGGGCGACAGAGAGTCTGGTCCGCGTGCCCTACACCTCAGGTGACCTTGTCGCACGGGGGGAACCCGAAGTGCTCGTAGAGCTACCAGGGGGAGGGCACAGCACGCGGAACATTGTCTTCAACCAGGCCGGCACCAAGATCTACGTGGCGGTGGGTTCACGGTCCAACAAGAGCGACGGTGAGGACCCGATACGTGCCGCCATCAACGAGTACAATCTGGATGGGACGGGACACCGGATCTTTGCGTCCGGACTTCGGAACCCAGTGGGACTTACCCGCCAGCCGGGCACGGACGTCATTTGGACATCGGTGAACGAACGCGACACCCTCGGGGATAATCTGGTGCCGGATTATGTTACCTCGGTTCAGGATGGTGGGTTTTACGGGTGGCCGTACTCATACCTTGGAAGCAACCCGGATCCGGAACATGTGGGGAAGCGCCCGGACTTGGTACAAAGAGCGATTGTTCCGGATGTCTGGATCACCGCCCACTCCGCTGCGCTGAGTGTCACCTTCTACATGGGCGACCAGTTTCCAGAGCGGTATCAGGGGGGGGGCCTTTGTAGGCTTACACGGATCATGGAACCGTTCTGATCCGAGTGGCTACAGGGTCGGCTTCATTCCGTTTGAAAACGGCGAACCGTCGGGGCCAATTGAGGACTTTATCACCGGTTGGCTCTCGAGCGATGGAGCTACCACGTGGGGCCGGCCAGTAGATGGTTTGGTGACTGAGGACGGCTCACTTCTTGTTTCGGATGATGGTGCTGGGAAGATCTGGCGCGTTCTCTATACCGGGATGTAGTAGCAAAAGCGCACAATGCGACCACCCAAGCCAAGCAGAAAGTTCGACCGATCAATCGTCGAGGGACCGATCCACCGTGCGGTGTGGAAGCTAGCTTGGCCGACGATGTTACAGAATGTCATTGGCGGGATTCAGGGAATCGTCGATCATGCGATGGTTGGGAATTTCGTTGGATACCAAGGGAATGCAGCGATCGGGGTCTCCTGGCAGATCTTCCTGGTCGTCATGGTGTTTATCAGCTCGCTCTTCACGGGTATGGGCGTCATGGTCGCGCGCTTCGCAGGAGCCAATGACCACGACAAGGTGAACCGGACGGTCTACCAGGCATTCATCACCGCTGCGGTGATGGCGTTCCTCATCCTTGCCCCGCTCGGCTATTTCCTCGCACCCTCGCTTCTCGAACTGATCAACGCGACCCCTGAAGTGCGAGCCGAAGCCTTACCGTACCTGCGCATTATGTTCGTGTTTAGCTTCGGGATGTTGATGTTCTTCATGCTCGGGGGAGCGCTCAGATCCGCCGGTGATGCGAAGACCCCCCTGCGCCTGGGCGTGGCACTTACGATTCTAAATCTCGTCCTGAACGTGGTGTTTATCCGTGGCGTTGGACCTATCCCAGCGTTTGGGACCATGGGTGCGGCGATGGGCACCACGATTGCTGCGGGTGTGATAACCATGTTTGCCTTTCATAGGCTCTTCACGAACCGGTGGGTAGTCGGATTCGATCGAGGGATGAGCCTTCGTCCGGATTTCGAAATCATACGCTCCTTATTCCGATTTGGGATTCCGACCGGGATCCAGGGAGTGGCAATGAACATCGGTGGTGTCATCATGCTTGGATTCGTCGGTTCCCTTGCGCTCAGTAGTCAAGCACAGGCTGCGTACACGGTGGGGTACACTCAGCTTTTCTCACTGATCACCTGGACCTCTATAGGACTCATGGGTGCTGCAGCCGCTATCGCGGGTCAAAACCTCGGTGCAGGACACCCGGAGCGCTCGATAGCGGGTGTTCATGTGGCTATGTATATCGGACTGGGCGTTGCGGCTGTGATGGGGGTGCTCTTCCTTTCCATTCCGGAGGCCCTGCTTACCATCTTCGGGATGGATGACCCTGTCGTATCCCGTCTTACGATTGAGCTCCTCGCTTACCTGAGTGTCTCGGGGCTGTTCATCACCACTGCCCTAGCCTACACAGGAGGCCTCCAAGGAACCGGTGACACGAAGAGCCCGCTCTACATTTCGCTCATCTCACAATTGGCGGTACCGATCGGAATGTGTGTGGTGATCCAAGCTGTTCGTGGGCTCACCGCGAGCGATATTTGGCTAGCGATTGTCCTGGGTCATGTCACTCGTGCGGTCCTGAGTATGGTCCGCTTCCGCCAAGCGAAGTGGAGGGACATCAAGGTGGAGATCGGTCCCATCCGGGTATAGCCCTAACTCAAGGCTACTCCTCACTAACCGCGAAGCAGTAGAAGAGGCCATCCCCTCCGGTGGCGCGAAGGTTTGCCTGGCTGCACCCCTGAGTGCCGTGGGCGGAGTTCCACGATTCCGGGTTGGCTCCACCTCCCGTCCGGTCGAAGTGGCCGACAAGCGCAGTTCCTTCCCCACTGCTCGTCCAGTTGTTGCAAGTGGTGTCGTCGCTTCCAGGTGCCAGTCTACCATTTAGCTGAGCACCGGTGAGTACATCGTGTCGGTTCGGAGTGTCCCCCCGGCCGTTGATGATGTTTCCCTTCTCACTCAGCTGAGTTTCCTTCGTGAGATTGTTATCACCGTGAAGCTGGTCAAGGTTGTTAGCGATCATCACGCCCTCATAATTGTACCAGGGTCCATCCCCTATCCGATCCCTCGCGTTTACTGCTGGTGCGCCACCGATGGCTCGCTGGCTTAGATAAGCTTGCCACGTTTTCTCCCCTTGACCGACCCCGAAGGCGAGGTGCTCACACCAGGAATCGGCTCCCTCAAGTCCACCAAGGTCCGCGCCGTTGCCCGGTCCCGCGTTGGTTAGAAAGAAGTTCATTGACGGATCCTGTGCCTGTACGGGTTTTACAATACCGACAGTGGCTAGGAGTGTCAGGGTGAGGAGTGAGGTGAGTCGAGTCATGGATATGTCTCCTATAGAGTTGAAAATACACGTTTTTTCTCAGGCACTGAGCCCAAAATTAGATCGGACACCTATATCCTAAAGTGATGGTACACCCCGAAGTGAGCGCTTCCGGATTCGATTGATCGGCTACTAATCGGAGCCCGCTCTTCGAGCTTCGTTCACGACAACACTCACGGGAATATTCCCAGCATTTCGAATCCGAAACATGCTTTCCGGATTCCGCCATGCCCAATCCCCCATATCAGTTAGCTCTGCCGTGATCCCATCCTCCCTCGTTACGTGCGTTAGACCATCCGACACCTGCACGACGACGGAAGGGTTCAGGTGATGTTGCTCCGACGTTTCTTCTCCCGGAGCCAACTCGATCCGATAGGAGCGAAACCACTCATTCTCGAGTTGAGGCTCACCTGTCAGCCCGTGTGGGCGATCCCAGGCCATCCCGCGCATCGGCGGACCATAGTTCGTGAGCGCAATAATCCTTAGGAGCTTCGGTCCCGCGTTGATGACTTTGTGTGTGGAGTTCTGGTTAACATAATCAGTGTTGCTGGACACTCGACCCCCGATGGGCCCATCTCCGTTGCTGATAAAGGTCAACATGATGGCTGCGTCGTGCGTGTGCGCGAGCGTCGTGTCTCCCGGGTTGATCTGAACGTCGAGCAGGTATATGTCCCCGTCTCGGTGTACAGTCCGATGCCTCGGTTCCTGAAGGAGGTTCACTATCCTGCTACCGAACTCTTCCTCGGTCTGGGCCTCCAGTTCCGCGCCGACGAGGAGTGCTGCCGATCCCAGCAGAGATAGGGTGCCCACTCGGTACATAGCCGCTGTTCGGAAGGCACGTTTTCGCATTGTTTACTTCCCCTTGTTTTGATCTTTCGAGTAGACGACATCTCGTTTAATGTCGAGCTGCCGCCTGTCGATCAGGTATCATAAGACCCTATACTTCTGGTTCGCCACCCCGAAGTGTGACTCAAGTTGCTGGGCATGAACACGGAGCCGAATGATGTCGAGAATACTGAACGTTGTCTCGCTAGTCGGCTTGCTGCTGGCGCCTAACGGTCCCGTTTTTGCTCAGGAGGTGCTCCCTCGCACCGAGCCCGGTGAGGTGGGCCTGTCTGCGGAGGGATTGGGGCGTGTGACCGACCTCCTGAATCTCTTTGTCGAGGAGGGTAAGATCGCGGGAGCGGTCGCGGGCGTAGCACGTCGTGGACAGTTGGCTTACCTAGAGTCTGTGGGACTCCAAGATCTGGAAACGCGCGTGCCTATGACGGAGGCCTCCCTCTTTAGGATCTATTCGATGACACGGGCTGTCACGGCGGTCGCAGTCATGATTTTGAGCGAGGAGGGGCGTCTCGACCTGGACGACTCCGTATCGCTGTACCTGCCTGAGTTCGAGGAGGTCACGGTCCTCAATGCGGCCACGGGTGAGACCCGGCCACCCGAGAGGCCGGTCACCATACGCGATCTTCTCCTATTCACTTCGGGAATAAACTCCCGTAACTCGGGACCCTACCGGGAAGCCCGTGTTCGCTCGCGATCGATCCCGCTGTCACAGTTCATCCAGAACGTCACTGCTGCGCCGCTCATGGAGGATCCGGGCACGAGATTCCGATATGGGGTTGCATCCACCGTGGCAGGGGCGGTGGTTGAGGCTGTTTCAGGCCAGAGGTTCGACCAGTTCCTTCGAGAACGGGTCCTCGATCCCCTGGGCATGACGGAGACCATCTTCTGGGCCAATCCAGGCCGGAGCCACCGGCTGACGACCGTCTATCGCCAAACGGACAACGGTGGGTTGACACCGTATCAAATCGAAGAAGTACCCTTTACCGAAGAGCCCGCACTGCTCGAGGGAGGGGTGGGACTCCTCTCTATTGTTCCAGACTTCTTGAGGTTCAGCCAAATGCTTCTGAATGGTGGGGAACTCGGGGGTGTACGGATCTTGGAAGAAGAAACGGTCGGGACTATTACGGCCAACGGACTCTCCGACGCCGTCCTCGAGGCACGGGGAGGCAGCATGGGATGGGGGTTGGCGAATGTGAATGTCGTTCTCGACCCGTCGGTGGTTGGCTATCCGACATCGCTCGGCGAATACGGGTGGGACGGCAGCGCAGGAACGATCTTTTGGGTCAATCCTACAGAGGAGTTGGTGATCGTACTCATGTGGCAGAGCTCCCCCTCGAACCCTGAGTCACTTCGCCAGCAGGTGAAGGAACTCGTGCACGAGGCGATTATCGAGTGACCATCGAGTAGAGTTGCGCCCAAAGGCTCCGTAGAGAACCCTGTAGTGGGTTGAGGACCGCGCGCAGAATTTCATGGGAAATGAGAATAAGAGATTCCAATACGATTCGCGCATGGTCTCCTCGGCCAGGGAGTCGTTCGGATGGCTCAATGTGATCGGACAACGCATGGATGGACAACTGGTCCGCTTCCTAACCCTCACGGGGTCTTTAGCTGCCGCTCCGGACGGAACTGGTAGCGGTTAGAGGAGCGTGCGTATTCTGATCGCAGGGTGCGGATACGTGGGGACCGAACTCGGTCTCCGTTTAGCGCGGAAAGGGGGACACGAGGTCTGGGGGCTCAAGAGGGATCCGAATTGTCTTCCGGACTGCATCCGGCCCGTGTGCGCAGATCTCCTCAACCCCTCCCTGAAGAGTCACCTGCCCCATGTGGATAGCGTAGTCTATGCAGCCTCAGCTGACGCCTCCTCCCCCGAACGGTATCGAGATGCATACGTAACCGGGGTAGAAAACCTGCTCGGTGCGCTTGACTCTCTCAGTACTCCACCCAGTCAACTGATCTTTGTCTCGAGTACCGCCGTGTACGGAGACGCCGGAGGAGAGTGGGTCGACGAGGACACTGTTCCTTCCCCAGCAGACTTCAGGGGCACTGAGATCCTCAAAGGTGAGGACTTGGTCCAAAGCGGGAGTATTTCTGGGGTTTCCCTCCGACTGGGTGGGATCTATGGACCCGGACGGGGGCAGTTCCTGGAGCGGGTGCGTTCTGGCAAGGCCAGGTGTCTGGGCAATGGGTACGTGTGGTCTAACCGAATTCATCGAAATGACGCCGCAGGTGCGTTGATGCACTTGTTGACGAAAGACGACCTGGACCCGGTCTACGTGGGTGTGGATGACGAGCCCAGTCCGGTTTGCGAGGTCTACCGTTACCTGGCGCACCTGGCGGGAGTGCCAGAGCCGGACGTTGAAGTTAAGGCTCAGGAGCAGAGTTCGAACAAGCGCTGCTCGAATCGGCTTCTACGCTCTTCGGGATACAGGTTTGAGTTCCCCACCTTCAGAGAGGGGTACCGGGACCTGATCGAGTCAGAGACAGAAGGGACCGGCTAGCTCTCCGCCTCAGAACCAACGGCCATAGGCGACGAGAAGCCCAGGGTCGAACAGGCGTTCCGCACCACCGATGCAAACTCGGGAACCAGTTGAAAGCTCAGCTTCTCACCCGCTCGATAGGGTCGAGAGGGTGGAAGGTGCACGACCAGATGTCGCTGACCACCATGCGCCGATGGAATCGCTATCTTGGCCTCAACGTGTGCACCCGTATAGGTGGTCGAAAGGATCGTTCCGTGTAACATGCCTTCGGACTCCGGGCAGGTGGCGAACCCGTCCGGCCTCACCGCCACCATGACCTCGCTCCCGTTCCGAAACCCCAGTCGGTCCACACGGCAGAACGAGCCGAAGTCTGTGAGGACACATCCATGCTCGTTCTGGACTACCCCCTGGAGAAGGTTGGTTCGTCCTACGAAGGTGGCGACGAATACAGACTCGGGGTGTTTGTAAATTTCACGTGGACTACCGATCTGCTCAATCCTCCCCTGGTTCATCACCGCTACTCGATCCGAGATTGCGAGAGCGTCACGCTGGTCGTGACTAACTAAGATGCAGGTTACGCCCGCCCGCCTGAGAATACCGACGACCTCGTCTCTCACTTGGTTGCGTAGATGGGCATCTAGATTCGAAAAAGGCTCGTCCATCAGAACCACGACTGGCTCGGGTGCAAGGGCACGTGCAAGAGACACACGCTGCTGCTGGCCTCCAGAAAGCTCGTGGGGGTAGCGGTCGTAACAGGCCTTGAGGTCGAGGATTCCTAGGACCTCTCGGGCCCGCGCAACCCGATCAGCCTTCAGCATCTGGTCAAGACCAAAGATGACGTTTTCGCCCACGGTGAGGTGAGGGAAGAGCGCGTAATCCTGAAAGACCATGCCGACTCCCCGTTTCTCAGGGGGGACCCAGCGTTGGGGCCCTGCGACTTCTCTTCCTCCAACTAAGATCCTTCCCTGATCAGGAACCTCGAATCCGCCGATGAGTCGCAGCGTGGTCGTCTTGCCACAGCCCGAGGGTCCAAGTACAGTCAGGATTTCCCCCTCCTGAACCTCGAAGGAGACATCGTCGAGAGCCTCGACTGGACCTGGTCGGAAGCTCTTGCTGACGGTGTCGAGTTGGATGACCGGAGTAGACATGAGCCGGAGTGGATTGTTGAGAATGACTTTCAATTAGTTCTCTTACGCTACGTGAGCCGGAGATCAGTGTCAACGTGGCCAGGCGGTGCCGTCCCTAGGTCGTGTGGCTCGATTAAGACACTGGAACTGTACCGGAGTCCTGGCCTCGATGCCCCTGCTTCCTGACCAGATCCGCATACGATCTGAGTTTCTGCGTGCGACGGCTGGAGCTTCAGCTTAGGCTGTTCAGCAGTGTTAGGCAGACCCTGCGGAGGCTGCGCCTGTTTCGACTCGGGGAGGAGGTCGGAACCTCGGATCTTTTCCACTAGTATCAGTATAGGCGAATTATTAAGGAACAACGCTGGAACGTCTGAATAACTTTGAAGGCCGTGGTTGACGTGGCCGGACAGAGATATCAATCTTGGAGGCCGTGTCCCTGAGACCTTCCATTGGCGTTTTTTAGCCCGCAGCTGTTTTGGCGCTGCGTTTCTCAGCGGGGCGGTCCGATACAGTCTCCATGCACAGATGTAGGAGAGCAACACATGATCGAGATCCAGCGTATGCGAATGAGCATGGCAGTAGTCATTGCGGTTCTTCTCACGGTCCCGTTCGTGCACCAAGAGGCAGAGGCCCAGCCTGCTGGCCGGATGCAGGTCCTTGTTGCCGACCTCACCCCATCCGGTGATGCCGATGAGGATTTTGGGAGAGATTTAGCCGATGAGTTAAGGGATCGGATCGATATACCAACCCACGTCGCCATGTCGGATGATGACATTGATGATGCGGCGCGGGAGTACGATATGCGCCTCAGAGATCTGAATTGTGTCCTGTCGCAACAGCTTGCGTCCATACTGGAAATACCGATGGTGTTCTGCGGAGACTATGAACAGTCCGGGGACATGTTCGAGTACTCCGGGCAGTTCATCACGATTCCCGCTGGGGAACGGTTTGCGGTTGAATCACAGATGATATCTGAGGACGACATCGACGCAGCTGTGAACCACATCATGGAGTTCTTCGAGGCCACGATCGAGCAGGTGAGCCAGATCGCTTTTTGCGGGATGGAGTTCAACTCGTCCAACTGGGATGGAGCGCTCGACTATTGTTCGCGGGCCGTGGAGCTTGTTCCCGAGTCGGGGGAGGCCCGGGCGGCTCTCGCTCGCACGTACCTCGAGCTTGAGGAATATGACGAATCTCTAACCCACTTCGAGGTTCTACTCGAGTCGGATCCGTTTGACATCACCTCTCTGGAGAGTGCGGGATACGTCGCGAGTCAGGTTGGAAATATTGATGCCGCACGTGAATACTATTCGCGTTACCTAGAACTGAACCCGGACAATGTAGCGATCCGAATGAGGGTTGCGTACGACCTTGCCCAGACCGGTGACGAAGTGGGCGCGATGACCTTGTTGGAAGCTGGTCTGGAGCAAGACCCTGAGAATGTAGACCTTCACGAGCAGTATGGCTCCATGGCGTCCCGCGCGGCTCTTTCCTTGCAGTCGTTGAGTCCGCAGCCGCAGGGCGGTGGGGACCCACCGCCGCTCAGCCCGGAAATCGCTGACCTGTTTCAGAAGGCCGTTTTCTCTCTGACCAAGGTTATCGACGCACAGGGAGCTGACGCACCTCCTGGGTACTTCGGGAACGTGTTGGGTTCCCATGTCGCACTAGGCGAATTTGATGAAGCACTCGCACTGGGTGAGCAGGCGATCGAATACTTCCCGGACGATGCACAGGTCCGAAGCCAGTTGGCGAACGCCTACAGGCAGGCGGGCGATGTGGATCGGGCGATCACGACCCTAGAGAATGCGTTGGAAATCGATTCCGAACTGGCGAACGCGTATGCGCGCATTGGGCAGTGGCTTATCGAAGAGGGCCGGGTCGAGGAGGCTGGTGAGGCTTTCCACAGCGCGGTGGACGCTGGCGAACAGCCGGCGGACATCCTCGCAAACCAGATTTTTGGCTATGGCTATAATGAGAAGGACCAGGGCGAGGGGGATCTCAGCGGTGCAGTCGAGGTGTACAACATTGCGAGAGAGTTTGATATCTCTCCGGCTTTACTTTCTCAGATCAACTTCTTCCACGGCTACGCCCGTTACCGGCAAGCGGAGGCCGCCAGCCAGCCGAACACTGTAGAGTCGGCGCAGGCGAGCCTTCCTATCTTCCAAGAGGCCCTGGCCCAGTTCAATCAGGCGGGGGATTATGGAAGGGTAAATGCGGGAGCGAACCTCAGCCAGTTCCTCGATGGCACGGCCACCTATATTGAGATTCAAGAGGGTATCATCGCCCGAGGTCGGTAACGCCCAACTTCACGCGTAAATAGCAAGGCACCTAAGGGGGGCCGCGGTACAAGCCGCGGTCTCCCTTTCTGCGTTTCTGAGCCGCTAACACCTTCCTGCCACATCTCTACCAATTTTCCTGCCCGCAACTTCCTTCTAAAGAAGACCCTTGACCGCATTCATGGGTCAACCGTAAGTTATCCCAGCACTTGACACTATTTCCCACATTTACCCACTGAATGCCACGGAGGGAGATGAGTGACCGGGTTCCTCGGCCGCTTTGAGTATCAACTGGACCAGAAGGGACGGGTCAGTCTTCCAGCGGACTATCGCCGTAAGGCCACAGGGACCCGCTTTGTTCTGCTCCAATGGGAACTCAGTCATCTCACCCTCTTTCCAGAGGATGTTTGGTCCGGAGTTCGGGAGCGCCTCCTCGAACTTCGGCGAGACCGACGCGATCTGGCCGATATACTGAGAGATGTCATGTCCCGAGCGACCGATGTCGAGCCCGACAAGCAGGGGCGGATTCTCATTCCCGGATGGCTGCAAGCGAGGGCTAAGCTCAACGGAGGGGTTCTTCTGATCGGCGCTATGGATCGGATCGAGATTTGGAATCCAGAGGTCTTCCGTAGTCACCACCCGGACGACCTCACTGCTGACGCGAGGAAGGCGGAGGAGATGCACAGGATCTTTGGATAGCGGTGGGACCTGAGGGGACGTTCCACCGGTCCGTGATGGTCGAAGAAGTGCTGGCTCATCTGGAGCCTGCCGGGGGTGGGGAGATCATGGATGGAACTGCTGGGGGGGGAGGCCACAGTCATGCACTGCTCGTGCGCTACCCTGTGTGCAGAGTGATCGCCGTCGACCGGGACCCGATCGCGCTTGAGGCTACCCGGATAGCTCTCCAGGAACACCAGGATCGCGTCTCCTTCATAGAAGCTTGCTTCGATGAGGCTGCGGTGGAGGTAGGGGACCATGGGCCCCGTCTCTCGGGGGCACTGCTCGATCTCGGAATGAGCACCCATCAACTCGATCTCGACGAGCGAGGCTTCAGCTTTCGGCGGGAGGTCACACTTGACATGCGGATGGCTGGAGGCTCTCGCGGTGAGGCCACGGCCGCGGATCTCCTGAACACCTTGGATGAAGCAGAATTGGGTAGAGTCTTCCGCGTGTACGGGGAGGAGCCGCGGTGGCGGCGATTGGCTCGGGCTGTCGCTCTACTGAGAGAGGATCGACCCTTTCGCGTGGCGGGAGATCTGATCGAGGCAATGGCAAAGGCCTTCCGACGCTTCCCGACTACCAAGGACAAGGCGAGGGTCTTCCAGGCTCTTAGGGTTGCGGTCAATCAGGAGATCGATGCACTCCGTGCCGCGCTACCGGCTCTACTGGAAGCACTTCTTCCCGGAGGCGTCATCACCGTTATCTCCTACGAGTCGCTGACGGATCGAGTCGTGAAGCAGACGTTCGGAGAGTGGAGCCGGGAGTGCACTTGTCCTCCGGGACTGCCGATCTGTGTCTGCTGTGGGGAGCCCCTCGGACGAGTCGTGGTCAAGAGGGTTGTCCGGCCCTCGGATAGGGAAGTAGATGAGAATCCCCGTGCACGAAGTGCGCGTCTACGGTCGTGGAGGAAAGCGGCGTGAGACTCTCCCGATCTCTAATGGTGACGCTTGCCGTTGCCCTGCTTCTGGCTGCCCTGAGCTTCGTGACCTGGCGTCAGGCTCGGGCACTTGAGGAACTGGCTGAGCTTGATCGGCTCCGCAGAGAGATCTCACTTATGACCGCCGAGCGAAATGAGTTAGGGAATCGAATCCAGGTACTTGAGAGCCGAGGGCGGGTCGTTCCGACAGCGCGGGATCAGCTAGGGATGCGGACACCAAACGGTGGTGAGATCGTCTGGCTCACCGGCGCATCACCCGATGGTGCTGGGGGAGAAGAGCAATGAGCCGCCGGCACGCCTCACCCGAGGCCAGGGCTTCCCAGTCTGACAGATCTCTCGCGTTCCGCCGTCGCCTTCTGCTGGGGTGCTGGATTCTTGCGGGTGGGGGTCTTCTGGCGCGGGCCGTCGAACTACAGGTTGCTCAAGGCACGAAGTGGCAACAGGAGGCGGACGAGCAGCATCGGATGCAGAGTGAGATGGGGGCAGAGCGGGGCGAAATCCTTGATCGTGACGGAGTCCCCCTTGCCCTGTCCCACGAGACGTTCAGGGTTGGAGTGGCTCCACACGAGCTTACGGACCCGAACGCTGTGGCCTTGAGCCTCAAGGGTATCCTCCAGCTGTCGGACGCAGAGGCCAGAAGAATCACTTCTACCGACAGACGCTGGGTTACCATACCTGGCCGCTTTCCTCCCGCCGTGAGGGAATCTCTATCCGGCCTACGAGGCGTTTATGTGGAGAGGGAGCTGAGGCGGTTCTACCCCCAAGGTGCCCTTGGAAGGGGGCTCCTCGGAGCCGTAGTTGACAAGGTGGGAAGCGGTGGGATCGAGCAGGAATTCGAGGACCACCTCCGGGGCATTCCGGGTGCCGAGATCGTTGCACGTGATTCGGACGGCCGACCGATCCCCGGCGAGACCTGGATGATCCGTCCTCCCCGATCCGGGGGCTCCGTAGTATTGACGCTCGATGCCTCTCTCCAGGAGATCGCGAACGAGGCCCTGAAAGAGGCCGTCGAGTCCACAGGGTCAAGGGGAGGGGACCTTCTGGTCACCGACCCCCACACTGGCGAAGTGCTAGCGATGGTGTCCTTACGGGATGGCACGTCAGCCCATCTCGGGGCGATCAACACGCCGTACGAGCCCGGTTCGACGCTGAAGCCGTTCACGGTCGCCTCGCTTCTCCGTGAGCGGAAGGCTTCGCTGGATGACTCCCTGGATACAGGTAATGGGAGTTGGACGACTCACGGTCGTACGATCGATGACGTCTCGGTCGTGGGGAAGGTCTCACTTGGCCGCGCCCTTCAGGTCTCGTCGAATGTCGGGATAGCCAAGGCCGTGCAGCGACTGAGCCATGAGGAGCAGTACGAGGGTCTCCGGGACTTTGGATTCGGGTTGCCCACGGGAATTCTGCTTCCTGGCGAGGCATCGGGAACCCTGCGGCGGCCCGGACAGTGGTCACAGCAGTCTCCCACGTCTCTTGCGATCGGTTACGAGATAGCGGTGACACCAATCCAGATGGCTATGGCTTATGGAACTCTGGCCAACGGCGGAGTTCTCATGCAGCCGCTCCTGCTGAAGGAGCTTCGTGACGCCCAGGGGGGGGTGATTGAGAAGTTCGGCCCGCGGGTGTTGCGGCGTGTAGTCTCGAAGGACGTTGCACGTGAAATCACGGGGGTGCTCGTCGGCGTTGTGGAGGCCGGAACTGGCACGAGAGCCCGGCTCGCATCCTTTGCGGTAGCTGGGAAGAGCGGGACCAGCCGCGCTTATGCGGAGAACGGAGGATACGAGGCCGGCGCCTACTTCTCTTCATTCGTAGGGTTCTTTCCGGCTGATGACCCCCAGCTCGTCGTGTTTGTAAAGCTAGAGCGACCGCAGGGTGAGTACTATGGAGGGACGACAGCAGCTCCGGTGACCCGGGCTACCATGGAGGCGATCCTCGCGGCTCGGGAGTCCCCTCTGGACCAGACCGCCCTGGCGGCCCTCGCGCAGTCGCAGCGGATTCAAGAAAACTCTGAGTTGCCTCTAGAATCTCCCACCCCCACCCCTCTCTTCGCCTCCAGGATCCAGCCCTTCGAGAGCGGAGTGCCCAACGTCTCGGCCTCCGAAGGGCGAACGAACGGTGTCTTCACTGTGCCTGAAGTGCGCGGCCTCTCGGCGAGGTCGGCTGCTCGGCGCCTTCACTCGCTCGGCCTCAGTGTGTTGTGGGAGTCCGCCGGTCCCGTCTTGGAGACGGTTCCCGCAGCTGGCAGTTCCATCATCCTCGGAGACACGATACGCCTCGTTTCTACTTTTCAGGGAATGGGATTCATCGGTCCCTTCGAGAAAGGGAACCGATGAGTAGCTCCCCGAGCCCAATGGGTGTTTCTCTGGATCGACTAGTGGATGTCCTCCGGACCGCCGGCGTCTCAACTGCACTGCGGGGTCCCGGGGACATCTCGCCTTTAGGTGCGTCTCAGGATTCCAGAACTCTGAAGAGCGGGGAGATTTTCCTAGCCTGGAAAGGAACGGCAGTCGACGCTCATGATCACGTTGCGTCCGCGGCCACGAACGGGGCCGTCGCAGCCGTAGTGGAGCGCTATGTGGACGTAGCTATTCCTCAAATCCGCGTGAGCGACGCGAGAAGGGCTGCGGCGGTCGTCGCGCATTGCCTCGAAGGAGAACCAACACAGTGTCTTCGTGTGACTGCGGTCACCGGAACGAACGGGAAGACGACTTGCACCCTCCTGACCCGGCATCTCCTCTCCCTTGATGGTCCATCCGCCGCGATTGGAACCCTAGGGTTAGTGGAAGCGGATGGGACGATCCGAACCGGGTCCGAAGGTCTGACAACCCCAGGGCCAGTCCAAATCGCAAAGGAGATGAAAACACTTGTCGAGGAGGGAGTGACCACGGTTACCATCGAGGCGTCGTCCCACGCATTGGATCAACGACGCCTCGATGGTATCGAACTAGATATAGCGGTACTTACAAATCTTACCCCGGATCACCTCGATTATCACAAGAGCTTTAAGGATTACCGAGAGGCCAAGGCACGGATCTTACTGCTCGTTCGGGATGGGGGTGGTGTCGTAGTAAATGGAGGAGACCCTGCGTGGTCTCTTTTGTCACCGATCGACGCTCGGTTGATTGTCACCCGGATCGAGGAGGAGGCCGTTGTGGGACGCCCGGAATGCCGGGACGCATGTTTGCCTGATCTTGTTGCCGAGGAAGTAACCCTTTCAGGGGAAGGGAGCCGTTTCACGGTGCGGTGGGGTGGTGATGAGGTAACGGTTTCCCTACCCCTGTTGGGGCGATTCAATGTAGAGAATGCGCTGTCAGCGCTCGGCGCAGCTCTGCTCCTCGACCAGAGGCTAGTGGATGCCGCTGCCGGCCTCGCTGATGTGCCCCCACCAGTTGGACGCTTGGAGGTGACCGTACGACAGCCGGTGCCCGTGATCCTGGATTACGCCCACACGCCTCATGCACTCGAGCGCGTGTTGGAGACGATCCGACCCCTATACGAGGGACGCGTCATTCTGGTCTTCGGTGCGGGGGGAGATAGAGATCGCGAGAAGCGTGCAGAGATGGGACGAGTAGCTGTGCGGGGTGCTGACCTCCCAATCGTGACCTCTGATAACCCACGGACCGAAGATCCGGACTCGATCGTGGACGAGATCCGTGAGGGGATGATAGGCTCTAGCCACGAGCGGATCACAGACCGGAGAGAAGCAATCGGAAGGGCCCTTGAGGTTGCGCGCTCAGGGGACGTGGTTCTACTGGCCGGTAAAGGCCACGAGACATATCAGATTGTCGGTACGGAGCGGAGACCGTTTGACGAGCGCGTTGTCGTTCGGGAGATACTCGGCTCTGGGAAGGCCGCGTGACTACGGGGTTTACCTGGACGGACCACACCGTCCGTGAAGCACTCGGGATCCGGTCGGGGACTTCTCCAAGAAACCTGCAGTTCACTGGCGTATCTACTGACACTCGGACGGTCGAGGAGGGTGATCTATTCGTGGCGCTCCGTGGGGAGCGGTTCGACGGTCACGAATTCGTGACTGAGGCGGCTGCTCAGGGGGTCCAGGCCGCGGTAGTGTCCAGATACGTCGACACGAATGATCTAATCAAATTCTACCTGGTGGCAGACACTCTGGACGGGCTTGCCGATCTTGCGCGGTATAGGCGCCGCGCGCTTTCGGGGCAGGTCATAGGGATCACCGGATCGTCCGGAAAGACCACTGTAAAGGAGCTTATCACCGCGGCGTTGAGTAGCTCCTTCGCGGTCCACTCCACCCACGGAAACCTGAACAATCGCGTGGGACTGCCTCTCTCTATACTTAGGGCTCCGCCCAGCACAGAGTTCTTAGTCCTGGAAATGGGGACCAGTGAGCCAGGTGAGATTGGGATCCTTACTGCAATCGCCGAACCCGATCATACCGTAGTGACCACGGTTAGCGAGGCGCATCTGGACGGGCTCGGCTCTCTGGAGGGCGTCCTAACCGAAAAACTTGATCTGATCCGAGGGATGCGTATTGGTGGTTCAATAGTGGTCGGTGACGAGCCGGCCCTACTCCCATCCGCCGCCCGTGAGATCCGACCTGATGTCTGTGTAACGGGGCTCTCGGATCGAGCGGACCCCGAGTTTAGAGGTATATCCCTCAGCCAGGATCCTGAGGGCGGATACCGCTTCCTCCTCGGAGACCGTGAGGTCAAGGCTGGGATCCCCGGGTTACACGGAGTCCGGAACCTGCTCCTGGCACTGGCCTGCGCTCGCCTCCTTGGGGCAGACGAAGGGACTGCCATAGAGCAGGCCTCGGCGGTGAAGCCCGGGCCGCTAAGAGGGGAGATGCGTCCGATCGGCGGCCTCACGATGATCCTCGACTGCTACAACGCAAACCCCCAGTCCGTAACGGCGGCACTCGAGCTATTGGCGGGTTTGCCTGGCGCCTCCCGGCGTATCGCGGTGCTTGGGAGCATGCTTGAGCTAGGTGGGCGGTCGCAAGCGCTTCACCGGACCATCCTCGCAAAGGCTCGCTCTCTGCCGTTGGACCTCGTGGTTGTGCTTGGTGAATTCGCTTCGGCTGCGACTGAGTTCGCCGATCAGGAGCGACCCGGGGTGAGTTCCGATCCGGAACTGATCACCGCTTCTACACTGGACGATGGGTACCGGGCACTGCGGTCTCGGCTGGAAGGAACAGAAACCGTCCTCCTCAAGGGGTCTCGGGGCATCGCGTTAGAGACCCTCATCGATCGGTTTGAGGAGGACTTTGGCCGGGGACCGACTGAGCAAGATACCCTTAAGAAGGCCGGTTCCGGACCGGATATGGAGGCCTGAATGCTCTATCACATCCTCCCCCGGTTCGCAGATGTCCACATCATCTTCAACGTCTTCAACTACTTGACCTTCCGGTCGGCAGGTGCTGTCGTCACCTCCCTCTTTCTTGCCTTCGTTACCGGTCCGGCAACGATCCGGCTGCTTCGGGAGAGACATGTCGGTCAGGTTATTCGGACGGAGGGACCTGAAACGCACCTGAGTAAGGCCGGAACCCCAACGATGGGGGGGAGCCTCATCGTGTTCTCCGCCGCAGTTTCGACCGTACTTTGGGCAGAGCTTACGAACTGGTTTGTGGGACTCTGCCTACTTGCCCTGCTCTGGATGGGCGCGATCGGCTTCATGGACGACTACCTGAAGGTCGTTCGGCAGCAGGCCAGAGGCCTGGTCGCGCGCTACAAGATGATCGGCCAACTCTCCTTCGGTCTAGCGCTGGGCGTATTCCTGGTAATTCACCCGGTGTCACCGATTCCTCCGACGTGGACGATGGTACCCTTCTTCGAAGGTTGGGTGGCAGCGTTCTGGCCCCCGGCCTACGTGGTCTTTGTCTCGCTCGTGGTTTCCGGTACCTCGAACGCGGTCAACCTCTCGGATGGGCTGGACGGGCTAGCAGCAGGTCTAGGGGCCATCGCCCTCTTCACTTTCGGAGTGTTCGCCTACCTGATTGGTCGTGTCGATACCTCGGAGTATCTGGGCCTTCTGTATCTCCCCGGTTCAGGTGAACTGGCTGTCTTCGCTTCGGCCCTGGCTGGTGGGGCGGTGGGATTCCTATGGTTCAACTCCCATCCAGCCGAAGTCTTCATGGGCGACACCGGCTCTCTTGCCATCGGGGGTGGGCTGGCTGTGCTCGCTATCCTTCTGAAGGCGGAGTTCCTACTACTCATCGTCGGGGCTGTTTTTGTGGCCGAAGCCTTGTCGGTAATGCTGCAGGTGGGCTGGTTCAAGTACACCCGGCTGCGTACTGGAGAAGGCCAGCGCCTCTTCCTGATGGCACCGCTGCATCACCACTTCGAAAAGGCCGGGTGGAAAGAGTCAAAAGTTGTGGTCCGGTTCTGGATCCTCGGCGTGCTCTTTGCCCTGCTTGCCTTCAGTACGCTGAAAGTCCGATGAGAGAGGCGGACGTGTCCATCATCGGCCTTGGGGAGAGCGGAAATGCTGCGGCCCGTTTGGCTCTGGAGAAAGGTGAAGGAGTCTATGTCTCGGATATCTCGACTGATGCTCGCACTGCAGCTCGAGCCCGGGAACTAGAAGCCATGGGGGCCGGCGTCCAGTTGGGATGCCATGATGTCCAAAGAATCGCAGCGTCGCAGTTGGTGGTGGTATCACCAGGAGTTCCCGCGGACGCTTCGGTGCTCCGTGAACTTCGTGCCCGAGGGGTCCGGTGGATTTCGGAGCCTGAGTTTGCCGTACGGTTCCATAAGGGTGCACTGATCGCAGTGACCGGCACTAACGGGAAAACCACCACGGCTGTCCTGACGGCGCACCTCCTCGGTGCCTCGGGGATCGACGCCACACTCGGGGGGAACATCGGTGCCGGGATCGCGCCCCCAGCCTCAGAGCTGGCCCTGCGCGAGGCTCCAAGAGACTGGTGGGTTCTTGAGATGAGCTCATTTCAGCTTAGGGATACCCAATCCTTCTCCCCCGACGTTGGTGTTCTGACCAATCTCGCGAGCGACCATCTTGATCAGTATGCAGATACGGCCAGCTACTTTGCCGACAAGGCTCGCCTATTCCGAAATGCGACTGACACCAGTCGATGGGTGGTGAATGGAGATGATCCGGCTGCGCTTGAGATGGCGAGCGGTGCCGAAGGGGACCTGTGCCTCTTCGTGTCGGCCCCTCCTGGGCCAGAGACGGATGGTGAGAGCGAACGGCCCACGGTCTCCGCCTTCGTTCGAGAGGGCATCCTGACCCTGAAGGTCCGTGAAAGCCCCGACTCGGCATGCCCAGAAGAGCCACTCGTCCCTCGGAAAGAGTTACGCCTCCTGGGCCAGCATAACGTCATGAACGCGTTGGCAGCTGCTCTCACAGCGCGCCTGGCGGGCGCCGATGCAAATGGGATTCGTGAAGGCCTCGTGAGTTTTGAGCCACTTCCTCATCGCCTTGAGCCCATTGGGCAGAGGAATGGGGTTCTCTGGGTCAATGACTCGAAAGCCACGAACGTTGCCGCCGCCGTCAGTGCCCTCAGAAGCCTTGACCGCAGGGTAGTCCTTCTTCTGGGAGGTAAGGACAAGGGAGAGGACTTCCACCCGTTGGCTGCAGCGCTCCTCAGGAAGACGAGAGCGGTAGTCATTTACGGCGAAGCCGGTATTCGGCTGGCAAGAGAGCTCAGCGAAGCGCTGTCCGTCGAGGCCACTGACACGGGGGTTCCGGTCCTGGTGACGATTGATGAGGGTTTCGATGCGGCTGTAGCTGCGGCTGGATCTCTCTCTCGTGCGGGGGATGTCGTCCTCCTCTCTCCCGCGTGCCCCTCCTTCGATCTCTTCGATGGCTATGAGGCGCGGGGGCGTCGGTTCACCCATCTAGCACGGGCCGGTGCAGAATGAGTGCACTCAGCACCGATATCGCCCCTAAGGGACCTGCCTCATTTCCCGATACAGGTCTCGGAACTGGGTGGGAGCGACCGGCACTGACTGCCATCACCCTGATGCTCCTCTCCTTCGGTCTGGTGAACCTCTACTCAGTTTCCCAGTTCTTGGCACAGCGCCAGGGCCTGCCTGACACCTTTTATGTACTCCGCCAGACGGGTGGTGCGGCACTGGGGCTAGTCCTTCTCGTGGGGTGCGCTCGCGTCCCCTACCGTTGGTGGCGAATTCTGGCATGGCCGATTCTTCTCATTACCGCCCTGGTTCTCGCTGCATTAGTTCTCCCGTGGACCACGGGGATCGCTCCGGAAATCAACGGCGCGCGGCGTTGGATCCGACTGTCGGGCATGGCGTTCCAGCCATCGGAGCTTGCCAAGATCGCCATCGTCGTGTGGACTGCGCACCTGGCCGTTAAGAAGCAGGATGAATTTCAAAGCCTATCACGGGGGATGCTCCCGTTTCTGGTTATGTGGGCGGCGCTTCTCGTCCCAATCCTCCTCCAACCAGATTTATCCACGGCATTCGTCGTGGGGATGGCGGGGGCCATAATCCTGTTTGTCGCGGGAGCCCGGGTTGGACATTTCGTCTTCCTGAGCCTGCTGCTGACCCCGCTGGCGCTTTCACAGCTCGGCTCCGGCTTCCGGCGGGAGCGGTGGTCGGCGTTCCAGAACCTGGATGCTCATCTGAGCGGTGCTGGATACCAAGTGAACCAGTCGTTGATCGCGCTAGGGTCCGGGGGGATCACGGGAGTGGGATTTGGAGAGGGACGCCAGAAATTCGGCTTTCTCCCTGAGCCACACAATGACTTCATCTTCTCGATGATTGGTGAGGAGTGGGGCCTTCTCGGAGTCATTTTCCTGATCTGCCTCTACATGTCCATCGTTCTGATCGGATTCCGGATCGCTCGACGGGCGCCAGATCGGTTCGGTCAGCTCCTTGCGATCGGGATAGCGAGTCTTGTCGCTCTGCATGCCGTGCTTCACATGGGGGTGGGACTCGGGCTCGTTCCCCCAACAGGACTATCGCTTCCACTCGTATCGTACGGACGGTCAAATCTTCTCGTGACGCTGATGGGCATCGGAATCCTACTGTCCGTAGCTCGGGGTCATGCGTCCGTCGAGAGGGGTGCCTCATGACTGACCCCGTTGTGGCCGTCTTTTCCGGAGGAGGGACGGGCGGGCATCTGTATCCGGCGCTTGCCTTGGCGGCGGCCTTGGCCGAGCGGAGGCCGGATGTTCGTTCGTTCTTTGTAGGAGCTGAGAGGGGGTTGGAAGCTCGGATCCTTCCCGAACGCGGGCTGGATCATCTGCTCGTGCCCATCGAGGGTGTTCGCCGTGACTCCCTATTAATAAATATTAGGGTGGTCGGATTGTTAGTCGGGGCAATCCGGAAAGTGACGGATGTCTTCCAGCGCCTGCGGCCTCAATTGGTCGTGGTAACAGGCGGGTATGCTGGCGGGCCGGCAGGCCTCGCAGCCGTCCTCACGGGAACCCGTCTCGTCCTGCAGGAGCAAAACTCCTTACCGGGCCTCACGACCCGCTTCCTCTCCTTGTTTGCTCGTGAAGTCCACCTGGCCTTTCCTGAGGCGGTTGACGCTTTACCAAGGCGAACCCGTTACAAGGCAAAGGTTTCCGGTAATCCTGTCCGGTTATCCGTTCGCCAGGACCGCTCCATCGCGGCTGAGGTATTTGGTCTCGACCCCCATGGAACAACCCTGCTTGTGGTAGGTGGAAGCCAGGGGTCACGGGCGGTGAACGAGGTGGCTCTGGAGGCCATCCGAAAGGTCACGAAGGGCGGCTTTGAGAGGCCCTCGGGGCTGCAGATTCTTTGGGCCACTGGACCGGCACATCTGGAGGGGATCGAACGGAAGCTTGAAGCAGCTGGATGGCCCGATTGGGTGCGGGTCGTGGGTTACATCCACGATATGCCTCTCGCCCTCTCGGTGGCAGAGCTGGCCGTCAGCCGTGCCGGGGCGATGGCGACCTCTGAGTTCTTGGCTTGGGGCCTTCCGGCGATTCTCATTCCCCTACCCACTGCTGCGGAGGACCATCAAGCGAGAAACGCCCGTGCGCTCAGCGACGCTGGTGCTGCCCTTCACTTTCCCCAAGAGACGGTGTCAGGGGAGGTCCTATGGCAGGCCATCGACCGACTCATCGGTGACTCGGAGGCTCGTGCCGGGATGTCGAAAGCGGCAAGGAAACGGGGTCGCCCCCTGGCTGCGAGCGAGATTGCGGCCTCCTTGGACCGGTTACTCCCCCCTGCCGGTTCGACACCAAGGATACGGGGTACGGGCGTCGAACAGTCGGAGTCCGGGAGGGGAGAGTCAGTTGGAGAGGAGGGGGAATCGTGAGCACTGGCCACACTCAGCAAGCCAGTTCCCATGAGCCTGGACTGCGCGACCTGCTCCCTTCAGGGACGCTCCACTTCATGGGGATTGGCGGGGCTGGCATGTGTGCCCTTGCCGAGGCAATCGTTCGCCAGGGTGGAAGGGTGACCGGGTGCGACCTGGCCCCTGGGGACTCGGTAAAGACGCTGGAGCGTTTGGGAGTTCGGGTTTGGCCCGAACATGATCCAGGCCATGTTGAGGGGGTGGTTGCTCTCGTGGTCTCCTCCGCGATCCCTGGGGATCACCCAGAAGTTGCAGCGGCGGTGGGGGCAGGGATCCCCGTGTGGAAGCGGGCCCAGGCCCTGGGAGAGTGGGTTAACGGGGGCCGGGTCGTTGCGGTGTCCGGGACCCACGGGAAAACCACGACGACGGCCATGGCCACGGAGATCCTGGTCCGTTCTGGCTGGGATCCCACCGGTTTCGTTGGTGGGTGGGTCCCGGCGTGGAAAGGTCACCTCCGTTCAGGCACGGACGATCTATTCGTGGTTGAGGCTGACGAATACGACCGCTCCTTTCACCATCTGAAACCGTCGGTTGCCATCGTCACGAACATGGATGCCGATCACCTGGACGTCTACGGCGATCTCAAGGGGGTCAGAGAGGGGTTTGCGAAGTTCCTAGAGGGGGTGCGAGATGACGGAACCGTGCTGGTCTGCGCCGACGATCCGGGCTCAGCCTCACTTCTCCCGCGGCTTTCCGTCGGGGCGAGGAGTTTCGGGTTCTCGGCTGGGAGCGAGCTGAGGGGACTGGATTTCGCCCCTGAGGGGGTGGGAAGTCGTTTTCGTGTTGTGGAGGATGGAATCGACCGGGGCTTGGTCCACCTCAAAGTAGCAGGCCGGCACAACGCATTGAACGCTCTGGCGGCTATTGCGGCTGCTCGAGTCCTGGGGGTGGAGTGGTCGGCCATCCGGTCGGCCCTAGGAGAGTTCATTGGCGTGGTTCGGCGCTTCCAGTTCCTAGGCGAAGAAGGGGGAGTCTCCGTCGTCGATGACTACGCCCACCACCCCAGGGAGATCGAAGTTGCACTCACCACGGCTCGTGAAGCCCACCCTGGATTTCGCCTAGTCGCCGTGTTCCAGCCTCACCTCTACACGAGGACCCGCGACTTCGCCAAGGGATTTGCACGTGCCCTGGCTGGGGCGGATGCCATCTGGATCACGGAAGTGTATCCTGCGCGCGAGCCGGCGATCCCCGGCGTGGATGGTGCACTCGTTGCGCGAGAGATTGAGAGCGCAGTCGATCGTGAAGGCCAGCGTGCTCGGGACGTACACTTCCACGGAGACCTTGAGTCGCTTCCCGGAGAACTCGCGAAGCAACTGAGACCCGGGGACCTCTGCCTTACTCTGGGGGCCGGCTCGATTGAGTGCGTAGGGGCGGAGGTGCTACAGGAACTGAGGACTAGGGCTTCAAGCCCGGAGAGCTACGATGCGTAGAGGTATTGGCCTCTTCGTGACGATTAGCCTGGGGATGCTGATCGTACTGGAGGTGCCACCAGTAGTACGTGCCCTGTCTCGGGCGGAGATTTTTCAGGTGGCAGACGTGTCGGTGGAGGGCGCCCAACACCTCACGCGGGACGAAGTGCTCACAGCGGCCTTGATTCCCGCCAGAATGAGTATTTGGGACGACATGGAGCCCCTGGCAGTCCGCCTCAGATCCCACCCGTTGATTCGAGAGGTCAGGATTCGGCGACGACTCCCCAGAAGACTCGTCCTGGAGGTTTGGGAGCGCGAACCGGTGGCGCTCTTGCCCAGACCAACTCTGATGCCGGTAGATAGGGAAGCTCACTTGCTCCCCATTAGCCCAGTAGGGCGTCGGATGGATCTGCCGCTGCTTCAGCCTCGACGTGACGACGGGGCTGAGGGTACAGAGCTGACGCCGGTGCAGCTCCGTGAGCTCACCTCGGAACTGTCTCGGCTCAGCGAGCTCGATCCGGCCGTGTTCGCTTTGGTTTCGGAGGTCGCTCTGGATTCGTGGGGTGATATACTGGTCCATCTCAGTCAGCCCCGAGTCACTCTGCGTTATCGAGCACCGCTGGTTCCCGCACGGTTGAGCGACGGGCTCCTTGTCCTGACAGACGCGTTAGAGCGTGAACCTGATAGGACACTGGTGTCTGTGGACCTTCGCTTCGCGGACCAGGTTGTGGTCCGATTCTTCGACAGTCAGGGGCGGTAGGGAGTCCTAATGAGAGCGAACCTCATCGCGGGCCTCGATATCGGAACCACGAAGACCTGCGCGGTTATCGCGGAGCTCGTAGGGGAGGGGAGGCGTCGGCCGAAACTCAAGATCCTGGGAGTGGGGCAGGCGAAGACGACTGGGATCCGCCGCGAGGTCGTGACCCACATCGAAGAAACGACGGAGACGATCCAAACAGCGGTAAAAGAGGCTGAGCTTATGGCCGGGGTTTCGGTGGACCGGGTCTGGGCGGGGATCAGTGGCGACCACATCCACGCTCAATCTTCACTTGGGGTCGTTGCCGTCGGGGGGGAGGAAATCACGCGAGGTGATCTGAAACGCGTACATGAGGTAGCTCGAGCTGTAGCGCTACCGCCCGATCGCGAATTCTTGCATGCCATCCCGCAGGAGTATGCGGTCGACCATCAGAGCGGGATCAAGGATCCGATTGGGATGTCCGGTGTCCGCCTGGAGGCAGATATCTACCTGGTAACCTGCTCGACAGCGGTAGCGACAAACATCCGGAAGGCCGTATCCCGGGCGGGTTATAGGGTCCAGGCATTGGTCCTTTCCCACTTCGCAACTGCCCGTGCCGTGCTGACGGAGGACGAGAAGGAAGTAGGGGTGGCCATGGTAGAGATCGGAGCGGCGACCACGCAGTTAGCTGTTTACTACGAAGGAAAAATCCGGCACATCGGGATTCTCACCTTTGGCGGAGACACCGTAACGAGCGACCTCGTGAAAGGGCTCTCGGTTCCCTTCGCAGAAGCTCAGCGCGCAAAGGAGCAGCACGCGGTAGCGTGCGCGCAGCATGTCGATCCCCAGGAAACCGTTGAGTTGCCGGGACCCAGTCCGGGTCAGAAACGCCACGTAGCCCGGGAGTTGATCGCGCACGTCGTCGAGCAACGGCTGGACGAACTCTTTGGGATGGTTCACCAAGAGCTAGAGGCTGAGAACCTCCTGGATCGACTCGGGGCCGGGGTAGTTCTAACCGGGGGCACGGCTGCGTTACAGGGGATCGTCGAGCTAGCGGCCCAGGTGTTCGCGTCTCCGGTCAGAATCGGGGTGCCCGCGGAAGGGCTCTCGGGATTGGCGGACTCAGTTCAGCGCCCCCGCTTCTCAACGGTTACGGGACTCTGCCTCCACGGAGCGGATCGCTTTCACGAAACCGGAGAGGGCGCTTCGACCCTCTCATCCGGAGCAGCTTCGCGAATCGGAGCATGGATCCGCGAATTCTTCTGACCTACGGAGAGGAGTAGAGACGACGCATGAGCCAGAGCTATCCCCCCAGGGCCCTTAACCGTGTGGAAGATATCTCTGTACCTGGTGGCGTCCGTAATGAGGACTTCCGCAGAGGTTCCCGAACAACGGGGGCCAAGACTTCCCCAATTTGATTGAGCAGAACGACTTGACCCCCAACGGAGAGCGAGGATGAGATGATGATCTTCGAATTTGAAGATGCCCCGACGCAGAGCGCCCTGATGCGTGTCGTAGGGGTAGGTGGCGCGGGTGGGAATGCGGTGAACCGCATGATTGACGAGGACCTGGAAGGCGTAGAGTTCATTTCCGCAAACACCGACGCGCAGGCCCTCAAGAACTCCCAATCCCACCACACAATCCAGCTCGGTAAGAAGCTAACTCGGGGGCTTGGGGCGGGGGGCCGTCCCGAGATCGGACGGCAGGCCATCGCCGAGTCCGAAGACGAAGTACGCATGCTGCTCGAGGGCGCGGACTTAGTCTTCATCACTGCTGGGATGGGTGGAGGAACCGGTACCGGCGCGGCCCCAATTATCGGCGAAATCGCCCGGGAATTCGGAGCTCTCACCATCGGAATCGTGACGCGTCCTTTCGCTTTCGAGGGTAGAAGGCGGATGCATCAGGCCGAGCAAGGGCTCGCGGAGCTGAAGCGGGCGGTCGATACGATGATCGTGGTGCCAAACGACAGGCTTATTTCCGTAGTAGGGAAGGGGACCAGCTTCAAGGACGCGCTGAAGAAGGCCGACGAAGTTCTCCTTCACGCTACCCAGGGAATCTCGAACCTGATCCAAGTTACCGGAGAGGTAAATGTGGATTTCGCGGATGTGCGGACGATCATGTCTTGCAGGGGCGCAGCTCTCATGGGCTCCGGTTTTGGGGAAGGTGAAAACCGAGCTGTCGAGGCAGCGCAGGAGGCAGTTTCATCACCTCTTCTGGACGACGTGTCGATCCATGGTGCCCATGGAGTGCTCATCAACATCACTGGGGGCATGGACCTAGCTATTGACGAAGTGACGCAGATCTCTACGATTATTCAGAAGGAAGCCGGGGACGAAGCGGAAATAATCTTCGGGGCCGTACATGATGAGGCTCTCGAGGGAAAGATCCGTGTGACCGTAATCGCGACCGGTTTCGACGTCCGAAGGGAGCATGTAGAAAAGCAGGTGGCCCGCCCGGATATCCATCGGCCTTCGGTATCCCGGGTTGGAGGTTGGGCCGAACCGCAGCCTCAGCTCCAAGCAGACCGTGGGATGGCGCTGGTCGGTGCCGGGGTCGGGGCGGCAGAAGAGGGAGAAGTAGTACCATTACACCGTCCGCCGGAGCGGATTGTGGATCGGGGACAGATTGGCGAGTTAGACATTCCAACGTTTATCCGTCGGCAGATGGATTGACGGGTCCGGGGAGGTAATCCTTCTCGCGAACCCGGAATCCCGGGCGTTTCCGGGGTTCGCACTCTGCCGGCACTTTGTCGAAAGGCGCCGACACGATGGATCGAATTCTGGAGTTAGCCCGGTGCCGCCTGACCGTCATTGGTGCGGTAGGTGGAGTTCTGGGACTCGGTGTGCTGGCGGTGGGTCCACTCCTCCCGTCGACTCCCGAAGTGGGATTGCTGGAGCCGCTCCTAGCGACTTCGGCGGAGGAGACCCGTGTCGAAGTGCTGTCCTCAGGTCGCACTTTCGGTGGTATCCTCCAGCAGACCAATCTTTCCAGCACGGACCAGCAGGGGCTTCTGCTGGCTTTTCGGGAGCGAGCAAACCCTTCTCGACTTAGGGCCGGGACGGAAGTGAGTCTGCGGTATGTCCGTGGTACCGAGTGGCTGCGTAGCGTGGATGTTGCCGTGTCAAGAGACGAGCACGTTCAGCTAGAACGGGGGCAGCTTGGCTGGCGTTCATCGGTTGTTCGTACTCCGGTCCGACCGGATACTCTAACAGTCGGGGGAGTGATCGAGACCGATCTGTGGACTGCCGTCGTGTTGAACCCCGCCCTAACCGAAATGCCTCGGTCTGACCGTGCGCAGGTCATCCACCTCCTTGATCGTGTGTTCCAGTGGCAACTCGACTTCTCGCGACAGATTCAGAGGGGGGATTCGTACCGGCTCGTCTTCGAGCGAGAGGTGCGACCGGACGGAAGCATGCGCTCCGGCCGCATTCTCGCAGCTGAGATCGTAAACTCCGGGAGCCCATTGTATGCGGTTTGGTTCGATCTGCACGATGATGAGGTGGGCGGGTACTACGATCTGGGAGGTGAGTCCCTCCAACGAGCATTCATTCGCGCACCTCTAGAGTATCGCAGGGTCTCATCGAGGTTCAACCGGAATCGCTTCCACCCGATCCTGAGGGTTTCGCGTCCGCATATCGGAGTCGACTATGCAGCTGGTATGGGCACTCCGGTCATGGCTACATCCGATGGTGTGGTGACCCAGCGAGGGGTGAACGGGGGATACGGTAATTCGATCGAGATCAGGCATGCTGGTGGCTTCATGACGCGCTTCGCCCACCTCAACGGATTCGCTTCCGGGGTCCGCTCCGGAACCCGGGTGTCCCAAGGGCAGATCATTGGGTACGTGGGGATGACGGGTCTCGCGACGGGCCCACATCTCCACTACGAAATGCATCGGAATGGGAGTGCGGTGGATCCTCTCAACATCGATATTCCTGCAGGTGATCCCATCCCCCGAGAGGCTATGGGTCGGTGGACCGAAAACCTCGAGGCGCGCGTAGCGATCCTCCGGACGGCGCCTGAGGGCCCAGTGATCCGGGTCGCACAAGTCGACACCGACGAGCCTGAGGCCGCCGAAGCCGGTCGCCGGTGACCCGTCGTAGCCGGGTTGTGAACCCGGGAAGACCAGAGCCGGCCCGGGGACGGAT
>CAZJIM010000008.1:0-52372 GCA_964546115.1 uncultured Gemmatimonadaceae bacterium | reverse complement strand
ATTTGCAGAGAAGTCGCACTAGCATTCCCGTGCACCAAGGATACGATGACGATGAACGGAATCCACGCGCGCATTTTCCCCCCTGCTACTAAGTGCGGGTCAGTAACCATGTGAAGCTAGCCTCCGACAACGCGGGCTAGAAGCTAAAGTCATCGAACGCCCCGAAATACACCGAGCCAAAACCATCGAGGATGGCGCTCACTTCGTCGCTCAGTTCTCCGTACACAGAGACACCATTTACCGTAAAACACTATAGGAATCGCTTGGCAAATTTGGAGCCGAAGTTCCCCAGGTGTGTCAAGGTATCGTCGGAGTCGGCATAACGATCATGGATATAGCACTGGGTCCGTCTTCACTGAGCAACGACCCGCAGCTTAGTCTCCCCCCCTCGTCCCGGAAGGATACTGGCCCGGCCGATTAAAGTGCAGGCAAGGTTTACAATGTCCTAACTATCGGCGTTGGAAAGGTGGTTGGCGACTGCCCTAAAGGTGGCACCTCGGTGGCTGATCACATTCTTTTCACCGGGGGTGAGTTCGGCGAAGGTCTTCCCAGACGAACGATCGAGGAAAACTGGATCGTATCCGAATCCTCGCTGACCCCGACCTCTCCCCAGAATCAGTCCCTCCGCCATCCCAGTGAAGGTCGTCGGGTCCTCACCAGCAGTCGCAACCAGAGCAGCAATACATATGTACCGAGCTGTTCTTTCCACAGTCGGAACCTCGGAAAGCTCTCTAAGAAGATGCTCCACGTTTTCGCGGTCTCTCTCGTTGCCTGTCAACTCTGCAGCCGAGGGAGCAAACCTCTTAGAACGAACCCCTGGGGCTCCACCGAGGGCGTCTACTACGAGCCCCGAGTCGTCCGCGAGGGTAGGGAGTCCCGTGAGTTTCTGGAAATACCGAACCTTCGCGATGGCGTTCTCCTCAAAGGAGTCGAATTCCTCAATCTCCTCCTCGACCGGCGATGGGGGAATTCCCACGTCATTGAGATCCAAGAGATGGAGCATGGGAAGGCCCCGCAAAATTACGCGAATCTCGTTAAGTTTGTGCCCGCTCCGCGTGGCCAGGACCAGTTTCATCCCCCTCTTGCCTCTCCCTCCCTGAGATCATCCAGAAGGAGATTGGCACCGCGATCAAGGAGTTCCCTCCCCACAGTCTCTCCCAGGGAAGATGGGTTTTCCTGAGTTCCCGTTCCTTCTGCTCTGACTACGAGAGTGCCATCCGGGTGAGCAACCATCCCCTTCAAACGGAGTCCTCCTCCGAATGGAAGCCCGAGGGCGGCGACGGGTAGCCGGCATCCGGCATCCAATACCTCGAGGAGAGTACGTTCGGCCGTAGTAGCAGTTCTCGAGGGAAGATGATCTAGTGATCGCAGCCAGGGCACTTGGTTAAGTTCTTCGGTTCGCACAACAATTCCCAACGCCCCCTGACCGGGAGCGGGAAGCCAACTTCCTGGATCGAGGTACTCCGAGACCCGGTCGGACCAGCCGAGTCTGCGAACGCCGGCAGCCGCTACCACAATCGCATCGACTTCTCCTCTTCCGAGCTTCCTGATTCGGGTGTCCAGATTGCCCCGGATGTCTTGGATTTTGATGTCGGGGCGGGTTGCTTTCAGGAGCGCGGCGCGGCGTAGTGAACTCGATCCTACCCGTGCTCCCTCAGCCAATGAGTCGAGTGTGACGGGGGTGCCTGGCGGACCAATAAGGACATCGCGGGGATCCTCCCGCTCAGAAATGGCACCGATCGAAACACCCTCGGGAAGGCAGGTCGGCAGATCCTTTAAAGAGTGTACTGCGAGGTCAATCTTGCCATCCAAAAGCGCGAGGTCGAGTTCCTTCGTGAACAGCCCCTTTCCACCGATCTCCGAGAGGGGCCGGTCCTGCCGTACGTCTCCCGAGGTGCGGATGACCTCCAGTTCCACCTTGAGCCCTCTCGTCTCCTCAAGTCTGCTCGCGACCCACCGGCTCTGAGTAATCGCGAGGAGCGATCCCCGAGTACCCAATCGGAGACGCATCTTCTATCTCACCAGTTTGATTGAAGACCGTCGATGATGCCCTGAACGACCCGGGAGAGCGCCAGCCCACGACCCCGATCCTCATCGCCAGAAGCCTCGAGATACTCACCTTCAGCTAAAAGGCCGGAGTTTTCCCACAGAATGAGGTTGTTAACCAGATCAATGACCTGCACTTCAACCGAAATACGGACCTGGCGCTCGATCACCTGAGTACGGGCTCCACCAGCCTCTGGTCGGTAGGAATCGGCCTGGATCGTGTATTGACGCACCGTCCCGCGGACAAGTGCCTCCGCAAACTCCTCGCCGCCCGTCCTCACCCCGAAAGTGCGAGGAAGCTCGTCCAACAGGAGTTGGTGGAGTTCCTGTGAAATTTCAAAGCGATCGGTATCATTCTCGAAAGGTGTGACCGCCAAGGTCTGGATGTGCGGTGGGAGCCCGGATCCGGCCTGGAAGGTGTAGTTGCACCCAGTGGTTAGCAGGGCCACAAGCACACCCAAGACCTTCCAGAGCTCAGAACCCGGGATTCCAGATGTCCGTCGGATAAGATTCCACATGCTCCACACTCTCTAGCGTAATCCTCAGTTCTCTCACTTCATCCAGGTGCCGGTACATTGCCTGCCGAGGGAAGCGTTCACTCTCGACGCGGACGAGGGTGACCTCCTCCCTGGCCCGCCCGCCTCGCAGAGCATCGATTCGCTCGACGCGATCATCCCGAAGGATATAAAGAAGCTCGGCCCCACCTGGAACCTGGTAGCGCAGCTCCAGGCTTCCGTTTAGGTAACGTCGTCCTCCCGTGAGCCCGGCTTCCGTTCCGGGACGAAACACACCTAGGGTACCCCAGAGGAGCGCGGGAGGTGGAACCGCGGTTTGGATATCGTCAGCGACGAGCAGTACGTCCCCATCGAGAGCCGCAGCCACAACTCTCTCCCCATTCGAAGTGAATAGGTCCAGCCTCGCTAGGGCAGGAGGTTCGATGCGAGCGACCCCACGTCCCCGGAGACGACTCCCGGGTTCGGTGATCGACCATTGAAACGAGAGACGATATGGGACATCGAAGGTGGAGGCTCGGGTTGCAGCAAGGGCAATCTGTCCCACGTTTGGTGGAGGACCCGTGCGATCATATGGGGTGGTAGCGCACCCCGTCAGGACCAACTCTCCCGCAATTATGCAGAGGCACCCTACCATCTTCCTCCTGCTCCGACGCCGACGCTTCTTTGCGAACTGTATTCTCATCAAGCTCCTCATGCCGCGATGGCCGATCGGCAGATCTGCGCGCGCGGTAGTGAGGTCACCGGGATCTCGCTTACGGATCCGACAACCTGTCGAAAAGATAACTAAGCATTGGATGATGGGCACCGCACGGGTTCCCACCCCCGGTCCATCAGTCTAAGTTGGCGACCATGCAACGTGGTCCTGTCTACCTCGCTTCAGACGCCCATCTGGGGGCTGCTCCGCCATCGATGGAAATGGCATTCCATCGATGGCTGGAGCATGCGGGTGAGCGTGCCGGACTCATCTTCCTGAATGGCGACCTTTTCGACTTCTGGTTCGAATGGGGAAGCGTTGTGCCGCGTGGTCACTCCCGGGTGCTCGGAACCCTCGCCAGGATTTCTGATGCGGGAGTCCCGATCCATCTCATGGGAGGAAACCATGACTGGTGGGGTGGCCGATACCTCACTGAAGAGATCGGACTAATCCTGCACAAGGGTCCGGTCCGGATTTCACTTGCGGGGCACCGATGCCTCATCGCGCACGGGGACGGTCTTGGTGGAGGGGATCTGGGATACAGAATGTTGAAGCAGGTGCTTCATAGCGGGGTTGCCCGCAGAGCATTCCGGTGGGTTCACCCCGACATTGCAACCGCAATCGCCCGCAGGGTATCACGAACCGATCCCGATCAAATGGACATCGTTGAATCAAAATCTAGAGCCGCAGCCCTGGAGCGCTGGGCCCGGGAGCGTCTCATGGGTGACGAGGAGTTGGATCAGGTTATTCTCGGACACTGTCACATACCAGAACGGATTGAGGTGGCCCCGGGACGCTTCTATATGAACGCAGGAGATTGGCTTACACACGCGACGTATGTCGTACTGGAAGAAGGATCCGCGCCGCTCTTAGAGCGATGGAGTGACCCCTGATTCGAGATCGCTCCACGGCATCACCGATGCCAGAGGTGGCTGGTCGGAACCGAGAAGCTTAGTTCCGTGCGGCCTGCCCCCAGAGGTAGTACCTGGAAGGTGAGGGGTGCAGGAGAGTCGGCAAGATGCGCAGCCACAAAGGCATCGGTCGCTCCCAGGAAGACCAAGAATATCGAAATCGCCGACCAATCTTCGACCTGTTGGCTCCGTGCCTCGACCAGCGCCTCCCGATCCTGAACAGCCGGGTCACTATCGGCCGCCAAGCTGAGAGAATCCGGGTCGACCACCCCACCCGCCTGCAACCGGGCCCTCGCCACATCTCGCTCCAGGCTGACGAAGGACGCCGCCTCGGCCCGCCGAATAAGCGTCTGCCAAAGCATCCAAAAACTTGCGGTTTGCGCTGCCACGTAGAAACCCCCTCGCCCATACGATTCGGTGGCGACGTGTCCCCATCCCGGAACCACTAGGGAGCGAAGGAAAGCACCTCTCGGAGTAACGATCTCCTCCTGAGCCTCCTCATCGAACGGGCCTGCTGCTATCCCAAAGTCAGGGGAAGCCGGAACGGAGTCGGTCACCGCTCCCTGCTGCGCTGACACACCGGGCGTGACAGCCAGTCCGAGCAGGAAGAAGAAGGCGAGCAGAAAGCCGACCAAGGCGGATCTTCCCTCGCGGGATGCGGCCAAGCATGCAGCTCCGTTCACCCACTTTCCTCCAGAAGCTCCAGTATTTCCAAACTCTCTGGTCGTACGCGGATCTCGAGAAAGGGCGTAGAGATTTCCATCAGTTCACCGTCCAGCTCAAAGGCCAGAGCGCGATCATCCATCCTTCGGATGTGAATGCGCGTACCCTGCAACTGGGAGATTTCCGGCCGCTTGCGTCCCGCCCCCCTTAGGATCCCCGGAAGATACTGGAGCACCTTTAGCAATCCAATCTTCCTCACGTGGAAGAGGTCGAGGCGTCCATCATCCGGAACAGCCCTTGGCGAAAGCACGAAGCCGCCCCCCACCGAGGGCCCGACCGTAACCGCCGACAACAATACCGGTGCTTCCAGGACACGGGACTCTTGGTTTCCGCAGGAGAGCGTAACCCTCAGGGGGATGGGCCGATAACGCGCGAGGGACGCTCCTAGGGCAGCCAGGTACTGTAGAAGCCCCGGCAGCCGGGCGAAGGTGGACCGGCGGCGCAGAACTTCCACGTCGATCCCGACGCCGACGAGGTTGACGAAGTGCCTTTGTCCCCCTTCCCAGCGAGCCTCTCCCACCTCGAATGACCGAGGCACACCTTCCCCAAGTGCACGCACGGCTTCTAGAATTCCGGGAGGCGAGCGAACCATCCGGAAGAAATCGTTGCCCGTACCAACAGGGAGGATGGCAAGCGGAGGAAGCCGCAGTCCTACTACGGCCGGCTCAGGATCCGCAAGAAGCCCATTCGCAACCTCATGGATCGTACCGTCGCCGCCAACGACGAGGATCCGGGAGGCGACTGCGTGAGCCGTGCGGGCCAGTTCCTCCGCATGTCCCGGCGCAGCCGTCTCGTGTATTGAAAAGTCAATCTCGTAGCGGTTGAGCATCTCCTCTAACTCGGGCATGACATCGGCCCCACGCCCCCCTGCAGCCTTCGGGTTCACAATAACCCAAACTGGTTTCACCTAACTGACCTACGAAAGAGCGGGAGGGTCCTGCAAACGGTCGTCAGTGGCAACGGAGCTTTCTGACCCCACGAGGCAGGCCGAGCGGCCGATAGCCTCGTGTGGAGCCAGTCCGAAGAGAACCGTTCGATAAGGCGCGGGGTCGGACTCTCCGAAAACTTCAGGCATGAGATCCCAGAGAGTGGCCAAAGCTTCTTCGTGTATTCTTTGATCTTCCCCACCCTCACCTTCACCAAGAATATGAATTCCCCCACCAACCACAACACTAGCCCAGTTCCAAGCGTCTCATACCTCGTACACCTGAAAAGCGACCCAGGAGTTGCGACAGAAGGTGGTGAGCCTGGCTCCTTCAGATATGCACACGAACATCCATCGGTTATCGTACACACGGGGCAGAGGCTAGATGTCGACCCGGTCCTGACACGAGAATGTCATTCGTGTCGAGTTGCCAAGATCAGAGCAGACCCCGGACTGTCTTCAGCAAAATCAGACAGGTCAAGCGGAACGAGGTTCCGCTTCATGACTCACTCTCCTTGGATGAGAGTTCGGCAGCTACCCCCGAATTATGTCGGAGTCACATCACTTCTCCTGAATCCTCGAACCCAGCGATGGCCAAAGCGTTCCGCACCATTCTCCCTCTCCGAGGGAACCCGACAGCAACTTGCCCTTATTAATGCAGTATGCCGCAATATCTATTGCATGACAGAATGAGACCAACTCCTATCCTGTTCTCCCTGGTCCTTCTCCTTGGAGCACTTGGGTTCGCCAACCCTGACCGGCTCCACCTTCCCGCCGCCGTAGTGGCAGGCGTGGTTCTCGAGCCGTCGGGCTCACCTGTCGTCGCGGCACGGGTCGAACTCCTGTCAGGCCCCCGGGTTCTGGCAGTGGACCGGACCGATGCCGAGGGCGGATTTCGACTCGAAACGGACGATGACTGGGTTCCCGGTTGGCTTGTGCGTGCTGAGCGCCTCGGGTTCCAATTGGCTGAGCTAGAGCTGTCCTCCGGTACTGCTGCCGTTGAGATAGTGCTCACACCAGCCCCCCTCCCCCTTCCGGGATTCGAAATCATCGGAGATAGGGACATTTGCGCGGCCGGTGACGACCGCTCGGCGAGGAACATCTGGGAGATGGCGGTACAGCGACATGAGGGCGGCCTGGACACAGTCGGTGTCGCAAGTTACACACGAGTGCGCACGGACACCCTCGCCGGACAAGCATCTATCGGGAACGGGGTAGAGGGTACCGCACCAGGGCAGCGGGCGTCGGCTTCCCTGCTCCGCCTCGGCTGGACCCGGAGGGTTGACCGCGAGGGCTACGCTTTTCCGGTTCGGCGCACGGACAACGCGGGTTCGTACGACTCCTGGGGATATCCGCCACTTGAAGCGGATTTCTCCTCGCACTTTGTCGCAGACCTCTTCGGTGACCTCCACGACTTCCAGCTGGAGGTTGGAGACGAGGAGGGATGGATTCTCCACTTCTGTGCCCGGGAACAGGACGACCCCTACCTCGATGGGGTGCTAGAGGTAGGACCGGACACCCTCATCCACCGTGCTGAGTGGCGGTTCTACACGGATGAGCCGGACGAAGGTGCGGGAGGGTGGGCCCGTTTCCCTCCTGCGGTGGACGGCAATACATCACCTCCCCTCCTCCCCTCAGAGAGCTTGACCTGGAAGGGACTCCCAAACGGGCAGATCATACGGCGGGCTCAGTGGTATGAGGGTTGGGTCATCGCAGAAGGGGATTCGGTTCCCTTCCTTCCGGTCCGTCCATAAAGCGTAAGTCACTGAACAACTCTTGCAACCGCATCGATCTCCACGCCCACCGCTTTCGGAAGCTCCCCGGCCTGGACAGTAGCCCTGGCGGGACGATGGTCACCAAAGTACTCAGCGTAGACTTCATTCACCGCAGGAAAATTTGCCATGTCTGAAAGGTAGACAGTGGTCTTCACTACCGTATTCAGGCTACCTCCCGCGGCTTCCAACACGGCGGTGAGGTTCCTCAGAACACGGTCGGCCTGTGCAACAATGTCCCCTTCTACCAGTTCACCTGAGTCAGGGGTCAGGGGAATCTGTCCAGACACGTAGATCCATCCATCTGCCACGATCGCCTGTGAATATGGGCCGATGGCAGCTGGTGCTGCAGTGGTTGTAATCACACGGTGCTCGAACATGGACCTCAGCCTCCACTACCTGTTGATTTCACTGCGGAGTTCGAGGGGGTTTATATCGAACCCTCAGAAGATTCGGAGGTTTATATACCGATCTGGATTTTCTCGTATGTCTCGCGCAAGCTGACTAATCTCGTCCAACGCCGTATCGACGCGATCATATAGTCCGTCCTCCCCCGATAGCCGCCCGAGCGTTCCCTCACCACGTTCAATCCGATCAAGGATTGTCTCCAAAGAGTTCGAAGCATTGGTGAGACTTCCGCTTGCCGTCTGCACCTCAGCGAGGATCGAGTCGGCTCTCGCCAGACTCCGATCCAACTCTTCACGCATGGCAAGTTCCTCGACACGGCTGGCCGACCGGGACAACGAGGATGACAACTCAGAGAGGTCCGCTCTCTGATCCTTGGTGATCTGTGTAAGGGCCCCAAGCAGTTCCTCCAACTCGAGAATCGATGTATGCACTGCCGACACGGCCGTGTCAGCCATGAGGGCTCGCACGCGCTCCATGGTCAAGCGAGCCTCCTCCCCAATCGCGCCAGCCACCTCCATCACCCCTTCAACCGACTGACCCGGTATGATCTGTCCCTCTCCAACCAGTCTATCAGAGCTCCCCCGAATCACCTGAACCGTTCGGCCCCCAAGCAAATCCAGTCCTCCCAACACTGTGTGGGAGTCCTCTGGTATACCCCACCGCCCCTCAATCTCAAGCGTAATCAGGACTCCGCTCGGCGTCAGCTCGAATTCGTCAACGCGGCCTATGTTAACGCCCCGCATCTGAACGGCATCGCCCCTACGGATACCCCCCGCTTCCGTGACCTCAGTTCCAACCATATACCGTCCCCGGAAAGTTGCCGGGTCCGTCATGAGGAACAACACCGTCCCGAAAGCCAGGGCCCCCAACAAGAGGAACCCACCCACCCTGACCTCACGACCACCCGCCTTTCGCGGAGTCGCCTGATCCAACTCCGCCTCACTCGGTGCCGAGCGAGCTTTAGATTGACCTGACAGGTTCATCCGTAGCTCACTTCCGCAACAGCTGCCTCCGCAGAAGCACGGTCAATGAACGCCCGCACCACGGTGTCGTCTTTCTCGCGGAAGTCGTCCGGAGTGCCCAAGAACCGCAAGCCTCCGCTGTCCAGCAACGTTACACGATCGCACATCGAAAGTCCGCCCTCGATGTCATGAGTCACGATAACTGAGGTCACCTTCAGTTGTTCGGACAACCTAACAATGAGTCCCTCGATGGCTGCCGTGTTCACGGGATCCAGGCCCGTAGTCGGTTCATCCCAAAGAAGAATCTGTGGCCGTCCCACTACTGCGCGCGCAATCCCCACCCGCTTCTTCATTCCACCAGAAAGCTGGGCGGGAAGTTTGCTCAGGGCGTCCCGGGGATCCAAGCTCGAGAGATCCAACGCCTCCCATATCCGTCGAGTGGTCTCTCTTCCGGAGAGCTGTTTCAATTCGTCTTCTGGGATCCCCATTTCCACATTCTCATAAACACTCAGCGAATCGAAGAGAGCAGCATATTGGAACACATAGCCGACCTTCTTCCGGATACGCTGGAGTGCCTTGCGGCCCCCATGATATGCGGACTCTCCTTCGACCCGAACGTCCCCACGGTCCAAGGGAATAAGCCCGATCGTCGTCTTGAGGAGAACGCTCTTTCCGGTTCCTGAGGGACCAAAGACCCCCAACATTTCCCCCTCTGGGACAACGAGATCTATCCCTTCGAGCACTGGAGTGTCAAACGCCTTCCAGACGTTCCGATACTCGATCATCACTGAAGCAGAAGGGGAGGAAACAAGGCATCTAGAATCAAAACCGTCAGCGTCATGAACATCACTGAGGCCGTAGTCGTACGACCCACGCCAGCAGCACCACCATCCGTTCGGAATCCCATGTGGATCGCGATTACGGGGATCGCGAACCCGAATACGAGCGCCTTCGAGAACGAATAGAGCAAATCCCAGCTATGCCAGAATAGGCGGGCGCCGTACAAGAAGGACTCAGATCCCAACCCCGCGGTAAGATTGGCGGCTAACATCCCCGCCAAGACCCCAACGACATTCGCGATCCCTACTAGGGTGGGAACCACTATGATCCCTGCCAAAATCCTGGGAGCAGCTAACATAGCGATCGGGTCTCGTCCGACGGCGTGGAAGGCCTCGATTTGCTCTGACACCTGCATCGTTCCGAGTTCAGCTGTAATTCGCGCTCCCACTCGCCCCACAAGAACGATTGCAGTGAGCACCGGCCCCATCTCTAGAACGACACTGGCCACCACAATGCTCCCAAGGATGTAGAGTGGAATCGATCCCTGGAATTGATAGCCTCCCTGTTGGCTAGTCACGATCCCCGCCAGAACAGCTGTTACCACCACGATGGGGATACTCTGCCATCCCATCACATAAATTTGCTGGAGGACCGACCTGAAAGAGACCTGCAGGGTCACAGTAGCGCGAGTTGACTGCGCGAGTAAGAGACCAATCTGTCCTGCATGTTCGGCCAAACCTCGGAGTCCACGCCCCAGTGTACCTAGAGAGCGGAGTATAAGGTGCGGAGTATAAGAGCCGATGGATCCCATGAACAAATCGACACGGCCGTAAACTGAACAGAGAGGAATCGTGAGCCGGTGAATTAGCCTCCCCTCCCGATGGGCTATGGTCAGGCCGGGGAAAGTCTCTATAAAAGCTTCGGGGGATGCAACCCGGAGAATGGCTTTCGGTTCCCATAGTGGACCGAACCAACCCCCTGCGGGTAGGGGGTTTCTGCTGAATTGCAGTTCGGTAGTTACTTGGCAATACAGATTCCGAAAGGGGGAGCCGAATGTCAGTACGACGGGGAAATGCCGAATGGAAGGGTGATCTCGCTCAGGGGATAGGAACCGTATCGACGGAGAGTGGCACCGTTCAGAGTCACTACTCGTTTCCATCCCGGTTCGAGACTGGAGAGGGTACGAATCCGGAAGAACTGCTGGGCGCCGCGCACGCGGCCTGCTTTTCCATGGCGCTCTCACACGGCTTGGCAGAAGCTGGGTACACGCCAGCCTCGGTTCGAACTGAAGCCGGCGTACACCTGACGAAAGAGGACGCTGGATTCTCAGTAAGTAGAATCGACCTCGACTGCGTTGCGCAGGTTCCGGGGATCGACGAAGGAACGTTTCAGGATCAGGCGCAGGCAGCCAAGCAGGGCTGTCCGATCTCCGGCGCTCTCGCGGCAGTCGACATCCACCTCAACGCCCGACTCGCCTAGCGCTACAGTCAAACTCGCGAGCGATGACCACACTCCTGTGGGTTCTGGGAATTTCTCTCGGGATCTCGTTCCTCTGTTCGATCCTGGAGGCCGTTTTCCTATCGGTGAATCACTCGTATGTCGCTCTTCTCCGAGAAGAGGGCAATCGCGCGGGTGAGTTTCTCCACAGGATGAAGCAACAGATCGACGAGCCGATCTCCGCCATCCTGACGCTCAACACCATCGCCCACACGGTCGGAGCGGCAATGGGTGGCGGTCTGGCGCTACAACAGTTCGGGGAAACATGGATCGCGGTCTTCTCGGCCGGCCTGACTCTCACGATCCTCCTATTCTCTGAGATCATCCCGAAAACCCTGGGTGCTACCTACTGGAAGTCACTGGCTCCACCCACCGCATATGTTCTGCGTTCACTCATCTGGATTATGAAACCGGTGCTTCTCCCCCTTTCCATCTTCTCACGCTTTCTCAGGATGGGGAGAGCCGCAGAGTCGACCGTAAGTCGGGCTGAGTTGGAGGTGCTAGCGGAGATCGGGCGACGCGAAGGGACCCTGGACGAGGAGGAGTGGCGCTTAGTCACGAATATCATGAATCTGGACAAGGTCGTTGTGGGAGAGGTGATGACTCCCCGTACCGACGTGGTAGCCGTGCCGTCCGAGGCTTCCGTAGACGAGGCAAAGGATCTGATGTTGGATGAAGGGCATCTCCGCCTCCCCGTATTCGAAGGGAGCCTGGATACCATTGTTGGGCTCCTCTTAGCCCGGGACCTTTGGCGGGCAGATCGTGAAGGCGTGACTGACCTTCGTGACATCCTTCGTCCCATCTCATATGCCCCTGCAAGCAAGCTCGTCGAGGAACTGATCCTCGAGATGAGGAAGACGCGGAGTAAGATGGTGATCGTGGTGGATGAGTTCGGCGGCACTGCGGGACTCACCACCCTCGAAGACTTGATCGAAGAAATCGTGGGAGAGATTCAGGATGAACACGAGGAGAACGAACCGATCGCGTTCCAGGAGGTCGGAAGAGGGGTCACCCGTATATGGGGAGCCGTATCACTGCGCGAAGTGAACGAACGCCTCGACCTAGAACTTCCCGAGGATCAGTTCGATACGATCGGCGGGTACGTATTTGGGTCTCTGAACCGGATCCCCCAAACCGGAGAAGAGGTTCAGTTGCCCAGGGGGACTCTCAGAGTAGTGAAGATGAGAGGCCGAAGGGTTGAATACCTCCGCCACCTCCCTGCCACACCTGCACCAGGCGGAGAAGCCACTACGACAGGGGGTTGACGGAAAGGAAGCGGCTAGGGTCCCGTCGCTGAGTCGAGTTCCCCTTCCTCTGTCACCTTACTCTGGGAACCCCTCCGATTTCTTGCATCCTCCTTGAAAAAGGAAACCGCGAGGAGGATTGCTCCACAGGTAATCGAAGTGTCGGCTATATTGAAGATCGGCCAATCCATGAACCCAAGGTCGATCGGTCCGATGAAGTCGACGACTCCTCGATCCCACCGTATCCGGTCATAGAGATTCCCAATCGCACCCCCTAGGACCAGCGCCGCAGCTCCGACTCGCCCCCCCTCCATCGGGCCAGATTGTCGGATTAGGAGCAGTAAGAAGGCGATGGCGATCAATGTCACAGGAATGAAGAACCACCGGGGATCGTTCCCTATGGTGAGCCCGAAGGCCGCTCCTCGGTTGAAGGTGAGCGTGATCGGGACAAGTCCACCGAGTACCTCGAAGGAACTGCCGTCTGAGAGCCTCTGTAGCGCCCACCACTTCGTCGCCAGATCCAGAGCCACCACGCCCAGTACCAGGAGCCCTACCGCAACTATCTTCTTCGTTCCCATCCCACCTGATCGTATGAAGTAGACCCTATTAGGGTGGCCTCACTAGGGCCACCCAGCTCCGATGTATCTAGAAAGTTCGATGAACCTGCTTGTGGACGCCACCCTCCACAGCAAGTCCGCCTAGCCATAGGAGGACTTGTGAAGTGTAGGATCTAGACTATCCGCGCTCTTAGCGCACTTGTCCTCCTCAAGCGCCGTTTACCATTCTCCCCAAGTATGCCCTGCCAGAACGTAGGTCCAGCTTCTGATCGGAACTCTCCCAGGTGCTTGCTCTGGCTACACTCCGGGCTGGAGCAATGCGGGCAGAGAAGTTTCATATGATACCGGGCGCACTAAGTGGATTCTTCTCTGCCACGAGAAACTTGGGATCCAATCCGGCACTCATACTCCAGTGAGTTACCCTGTTCGACCTGGGTTGGATCGTTCTCTTCACCCTCACACTATAGGAGCAAGGAGAGGTTATAGGAGTGGGTTCGGCAACGGACGTGTGCGTCCTTGTGCGCGCCAGCTCAGTAGGAATTTTGGCTTTATCTGAGAGGACTCAGATGAATCTACAGAAGTCGATCTAAGGGGGAACGACTCCGTCACTCAGTCCCTTTCTTCCATCGGTCAGAACCTCCTACAGTGCCTTGCTCCTTTCTTCGAGTTCTCATACTCTGCGCAGTCGTCGGATCCCCCCGATCCGGCTCATGACTCGGAGGGCATTACCATGCAGACTGTGCGGAGTTTTGTGTTGCAGATTGCCGCTGTGACAGCCGTAATAGTGATCGTCGGAGGGCTGGATTTGACCGGCTCAGAAGAGCTGTCCGCCCAGGAACCTCTAGAGGTAACGGCAGAGACGATCGAACAGTGGAGGATCGATCTCTCGAACTGGGGACGTTGGGGAGACAACGACGAGCTCGGAACCCTGAACCTTATTACGCCAGGACATCGCGTGCGAGCTTCCAGACTTGTCACGGAGGGAATCTCCGTCTCACTGTCGCACGATTACATTAAGGAAGCAGCGGAAGATGCGACTTCACCCTGGGAGCACCAGCTCCTTGGATCCGGTCAAGGTGCATTCCTGAGCGACCGCTACTCAATCGCCTACCACGGCTATGCCCACAGCCACATGGATGCACTCTGTCACAACTCCTACGAGGGAGAGATGTACAATGGGTTCTCTCGGGAAGCCATCGACCCGGATAACGGCTGTGTGAATCTCGGGATCACTAGTGCAAAACAGGGGATTGTGACCCGTGGCGTACTGATGGATATGGCTAGATTAAAGGGGGTTGAGTACCTCGAGCCAGGCACGTCCATTTACCGTGAAGACTTGGAAGCATGGGAGACCGACACGGGGATCACGGTCGGCCCCGGTGACATCGTGCTGGTCCGTAGTGGTCGTTGGGCCCGACGCGCTGTAGAGGGGCCGTGGGCAACAGGTCGCTCGAATGCTGGACTCCACGCCTCCGTCGCTCCATGGCTCAAGGAGCGGGGCGTAGCGATGCTAGGTAGCGATTACACAAACGACCTACTCCCCTCTGGGATAGAGGGAGTCGCCCAGCCCATTCACTTACTTACGATTGTGACCATGGGGATGCCATTGTTCGATAACCTGGATCTGGAAGCTCTCGCTGAGGTCGCAGCTGAGCAAGGGAGATGGGAGTTCATGCTGGTCGCCGCCCCTCTTGCCGTATCGGGCGGCACTGGGGCACCCCTCAACCCATTGGCAATCTTCTAGCATGGGTGTGTAACCGGGTGTCCATAGCGAACAGATCAGCAGTTGCACGATCCGGAAACACCCAGGAGCTTAGCGCTTCCCATGACCTGAGAGAGCATAATGTCGCAAGAGAGCTCTTCCACTAAGTCGGACGGATCGACTTTCCGGACGACGCTAATCCGCGTCCTCGTTGTACAGACTGTGGCATTAGCACTGCTCTGGCTAATCCAGGTCCGCTACAACATCTAGCAGCCCGTGGTAGATGAAGAGTCATAGCCGATCTCGGACGAGGAAAAGAGACTACACATGGGACCGCAATCCCCCCGCGCTCAACACTATAACTGATGTAATCTTGAACGTTTATCGGTTACGGCGTCACGGTCCGACCCACGTCTTCCGAGCGGACGTCATCGCCGAAGCTCATAGCCATAGCTACAGCTATGGCGTTTTCACTCCGCGTCAGATTTGCGGCCTCGGCACCCAGAACGTGCCCTGTCCCACTTCTACCACGGACTGCTAGGTACCGAACGAGATGCACTGGATCAACTGGGCGATCGTCGGCACATACCTCACCTATGTAGTCGTGGACGGCATTCGGAAGTCCAAGGACACCGATTCAATCGCGGGCTACTTCGTCGCCAACAGGACCCTTTCTTGGTGGGTGGTCGGACTCAGCGTGATGGCCACGCAGCTCTCAGCCGTCACGATGATCGGGACGACTGGCCAGGGAGCGACGGACGGTATGCGCTTCGTGCAACTCTACCTCGGATTGCCACTCGCGATGGTGATCCTCGGTGTCACACTGGTCCCTTTGCTACACGGCTCGGGCGTCTACACGGCGTACGAGTATCTTGAGCGCCGCTTCGATGCGAAGACTCGCTCGCTCACGGCGCTCCTCTTTCTGCTCTCGAGAGGGATGGCGTGCGGAACGATACTCGCCGCTCCTGCTGTCGTCTTCAGCGCGATCTTCGGCTTGCCGGTCTGGCAAGGCGTCGCCCTCATCGGCGTCCCTACGGTCATCTACACCATGATTGGCGGTGTCCAGGCGGTGGCGTGGGCCGATGTGAAGCAGATAGTTCTGATCATTGTCGCGCTGCTTGCCATCATGACCGTGCTCATCATCCAGATGCCCGTGAACCCGGATGACGCCTTGCGGATCGCTGGCTCCACCGGCCGGCTACAGGTATTTGACTTCTCGTTCGACCTGAGCGAGACCTACACGTTCTGGTCCGGTATGATTGGTGGGACCTTCCTGATGCTTTCTTACTTCGGCACGGACCAGAGCCAGGTCCAGCGCTACCTGACCGCAAGGTCAGTCAACCAAGCGAGGAGCTCGCTCCTCATCAGTGCCTACTGGAAGATCCCCCTCCAGGCACTGGTACTTCTGATCGGCGTGGGAGTGTTCGTCTACTATCAGTTCGTTCCCCCACCCCTCCTCTATAACCCGGCTCATGAGGCTGCAGTCGAGGCGGAGCGTGGCGAAGTATACGCGGAGTTAGGGGAGCGCTACGCGGCTGCGTTTACGCTTCGTGCAGACGCAGCCCTCTCTGTCGCTGATGCAAAGGATGAGCCGAGCGCAGCCACGGCCATGGATACGTTCCTCGCTCGCGAAGCCGACATTCAGGCAATCCGCAGCGATGCGCTAGCCCTCGCGGGCGAAGTGACTGAAGAAGCAACCGGGGACGTCAACTACATTATCCCCCGCTTCGTGCTCTCAGAGCTACCAATTGGTCTCGCGGGGCTCTTCATCGCGGGGGTGATCGCCGCAGCAATGTCGAGCATCGCGGCGGAACTGAACGCGCTTGCAACAGCAAGCGTGATCGACTTCTACCGCCGCTGGATCCGGCCCGAGGCCAAGGACTCCCACTACCTGAAGGTCTCGAAGGGCGCGACGGCGTTCTGGGGTCTCTTCGCATGTGTCGTGGCCATATATGCGGCTACGTTGGGATCACTGATCGAAGTGGTGAACAGGTTCGGATCGTTCTTCTACGGTTCGATCCTCGGCGTCTTCCTGCTGGCCATGATCCCACGGGCCAGTGGACGCGGCGCGTTTCTGGGGTTGATTTCAGGAATGACAGTCGTCGGTTTTGTGGAATTCCGCACGGACATCGCCTTTCTCTGGCAGAACGTCATCGGCGCCGTGGTCGTGCTCACAGTGGGGGGAGTTCTTGGTGGCTTCAGGGAGCAAGCTCGAAAATCTCAGCCCTGACTGCTGCTACCGCCGCTCTAGAATCTCATCCCACTGCCTACGAACCTCCTCCGACGGGAATGCCGACAAGTTATAGGAAATCACCTCGGGAATGAGGCATCTGCCGAACCAATAGTCCTCCGAGTCCTTGGGGTCTTCGGGGAGATAATCCCCTCAGCTCAGACGGAATGGCCACAGTAGCACTGCAGACGGTGACAGAGCCGCGATGGTAAAGCAGTGGGCATCGCATGGCCCCCAACGGTCGAAACGAACTAAAAAACCGGAACGAGGTTCGCTCCCCTAAGGGAAACGAGGTTCGCAAGCAGTCGGTAGGCCCCCGGTACCCCCGCTGGGAATTGTCGGAAGAGCGCAAGACCTGTGTACACGTACGCACCCTCATCCACCCGGACAACGACTAGCGAGCCCCGTTTAGGCTCCTCCCCCGGGTCCGCCATCTCTAGGAGGGCTGTGTATCTATCATCCCAACGGTTTAGGAAGTAGAGCCCTCTCTCCTGCACCCATCCATCAAAATCGTCCTCTGAGAGCTGGTTGGGAGTGGAGAGGACGGGATGATCGGGCTCGAGGAATGTCACGTCAGCCTCCGGGTCCGTGATCCGGTCGTGTGGCCGGGAGATCTCAACAGGCAGAGGTGCAAACCCTCCACTAGGATACTGGTACTGGTTGTACTGCACGATGACCGTACCTCCATCCCGAGCAAACTCGAGCAACCTCTCGTTAGAGTTCCGGAGATCTTCTCTCGTCTCATAGGCGCGAATTCCTAAGACAAGGGTGTCAAATCGGCCAAGGTCACCCGAGCGAACCTCCTCAGGTCCAAGCAGCTCAACCTGAACGCCTAGGTCAGCTAGGGCTTGAGGCCCCGCATCTCCTGGCCCCATCACGTACCCTACGTATAAATCCGACGAAACCCCCACTTCAAAGTACGATACGGTGAACTCTGCGGGCTGGAACAACGGCACTGGATCGACATGGCGATAGTCGATGAAAACAACTCCCTCTTCGTAGTCCTGCCCACCACTGCGAACAACGGCCTGAAAGGTGACTCTACCCTGTTCGGCACCCCGCCCCGCACGGACTTGGAAGCTAAAACTCATTTCACCACCCCCCGGCGGAATAGAAACCGGATAACTATCTGGAGTAACTTCCCATCCCGCAGGAGCAACTAGCGTGACTTCTCCCTCAGCTTCCACCTGTGAGAAATTAGAGACCCTCACCGCCACTGATCGTGCAGCTACTTCACCGGCTGGCCAGGCTGTGGCTCGGGGTTCTACCCCCACCGACATTTCCGGGACCACGAAGATGGGTAGCCGATACTCCCCGTTGGCCTGGTCAACTCCAACGTGACTGCCATTTCGCTGGACCGTAACGGGATCACCGTCATCAATCGTCAGAACAGAGTGACCGACAATCAGCGGAGAGTTGCCGGGCCTTCCCATGACCGAGGCGTCGTTCGGCCAGTCATAGAGGCTCTCGTCCCGAAACTCTCCTAGGAAATACAGGCGCGAGACCTCAGCAGAGCGAGGAACCTGGACCAAGAATCGCCACTCACGGATCTCACCGGGGCCCAATGTCATAGTGGCTTCAACATCATCGGGCCGCTCCCAGCCCTCGGGCAGGATTAGGCCTACCTCCGCCACCCTAACGCTCCGTGAACCCCCATTCCAAATGATAACTTCCGCTCCGACCTCTTCCCCGGGAACGATCCGGTCGCGGTCCACACGTACATCAACTACTACTCCTGCTGCTGCCAGGAGCGCTTGTGTTATCGTCTTTTTCCTCGACTCCAGGACACGCACCAACTCGGTTCTACCCGGACCCTCCGGTGCACTGTACGCTAAAGAAAGGGCACCCTGGAGCTCCGACATTGCATCCTGGAGGGCAGCCACCGAGCGAATCAGATCAGTCGGATGGAGTAGTGCGGCCGCCACGGCAACCAATTCTCGGTATCGAGCGACATGGGAAATGAGGGCTGCTGCATCGGGAGACCGGGCGCTTGCTGTGATTCCCGCAAGGGTCGTATCTATCCCAGTGAAAAAGCCGTCCTCCCCCTCGGGGTTAAGGGAGACACGGGTGGTGACGAGAATAGCGCCCGAGGTCTGAGGCCCGAGGCTTTGTTCGCTCCCCATATCTTGAGATCGATGTTGGCTCCGGCTGTCCATGGCTACCTGGAAATAGGAACGACCAAAAAGCGGGTCGAGCTGCCCAGTCTCTACGACTACAGAGGGGGTACCAGATCCAAACCGGTTCAGCTGGTAGATCTTTGATACTGTCCAGGGTTTGACACCGAGTTCGAGCTGATCCGGGAAACGGGCAGGATCACCCGACACCTCGAAGGCGCGACGAGCGGAGATGCCTGCCGCTTGGTGCTGCCCAGCGCCATCCCGTGGAGTCCCAGTGAACACAGAGAGAATGACGTGAGGCCGAAAGGTCCGGACAACCCAGGTCACGTCCCGGACCAGTTCCTCCTCTGGCCAGTGACCAAAGGTTTCCGAGGCACTCTTTGAGTACCCAAAGTCGAAGGCCCGGGAGAAGAACTGTCGCGCTCCATCAATCGATCGCGCGGCAACAAGCTCACCGGTCCTAAGAAGCCCCAACCCCTCGTAGAGTTCCGAGCCGATGAGGTTCTGGCCACCCTCACCCCGACTGAGCGAAAGATATGCGGTCTGCACCCCATGCCCACGAGCAAGCGCTGTCAACAGCGCGGTATCCTCATCGTCAGGATGAGCCCCGATCATCAGGACCCTCTTCTCGCCGTCCAACTGTCTGAGAAGCAGACCTGCCTCGACAGTCCCGACCAAAGGACCCTGAAGCTGGGCCATAACGGGAATCGGGATGGCAGAAAAAAGGAGCAGAAAGAATGGGACGAGTGCCCCTGACAAGAATCGGTAGGATCTCTGAATCGACATGTTGTCAAAGCTACGACCGCTTGCATTTGCAGGGAAGGAAGAAACTTTGGCTTGCTACACTCCGCGTCGCTTCTTACCCTTTCGGTTACACCTCCCGCTTGCCGGGAAGACTCGACTTGAACCCAGACTGACGCATCCTGATCGAGAAGCGATCAATGAAAAGCTCCATCCCGTTTGGGGCAATGAGGGACCCCCAGAAGCCTGACAATCATCCATCTCCTCGCATAGTGACCATGATCCCACGTGGATTGACTCTGGCATTCGCCAGTCTGGTCGTAGGCTGTTCAGCTGTGTATCAGCCTCCTACTTCGGAACCTCCCGGTAAGACAACATCAGCAGTGGCGAGCACTCGCTGGGTGCGTGAAGTTACCCCGTTCGAGGTCATCGCCCCCGATGGGCTTCCGTACGACATTCCCTTCCTCGGGGGATTCAACGTCCCTCGCCCACAGCTCGTCGATATCGACGCTGACGGCGATCAAGACCTCTTCATACAGGAGATGAGCGACCAACTCCTCTTCTTCGAGTACGAGGACACTCCAGAGGGCCCACTGTACCGCTGGCGCCCCAGGATGTTCGCCGACCTCAGTATCGGGGAATGGTACAGATTTGTGGACATCGACAACGATGGTGACCAAGATCTTCTCGCTGAAGAGCCGTTCAGCTATGTGCGCCTATACCGGAACGTGGGCAGCCCACTCAGTCCGGACTTCGAGCTGATTGCGGACACCCTCCGAGACAACCGGGGCACCCCTATCTTTTCTGACCGACAGAACATCCCCAATGCAGCCGATATCGACTGCGATGGGATGCTGGACCTGCTGATAGGACGATTGGTCGGGACAGTTACGCGTTACGAGACAATTGGTGGGATCGGCACGGCCGCCTCACAGTTTCGTCACATTACCGATCGGTTCGAGGGTATAGAGATCGTCGGGAGCCCGGACGGGATTCGCAATGGGATTGTTCCTACACAGCGATTCGAGCCACTTGGAGCAGGACCAGCTCCCTTTTTTGGTGGACTTCCTACGATGAGACACGGCGCGAACACGATGGCCTTGGCAGACGTCGACGGGGATGGTGACGTGGACTTCTTCTGGGGGGACTTCTTCGAGCCCGGACTCCTCTTCATCGAGAATGGGGGATCGTGTACTGAGCCCGATCTGCGAGCTGAACCACAACAATTCCCTCTCAACGATCCCCTGGAGACCAGCGGGTACAACGCCCCCACGTTCGGTGACATGGACGGGGATGGAGACCTAGACCTCTTGATCGGCGTCCTGGGTGGCGCGTATAACCCGAACATGACGACCGCAGACAATCTCCTTCACCTGACTCAGACCGCTGACAACGGATTCCAGCTCCAGACTCGCCGGTTCATTTCTCAGATAGACGTAGGGAGCGAAAGCGTGCCATCGTTCGTTGATCTGGACGGGGACGGGGACCTAGACCTGCTCGTTGGAAACAGGATCGATCCTGAGGATTCCACCACATCGCATGTGTTCCGGTTCGAGAACGTCGGGACGCCCACTGCACCGGCGTTCCATTCGGCCGGACGGATCGATATAGATGGCTCGTACCATAATGCTCCAGCGTTTGGCGATTTGGACGGAGATGGGGACCTGGACATTCTCCTTGGCACCTGGCTGGCCGATCTGCGCTACATAAAGAACACCGGCTCGAGACGAGTTCCCCGATTTCAGTTGGAAGACTCTACATTCGTCCAGCTGCCGAGAGGCAGCAACGCTACCCCCACCCTCGGAGATATCGACGCTGATGGCGACCTGGATCTAATCGTGGGTGAGTCGGACGGTACTCTCAACCTCTTCGAGAACACTGGCGATAGAAGCAGTCCACGCTTTCAGCTGATCAGCGAAGAGTATCAGGACATCGATATTGGCCGAAGAAGCTTTCCGGCGCTTATCGATATCGACGATGACGGCGACCTGGATCTCGCGATCGGAACCGATACGAATGGGATCGTTTACTATCAGAACCAGGGAAATGTGTCCCGCCCCGCTTTCACCCGAGTGGCAAGTCCCTTCCCTGCCCCGGAGAACCTTCCGAGACTGAGCACCCCAACTTTTGGCGATGTCGATGGAGACGGGGACACCGACTTGGTAGTTGGCGGGACGGGTGGGGGCGCCCACTTCTTCCGGCGCGATTTACCCCGCTGAGGGATGACAACTCCTCGCGGCGTGTATTGTGCATCGAGGCAGTCCAGAGTGGAATTGTGGTTCAAATCGAGCGTGAGGTATTTCCGATGAGTGGACGATCCAAGGTGCTCCTGGTCTCGCTGGTCTTTGCCGCCCCCCTTCAAGCCCAGCAATTCGGCGCTGCGGTAGCGATCCAAAATGGAGAGATCCTGATTGCGGAACCCCTCGACCGGCGAAGTCCTGCCACGATTCATCGCTACGGACCATCTGCCGACGGATGGGAGAAGGTCGGTACGCTAATGGCACCTCCACATGGAGAGGAGAGCGATTATTTTGGCCGCTTCATCGTCGCGGATGATCGCTCGCTGTTGATTGGAGGCACCCTCTTCCAGAATTCGACCGGTGCGGTTTGGACGTATCACCGGGAGGGGGACGACTGGCAATTCGATTCCATCCTTCAGCCCGACAATGTGAGTGAAGAGGAAGCATTTGGGAGATTCGGGCAACTCTATGGGGATTTGTTTTTCGTTTCATCCCTGGGCTTCGGTGGGGTCGGCGCCGTGTGGGTGTTTCAGCAAGATGAATCGGGAATGTGGATGGAGCAGGCGCTGCTGCAGCCTGAGGCACCCTCGCCGCAGGAATTTTTCGGCTGGGGGCTGTCGTACGATGGCGAACGGCTCATCGTCGGGTCTTTCGCGGGAGAGGAGGTCTCCGGTGCCGCATACGTGTTTGTCCAAGATGAGGAAGGAGCCTGGTTCCAGGAAGCACGACTTGCGTTGGCAGAGGACGAATCGCAGCCTGGAGACGCGGGACTTCCTGGAGGTCCGGGAGCCGGAGCGATTGGCGTGGGCTGGTTCCAGGGAATGGCCCTCTTGGGGCTGCCGGGGCGTGATCGGGCGGAGGGCTCTGTCTACACGTTCACTCGCCGAGCGACAACCGCTACCTGGGTTCGTGGGACCACGCTAAGCGCATTCGATCGCCAACGGGGCGCCTTCTTCGGTCACGCGTTTCACACCAGGGGCAACGAGCTCTGGATCTCCTCGCCTGGTGCGGGAACCGGAGGCAAGATCTATCGCTTTACTTACAATGTCGACGGCACTGGTTTCGAAGCAGTCGATAGGATCGAGAGTACCATTGATGTGGGTTCCGGCGATGGATTTGGTGCTACCATTGCGACCGCGGATGACCTTTCAGTCATTGGTCAACCGGGCGACGACGGGGGCTTCGGCTCTGCAATAGTGATGAGACACCAGGGAGGAGATTGGGTTTCCGAATCCAAGCTTCTGATTCCTGGAGAGCCTGGTCTCCCTGAGATAGCTGGGGGAGAGGTCACCTGCAGCGAAGACGGTACCGCAGACCAGTTCGGCTGTTCGCGGGTGGATATCCTCTCCTTTCTCCCGGTTGATGCTATCGGAGGTGGACGTGGGATCCAGACGAATGACGTCTGGGGTTGGAGCGATCCCCAAACAGCCCGTGAATACGCGATCGTGGGCCGCACAGATGGCACGGCCTTCATTGATGTGTCAGACCCTCACAATCCCAACTATCTGGGTAACCTGCCGAAGACCCGTGGGTCCCAGACCGCCGCATGGCGAGACATGAAGGTGTTCCAAAATCACGTTTTCGTCGTGGCCGATGGCGCAGGTGAACACGGAATGCAGGTGTTTGACCTCACGCGACTTCGTGAGGTTACCAACCTGCCCGGCGAGTTCGAGCCCGACGCATTGTATGATCGAGTCGCAAGTGTGCATAACATCGCTATCAATGAGGACACCGGTATCGCGTACGCCGTGGGGGCGAACTCAGGTGGTGACACCTGTGGAGGGGGACTCCACATGATCGACATCAATGAGCCGACGGATCCGATGTTTGTCGGGTGTTTTCAGGACAGCACCACGGGACGCGCGGGGACAGGATATACCCACGATGCTATGTGCATCATCTACCAGGGGCCCGACACCGAACATGTCGGGAAGGAGATTTGCTTCGGCTCCAACGAAACCGCACTCTCCATCGCCGATGTGACAGATAAAGAGAACCCTGCCTCCTTGTCTAGTGCTTCTTATCCAAACGCAGCCTACGCACACCAAGGGTGGATCACTGAAGACCATCGTTACTTTTTCATGAACGACGAGCTTGACGAAGGGGCTGCGGAACGAGGCGGTCCCCCGGCGATGGAGGGCACACGCACCCTGATCTGGGACGTATCTGACCTCGAAGACCCGATCTTGGCCAGGGAGCATTTTGGAGAGACCCTCACTACCGATCACAACCTGTACATCAAGGGTAATCTGATGTACCAGTCGAACTATGTGAGTGGACTCCGGATCCTAAACATCAGTGACCCAGTGAACCCCTTCGAGGTCGGATTCCTAGACACAGTCCCATGGACCGAGTCTGTGGCGATGGATGGATCTTGGTCGAACTACCCGTTCTTCGAGAGCGGAACAATCGTCGTTTCCAGCCGTCAGGAGGGCGTCTTCTTCCTGCGGTATAGCCCACGCGAACTTCTTCCCTAGGAGCACGAAGCCCAGACGGCCTCTGTTCCCGCCGCTCTACCGCCGCCAAAACTGGAAACCAAAGATGGTCCCAGGATCACCCTGATCCCGGGACCATCTTTGATGGAGGCGGCGGGAGTCGAACCCGCGTCCGCGAATAGATCCGTCAAAGCGTCTACGTGCGTGTTACCCTGTCATATTCGCTACCGGGCTCGGCCAGGGCACGGCCGACCTGGGCTAGCTGCCGAAAGTTCTTGTCCCCAATGAGACAGCATCATTGGAAGACCAGCCCGACTTTTCGTCGCCTTCAAGAATCGCCTCGGGCAGGCTCCTCAAGAGACGGGCCATCAGTAAGGACGAACCTTACGCAGCCATCGCCAGGTTATCGTTGGCGTTTGTGAAATTTCCCGGATGTATTTACGAGGCCCCGGGGACCTCGGCACGCAGCTTCAACCTCACTAAACACGTCGAAACCATGACGCCCCCAGATTCGTCAAAACTGATACGGCAAAAAAAGAACCTTTGATTTGGTGCAGACGCCGCACTCCTCATGATACGACTGCAGACGCTTGCGGTTCCAACTCAGAGGGCTTGCCAGCGAGGTGTCGCTCTCTGTACTGCTCGAGGCGTGACCGTACTTGGTCTAGTGATGTCGCTTGGAAGAGATCCTGCCTCAGTTCCCGACTAGACGGAAGGCCTTTCATATACCATCCGAGGTGCTTACGAAATTCGAGCATCCCTCGATCCGCATCTTCACCATAGATCAACGCATTCTGCGCGTGTTCCAAGCAGATTCTGAACCGCTCCTCAACGTCCGGATCAGATGGAATGGTCTCCCCAGAAAGCGCAGCTCTGGCCTGTCTGAATAGCCAGGGATCACCATGTGAGCCTCGCGCGATCATGATGCCGTCACAACCGGTGAGTCTCCGCATTTTCGCGGCGTCCTCACCGGTCCGGACATCACCGTTTCCGATCACCGGGATGTCGAGAGCCTCCTTGAGTGCCCGAATCTCCTCCCAGTCGGCCTTGCCGGAATACATCTCGTTTCGAGTCCTGGGATGCAGCGTAATCGCATCGGCACCAGCATCTTCACACACTCTTCCAATCGCAACCGCATCTCGGGTCTTCTGGTCGTACCCACTGCGAATTTTCACCGTCGTTGGAACTGAAGTGGCATCGGCAACCACTGCGACAATCCGCGACACTAAGTCCAAATCCCGGAGGCATCCTGATCCACCATTTCGCTTGACAACCTTCTTTACAGGACAACCGAAATTGATGTCGATGAAGTCTGGTCGGAACGTATCGTTCACAAACGCTGCTGCTTTCGCCATCCTATCCGGATCTGCTCCAAAGATCTGTACACCGATGGGGCGCTCGTCCTCAGAGAATCGGAGATAGTCCAGCGTGCGATTGTTCCCCCGCAGAATTCCTTCAGCACTGACAAATTCGCTTACTACAACGTCCGCTCCGAAACGCCTACATAGACGTCGAAACGGAGATTCGCTAACCCCGGCCTGAGGGGCCAAGTAGAGGGGAACATAGTCCCCCGCGAGAAGCTCCAGTACGTTGACAACCATAGGAATAAGTTATCTGGTGGAACACTTTGAGTGAAGCGGGGAAGCGCCCCTACGGGCCCCGAGAGTCATCCTTTGACATCCCCCAAGCGTTCCTGTAACGTTCCACGTTCCATCAAGCTCATGAATGATTGACGGGCGAATCGGCATCCAAATGGGGTTCGTCACGGAGGCAATAGAATGAAGTTACGTGAGTTATTCGAGGTCGGCTCTGTCGAACTCGAATTAGAAGCTAACTCGAAGGACGACATACTCAAGGAACTGGTTGGGCTCCTCGACTTGGACGACCACTCGCGGACAAGTCTCTACAAGAGGCTCAAACAGCGCGAGAACCTAGGCTCAACCGGAATCGGAAGGAAGATTTCGATCCCACACTGCCGCTCGCGCGTCGTGAGTAAACTTCGGCTTGCGTACGGGAGAAAGTCCGTCGGGATAGACTTCGACTCAATCGATGGCGATCTGGTTAGGCACTTCTTTCTGATCGTTGCCCCTCCCCTGGAGGTCTCCAACCAATATCTACCGGTCCTTGGTAAGATCGCTCAGTTCGCCAAGGATCCCGAAGTTCCCACCAAACTCTCAGAGCTCTCGGCCCCAGAGGAGTTTCTGCAACTCCTCGAGGATCGGGCTTCCTGAAGATTCTGGGCCCTGAAACCGATGGCCAAGGGTTTCGTGTCGGAGCTTTACCCCGACGCAGAACCACGAGCTATATGATCTTGCACCCTTGAGTCTACATTTCGCTCAGCGTTGAACGGAGCGTGGCGAAGGACTGGAATCTCTCTCTCGGCTCAAGATGATGCATCGCATATCCCTCCAAAATAGAGATATGTGCGTCCTCACCCCGAAGCTCCAAGGGTGGCTTTCCCTCGACCAGAAGGGCTAGGTCGTGGCGGGCCTCAGGACCGACCCTGGGAAGCGCCGAGTCAGCCGAACATTTGGTGCAAGACAACCCTCCTGCCGATAGATCAAATTGGTCCAACTCCTCGACTGCCTCCTCACCAAGACCGCCAAGGGCTCCATTACATTTCACACACTGTGACAGCCGTGGGGGGAAGCCGAGCTGTGCCAGCGTCCTCCATCCTCCTGATAGAGTCCATCCCAAGACCTCCGACTCCCTCACAGTTGCCAGCCGCAAGAAAACCTCACGCACCCATCTGTAGAGCGCAGGATCCCCCTCCTCCAGGTTATATTGGAGGAGTAGTTCGGCGACGAGAGACGCCCCGAAAAAGCGCTGTATCCCACGCCCCAGTGCGAGTGAATCCTGTTGTGGTTGAAACTCTCGAAGGGTGTGAAGGTCGCGGCTCGGCCTGTACAGGAAGGTCAGCGACCCCTCGCTGAACGTCTGGATCGGAGTTTCCCCCCGGGCGCCTCGCTTTCTCACCCCTTTCCCAATCAGGGATACGATACCCAGGTCAGGTGTGAGAAACCGAAAAATTCGAGATGACTCGGAGTATTCATGTGACCGCAGGAGAATCCCATCGGAGGTTACCAGCGTCATGTGGATGCCGGTGGACCTCCACCTCCCCTCTTACGCTCCAGTTCCCGGACTAACGCAGAGCGGCGATGCCGATACCGGGCCTCCTCCTTCGGGTTCGACCGCTCGAGACTTGCGTACACCTCATCCAGCTTCGCCACGTCGATCAAGATTTCCTTCCGCATCCGAACCGAGGTCCGGGGCACCGCTGGGACAGGATCCCGCCGAATGACTAACGAGCCGGCCCCGGCGAGGAGGAGCGCTAGGGCCACGGACATCCAGACGACAGCAGTCGATCCACCCTCTTCCCCGAGGCGAACTGAAATATTCTGATCTACCAAAGTCTGTCCTGCCCATCTCATGAACGAGGCTCCTACCTCAATCTCTTCAGGGGGCTGGCGGGCCAAACCCTCCACCCGGATCGCCGGAGCGGGTTCACGAACCATGACCTGGATCAGGCCTGTCTCTCCCGGCAGAGGGATATCGAACTCGATGGACTCTAGATCGTACTGGACGATATAGTAATTCTCAGCCGGAATCACCGGATTCGAAGCGATGAGGGTCGTCCCGTCAACCCGAGCCAGACCAGCAGAGGGACCGACCTGGAGGATTCGAGCACCGATTGCGCCGGAAGGTAGAGGATACCGCCAGACTGGACCGTCATCGACCAGGGGGACCAATGTCATGGCCTGGGAGTTGCGAATCTCCAGCACATCTGTGATTTGCCAACCGATCGGTCCTTCGTCGACCCAGACCTCCCTTCGAGACACCGGAAACGTCATGCCTTCTAGCGGAACCATCTGAGCGGGAAAAGCTCTGATCGCATACAGCGAATCAAGCTGAATCGGATCCGAAATCGGGACACCCACATACAGAATCTCATCAAAGCGCGCGGAGGCAATGAAAATCTCACCGGATCCCGGAAATGGCAGGTTGGGGAGCTGGAAGGAAAAGCCCCCATCGGCTCCGACTGAGGTTGAATCAATGTCTCCCGCCTCCGCTGGCGTCACACGGTGCAGGACCACGGTCCCCGTATCAGCGGGAACACCGGAAACGAGGAGCCTGCCCGAGAGAACGGGATCCACTTGGCTCTGGACCGCGGCCGGTATGGCAACGACAACTAGGAGGAAGAGGGAGGGAGGGACCCTGGACATTCTCAGGGCGAGAACCGGCCGAAGTCTTCCGGATTCAACTGGCGGAGGTATTCCTTGAGTTCGTCAGCATTCGAAAAAGGAGAACCCCCCTCGGATTCTGATTCTGTGCCCTCAAGGGTGAAGTTGGTATCCTCTTCAGAAATCTCGATAGACGCTCGTTCAAGAAGCTCTTCTTCAGTGAAGATTCGAGCGTCTGCGCGGAGCGCAACGGCAATCGAATCAGAGGGCCGCGCATCCACGCTAATCTGGTCTTTACCCCTCTCGATCATTAACTCGGCATAGTAGGTAGAATCGGCGACGCGCGTAATCACCACACGCCGGAGTTCTCCACCAAGTCCGGATAGAACCGAGGCCAGCAGGTCGTGCGTCAGAGGGCGCGAGAACTTCATGTCAGCGAGCTGCATCGCTATAGCAGAGGCCTCTCCCGGACCAATCCAAATCGGAAGCACTCGGTCTCCCTCTATCTCCTGGAGAATTAGAACCGGCATGTTGGAGGTCCGATCCAGCCCCAAGCTTTGCACCTTTACTTCGACCAGCACGGCTATCCCTCCCGAGGTAACGATCCCCCCTCGAATCCGTCGTGACATCTTGCCCAAGGTACTCCGGAGACAGATTCTGGTTCACCCTACCCCACCTCGTAGGTCGTGAGCCCACTCCTCAATCCAGCTCCCACCGGCTTGCCCGGGGAAATTCAAAGCTTGAGGGCGGAACGAATCTCATCCACCCGATCCGTGCGCTCCCAGGGAAAGACCGTCACCTGCTGGCCCAGACGCTCTAGGGTAGAAGGAATCCGCCCGAAATGGCCATACGCTGAAGTCGGTCCGAAGATAGGTCGTCGGAGATCTAGGTCCCGGATGATCGTGGCCGGCCTGAAATCAAATACTTTGCTCAGGGCGGCAGCGATCTGTTGATCCGGCACCACTCCTGTCTCAAGGGTATCCACCCAAATCGAGACCGGATCTGAGACTCCAATGGCGTAAGCTAGCTGAATCTCGCAACGTTGAGCCGCCCCACACGCCACCACATTTTTGGCAGCCCAGCGGGACGCGTATGCGGCTGAGCGGTCGACCTTCGTAGGGTCCTTCCCAGAGAATGCACCCCCTCCATGCCGACCCATTCCACCATACGTATCCACGATGATCTTTCGACCGGTGAGTCCTACATCTCCTTGCGGACCGCCCGTCACGAACCTCCCCGTGGGGTTCACGTGGATCGCGGCATCATCCGGATCAAAAAGATCCGAAGGAAGGTTCGGTTCAATGATGTCACGTCGGAGCGTGTCCCTGATCTCCTCAATTGTGACGTCGGGGGCATGATGAGCACTCAGGACCACCGCCGTGACCTTGACCGGGCGATTACCCTCATATGCCACCGTCACCTGAGATTTCCCATCCGGCCGTAGCCAAGGAATCTCCTTCGAGCGTAGAGCCACCCCCAAAGCACGAGTTAGCCGATGAGCGCAGACCAGCGGAGTGGGCATGAACTCATCCGACTCGTCCGTGGCAAAACCAAACATCATCCCCTGGTCACCAGCCCCACCGATATCGACTCCCAGCGCAATGTCCTGCGACTGTCGATCGATTGAAGTCAAAACGGCACAGGTGTGCCCATCAATGCCGTACTCTGCTTTGTCGTAACCGATGTCAATCAGTGTGTCCCGAACGATAGTGGGAATCTCGACGGTGGCACTAGTCGTGATCTCTCCTGCGACAAGAGCCAGCCCCGTCGTGACCATGGTCTCGCACGCTACCCGAGCTTCCGGATCGTCAGCGATGATCGCGTCAAGAACGGCGTCAGATATCCGATCTGCGACCTTGTCCGGATGCCCCTCGGAAACGGACTCCGACGAAAAGTGACAAAGACTCAACTGGTGACCTCACGTAGCTAGGATGGGAGGGGAACACCCCCGGGGAAGGCTCGGACCCTAATGAATTGGGTCGGTCGCGAAGAAGCGCGTTAGGATAAATATCTCTCAGGACACGGACAAGCTCCAGCGGCCCGAGAAGGCGGCCAGGTCCACCGCTGACCCGATTCCCGCAGCGAGTTCCTCAGTAACATCTCTTGATGTGGACGCCGCCAGCGCCCTTCGGGCAGCCGCCCGTGCATCCTCGATTCGTACGCTCCGGATCATCTTCTTCATCTCCGGAAGACTCGGCCACGTCACCGAAAGTGACGTGATGTCAAGGCCGAGAAGAAGAAAGGCCCCAAGAGGATTCGCGGCGATTTCTCCACAGACGGATACCTCGATCCCCGCCGCTCTCGCCACCCGAGAGACTTGGTGGAGTTGCCGTACCACCGCCGGGTGAAACGGGTTATAAAGATTCGCAAGTCGAGCGTTCGAACGATCGACCGCCAGCGTGTACTGGACCAGGTCATTTGTCCCAATGGAGAAGAAGTCACAATGTCGGGCAAGCTCGACCGCCTCGAGGGCAGCAGCCGGAGTCTCAATCAGGCAACCGAGCTTGTACCCGGTGTAGAAGGGAATCCCCTCTCGCCTAAGAGACTCCTCCTCTTCCCCGAGGAGCTCTCGGACCTGGACGACTTCCGCCACATCGTTTACGAGAGGGATCATGATCCGAACATCCCCGTGGGCCGTGGCCCGAAGAATCGCGCGAAGCTGTGGCCGAAAGAGATCCAGATTATCCAGACAAACCCGGATCGCTCGCCAACCCAAAAATGGGTTATCCCCGGCGGGCATGTGGAGGAACATCGGGAACTTGTCCCCACCGAGATCGAAGGTCCGAATGACCACGGCACGGTTCGGAAACGCCTCCACTACCTGGCGGTATTCGCAGTACTGCTCCTCCTCCTGCGGCATAGAGCTACGACCCACTACAAGAAATTCGGTACGGAAGAGCCCAACCCCCTCCGCACCGTGCTCCCGGGCACGAACAGCCTCGGATGGCAAATCCAGGTTAGCCCGGAGCGCAATCGGCTGACCATCTAGAGTGACAGAGTCTAGGTTTACGACCTCCGCTAGCTCCTCTTCCCATTCCTGAATCTGAACCCTGCGTTCCTGGTAGACGGCCCGATCCCGCTCGTCCGGATTGACAACGATCCGACCGATTCGGCCATCCAGAATTGCGTCCTCCCCACCCACCACCTTTCGCGAAACGTCCACAAGCCCACCGACGGCCGGAATCTCCAGAGACCTGGCTAGAATCGCCCAATGGGACGTTCGAGTCCCGAGATCTGTAGCCAGACCAAGAACTCGCTCTGGATCCATCTGTACAGTCAGCGAGGGCGTAAGTGTTCGGGCAATGATGATCGCCGGATCTCCATCCCCAACGAAATCACCAGGCTCGGGGAGATCAAGAAGTCTGTGAAGGACTCGAACGAGAACATCCTCGAGATCGTTGAGCCGATCAAGCACCATCGGATTGGACGTCCGGATCCACCTGGCCTGAAGCTCGAGAACTCGCCACTCGAAAGCACGCGGCGCAGTAAGTCTATTCTCTCGGATATAGCGGAGAGTGCCATCGATGAGGTCCCCATCCTCAAGCATTAGAAGTTGTGGCTCGAAGATCCGTGCCTCCATGTGCCCCAATCTCCCCTCCGTACTGTCACGGACCTCGTGCAGTCGGCTATCCGCCCAGACGAGTGCCTCCCGAAATCGCTCGACTTCAGCTTCCGCACCGCGCTCAGACAACATCCGGTGTGGAACCTTCGGAACTCTCCACCGCACCAGGCGAACTGGTCCGAAGGCAATCCCCTCGGAGATCGGCAATCCATCGTACACGTGGTCTATCATCAACTCTCCCCAAATCCACTCTCGACAAGCTCTTCCAGAGCATCAGCAGCGTCCCTGGCGTCTGAACCCTTCGCCTGAATCACGAGTTCGGTACCCTGTTCAGCCGCAAGCATCAAAACCCCCATAATGCTCTTTCCGTTTACCTGAAGATCACCTTTTGTCAGGCGGATTTCCGCCCAGAATGTCCCGGCCAATTTCACGAACTCAGCCGCGGGCCTCGAGTGAAGCCCTTTCCGATTCTGAATCCGAACCTTCCGTTCTATTCCCCCAGTATCAGTCATCACGAGGCGCTCTTTCAGCCTTCTCCTGCCCCCACGGGGCCGGGAGACATGACCAGGCCAGGGCGATTAGAAGCAGCAGGAGCAGGGGCGCCCACCGTAGAAGGGCTTCCCCCCTGAGAATGCCGCTGAGAAGCAACGCACATCCGGCAGACATCCAGAGAAAGTCCAAGCCCGGGAGCGCGAGCCGTTTGCCCAGGAGAAGTCCCAACAAAGCACCGAGGACAAAGACCCCGGCAGATTCCAGGCGTTTCGACCACTGGACCAGCTGAACTCTCTCCAAGGCACCTCCCACGTCGAAACCCAGTCTTCGACCTACGGTCAGACCCCACCCACGGAGTGCAAACTGCAGCAGGTTACAAGACGATTCCTTTGGTGTTGGGTACAATGGGGGAGGCTTCGACCCTGCTACTCATAGTCTTCCTCAAGATACTCCGTGACCGGGGCCATCCTACGCTGAAGCTCACGGTCAAACTGCTCAGCCGAATCAACCCCTGAGTATTTCAGGAGGTGGTTCATGGCCACTATCTCCGAGATCACCGTGATGTTTTTTCCTGGATTCAGAGGGATGGTTACCTTCGGAACGCACACCTCGAGGATCTCGCATTGCTCCGGATTGAGCCCAGTCCGGTCGTAGCTCTGGGTATCGTCCCACTCCTCAAGCTGAACAACTACCTCAATCCGCTTCTGCTGTCGGATGGCACGAATCCCAAACAACGCCTTCACATCAATGATCCCGACCCCTCGGATCTCCATGTGGTGCTTCTGAAGCTCATGGCCTTTCCCGATCAGAACATCGTGCCCTCTGCGCGAAACCAGGATGAGGTCGTCCGCCACCACCCGGTGTCCCCGCTCAACCAGATCAAGAACGCATTCACTCTTCCCGATACCGCTGCTCCCTATGAAGAGAAGCCCAACACCGTAGACGTCGGCGAGGGAGCCATGTATAGAGGTGGACGGCGCAAGCGCGAACTCGAGGTAGGGCTTGAGTCTGCGGAAGAAGTCTTTGGTTGTGAGTACGGTTCCGAACACCGGGACGCCATGGCCAGCGGCCGTCTCAAGGAGGACGTCCGGAACCTCTTGACCCTTGGTCACAAAAGCAGCGGGAACTCCCCGAGAGAAAAACGACTCCAAACACTCCCGTCGAGGGTCAGGGGCCAGAGTGGCCAAATACATCATCTCGGTCTGTCCAAACACCTGCATTCGCCCGGTAGGGAAGCGTTCCACAAATCCCGCTACCGCCAACCCCGGACTCGCCACGTCCGGGTCTGAGCATACTCCTTCCAATGAGACGTTCGGCGTCAGGAGCTCAAGATAGAGCGAGCTTCCCCGGTCATCGAGGAGCTCCTGGATCCTTAGGGCTTCTGCCACCGGCTCAGTCACTCCTCCTCACCTGCAAGCTCAGATAGTTTCGGGGCCCGGCCGACGGCTCGTCGAGCGTGCCACACGTTCGGCCCGGAAGCTAGTCTCCCCCATGCCGACTAGCCACAGCCGCTTCAAGTAGTGATCCGAGTCGATCGGCAGTCCGATCCCATGAAAGGCTCAAGGCAAACTCGCGGGCGTTGTCGCCCATCCGACTGCGTAGCGTACGGTCGGACACAAGAAGGCGAATCTTCGCGGCAAGAGCATGGGTGTCTCCGTGGCGAACGAGGAACCCGGTTCGTTGATCGATCACCGAGTCCCTCAGGCCCGGCGAATCACTTGCGACCGTGGGAGTAGCGCACGCAGACGCCTCCAGGTTCGAGATGCCCCAACCCTCCTTCGCGGAGGTTAGGACGTGTACCCAGGCGCGCTGAAGAAGCTCCAGCTTCTTCTGTTCCGACACGAAACCGAGGAATTCCACAGCCTCAAGGCCCAAGCCCAAATCGACCGCCTGGCGCTTGAGCTTCGAGCGGTGGTCTCCCTGCCCTGCGACGAGAAGTTTCACGTACACTCCCTGACTCCTCAGCCTGGCTACCGCGGCCAGGATTAGATCGACCCGCTTGTACCTCTTTAACCGGCCGAGATAGAGCAACGTAGCTTCCTTGAAGCGTTCGAATTCGACGACGGGTTTGTACCTCGTGGTGTCCACCCCATTTTCCACGATTTGGATCTGATCCCCCCGAAAACCGCGCTCTATCAGATCGGCGCGGGTACTCTCGGAGACGACAACGACGGGCACCTCTCGGTAGACCTTCGGGAGCGGTTTCTCAAGCAGAGAAGTCACGGCGGCGACGGCAACACTAGCCCCCTGGAATCCCGTGGAACCAAAGAGATGATGAACAATCAGGAGGCACGGGCTCGGCGCCCAAATAGGCGAGAAGAGGGGGGCCTTGTTGAGGTCTTCAACTGTCAAATCGAACGCTTGCTTAGAAAGGGATCTCCGCACGTATCGAGGCGCCAATACCGGATACGAATGTCGCCCACCGACCCGATGGACCTCTATCCGATCCAGCCTCGCCCGTTGGGGGGCCCCGGGCCACCCTGAAGTAACCAAGGTTACGCCCCAACCCCGCTCAGCGAACCGACCGAATGTCTCGTGAAGGTGGAGCTCCGCCCCCCCTGCCTCGGGATTCTCCCGGTCCAACCAATTCATCACCAGGAGATTCATCTCTAGAGAAAGCTCAGGGGCGTTCGCCGTGGCCGGCGTGACCCCTGTAGACTGCGTCCAGGACTCCGTTTACGAATCGGGGTGAGTCACCGCCCCCATACTGACCGGCCAGACGAATGCCTTCCTGGATCGCCACTTTCGGGGGCACGTCCCGGGGGAAGAAGATCTCTGCTACCGCAAGTCGCAGGACGGATCGATCTACCCGTGAAAGGCGTTCCAGCCGCCAGTTGTCCATCGAGTCGCTGATCGCCCCGTCAATCTGATCCAGATGCTGATCCAACACCTCCACATACCTCACCACCAACGGAATTCGCTGAGGTGAAACGCTCCGAGTCCGGAACACCGTATCCATCGCCTCGGAGAGAGGATGCCCCGATCCCTGAATCTCCGCGAGGTACAGGATCTGGAGTACCCAGGACCTAGCCCGCATTCGGTCGATTCGCTCCCTGCGATCAAGGGAAACACTACCGGCTTGCCGACTCACCGAAGCTCGCTGAAGAGATTCGCCATTTCGAGCGCCGAGAGGGCTGCCTCTCGGCCCTTGTTCCTTTCTCCCGGGCCAGCCCGGTCGAGAGCCTGCTCGAACGTATCGGTGGTAAGAACACCGAACACGATGGGGATGGGTGTTCGGACGGAAAGAGCTCCCAACCCTCGGGCTGCCTCCCTCGCAATGAATTCGAAGTGAGGGGTCTCTCCTCTGATCACACAGCCCAAGGCAATCACAGTGTCGATCCCTCCCTGTTTCAGCACTCGTGCGCAAGCTGAGGGTAGTTCCCACACTCCGGGAACGCGCAGCACTTTTAGGTCGTCGACAGCCACCCCGTGCTGGACTAGAGCATCCGCAGCTCCTACGAGAAGACGAGAGGTGATCGACTCATTGAATCGTGCCGCTACGAGCGCGAACCGCCTTCCTGTCCCGTCACGAGACCCGGTCATCTCCGTCACGCCCTTCAGCAACTCAACAGGTTCTACCTCCCTACCGGGCTTCGACCTCAAGGTAGATGCCCTAATTTTCGTCGCTTCGTTTCCAGATAGCCGGCATTGTATCGACCAGGCTCGATTCGAATCGGTTCGCGGCCAGTTATCTCCAAGCCGTACCCCTCCAACCCCACGATCTTCTTCGGGTTGTTGGTGAGAAGACGAATTTTTGTCAGCCCTAGATCCACCAGGATCTGTGCTCCGATTCCATAGTCGCGAAGATCGGGCTTGAAACCCAGAGTCAGATTCGCCTCCACCGTGTCCTGGCCCCCTTCCTGGAGCTCGTAGGCTCTGAGCTTGTTGCCTAGACCCATCCCTCGCCCCTCCTGTCGCAGGTAAACGACCGCTCCAACCCCTTCCTTTTGGATGCGGGCCATCGCGGCGTTCAGCTGCTCCCCACAGTCGCACCGCATAGATCCGAAAACATCCCCGGTCAGACACTCGGAATGCATTCTCACCAGCACCTCGTCTTGATTCTCGATGTCGCCCTTCACCAACGCCACGTGCTCCCGGTCGTCGATCAGGCTCTCATACCCGATGAGCTGGAAGTCACCATGGGGCGTCGGGAGAGTGACGTTCGCGATCCGCTGGACCAACCGCTCTTTGGTGAGCCGATACGCGACCAGTTGAGCGACCGTGATGAACTTGAGTCCGTGCTTCTCGGCGAACTCTTCCAGCTGGGGCCTGCGGGCCATCGATCCGTCGGAATTCAGGATCTCGCAGATCACGCCGACCGGGGGCAGGCCACCAAGCCGCGCAAGATCGACCGACGCCTCAGTCTGCCCAACTCGCCGGAGCACGCCCCCTGGCTGGGACCGGAGAGGGAAGATGTGGCCGGGCCTCCGAAGGTCTGACTCGCTGGACCCAGCGTCCGCGAGGACCCGGATGGTCGTTGCGCGGTCTTGAGAACTGATTCCAGTCGTGACCCCAAACCGCTGATGCGCATCAACTGAGATGGTAAACGCGGTCTTCTGTGGGTCAGTGTTACGGTTAGTCATCAGGGGAAGATCAAGTGCTTCCGCTCGCTCGAGCGTGAGCGCCACGCAGATAAGGCCGCGACCGTACTTGGTCATGAAGTTCACGTGGTCGGCCGTGATCTGCGATGCAGCGCAAACGAGATCTCCTTCGTTCTCACGGTCCTCGTCGTCAGCCACGATGACCATTTTACCGCTGCCGATATCCGCTATAGCCTCTTCGATACGATCAAAGGGCATCTCAGGACTCTCCTCCTAATCCGTTCTCCTTGTACCGGAGCACCCTACCCACATACTTCCCGATCAGGTCCCCCTCGACGTTGATCGGATCACCCGGGGACAGATATCGGAAGTTCGTCGCTTCCCATGTGTGCGGAATCACCGAAACCTCCACACGGTCGTCAGATTCTAACCGGTTCACGGTCAGACTGACCCCGTTCAGGGCGATGGAGCCATGTATCAGGGTTAGCTCGTGAACCTCCAAAGGAATGGAGGCCTCCAGGATTCGGAACCCACCCACATCTCGAATTTGCAACAAGTGGCCAATGCCATCTACATGTCCCTGAAGGAGATGTCCGTCAAGACGATTGCCAAACGCCATGGCCCTCTCCAGGTTTACGACACTTCCCTCACAATAGCCACCGGCCACGGTACGCGAGAGGGTGGTCCCGACAACCTCAACCGTAAACCCTTCCGGGTGGACGTCTATGGGAGTCAGGCAGGCTCCGTCTACCGCGATCGACGCCCCGACCCGAACGCCTTCTAAAAACCCAGGAGGCGTATCGACCCGAAACTCCCGCAGCCCATCAGCATCCCCTGTCTTCGCGATCCAGCCCATAGCCTCAACGATTCCTGTAAACATCACTCCCCCCTGGCTCCAACACCATCCAGACATCGTGTCCGAGCTGTCTCAGCTCCTCACTCAGTACCCAATCACCTATGGGACGTCCCGAGTGCTCACTGACTTGCGGCGGGAAGGATAGGCCCAAATTATCAATCCATTGGAAGGCGGACACTCCCTCAGGCCCGATGAGCTTCGGAGCTACGATCAGATAGAGACGGTCCACCAACCCCCCTGTGAGGAGCCCCGAACCTACACTACCGCCTCCCTCGCACAGAAGGATTCGGACACCTTCCTCTCGGAGGATGCCAAGCGTGGCAGACAAGGATACCCCGCCGTGAGATCCAGCCGAAACCTCTGACACCGTCGCTCCAGCAGCCTCAATCGGGACCCTCCACGCGTCCGGGCTAGAGGTCGTGGTGAAGAAGCTGACCGGCGCGTCCCCCTCATGCAGCACTCTCGCCTTGGCGCTCACCTTCCCCTCCGCATCGAGAATAACACGCCGGGGCGGAACGCGCGGCTTGAGCTTTCCTCTCACCGTAAGCAGAGGGTCATCCACCAGGGCCGTGTTCGTGCCAACGAGAATCGCGTCGAATCCCGCCCTCAACCACTGGACTCGATCATTCGCCTTAGTCCCGGAGATCTCGGTCCTAACTCCGGGCTTGGAGGAGATTTTCCCATCCAGTGATACCGCGAGCTTTAATGCCACCCAGGGCCTTTCCAGAGTGGTCTGAAAAAACGCGGGATTCTCCCGGCGGGATTCTCGTTCGGTGAGCACGGGTCCTACAACATCGACGCCTCCCGCTCTCAAAGCCGCCGCTCCACCGCCGGACTCCCTCCCTGGATCAGGCGCACCGAACACCATGCGACTGACCCCTGCACCTCTCAAAGCCACTGAGCAAGGAGGTGTCTTACCTTCATGATGGCACGGCTCCAGGCTGATATAGGCCGTCGCTCCCTTCGCTTCCGCCCCGGCCTCCGACAGGGCGACGATCTCAGCGTGTGGGCCGCCGAATTCCCGGTGCCAACCCTCTCCGACGACCTCACCCTGACGGACCAGGACACAACCCACCATGGGATTCGGCTGCACACGTCCCCATCCACGGCGCCCTAACTCGACCGCCCGATCCATAGATCGGCGGTCGACCGCAGAGATTACGGTGGCAACGGGTGCGGTAGTGTCCAACTCTCTATATCCCTCTGTCAGTAAATTACCCGGAACGTCAGCGTCCCCTGTAACTCCGTACCACCCGGGCGAAAGGGACCCGTACCTTCCAGGTCCGCAATCGGAGACCCCTCTTGAGCCCAGGCAACCTCCGCCGCTATCTGGGTGATCACCCAGGTGAAATTGGCCCCCCCAAATAGATACCGGCGGTTCATCGACAAGGGGCGCAGACCGGTAATCGCATTGACGGGGCCTGGTTCCGAGGGGCTTGAGAGACGCGCCTCAATCCGGCCGCTCCCCCGATACCAATCCCAACCAACACCCGCCGAAAGACCAAGTGGCCAGAGGTCCTTACCAACGATGACACGGGCCGATGTCATAGCCGGTTCAAGAACCGCCAGCGCCCCGGTCTCCTCAATAGTCCCAAACTGGAGTTCACTGGCCCCATGGTACAGGCCCGAGACAGTCACACCGGGGAGCAAAAACGACTCACGCAAGACCCCAACGCGAATCCCTCCCCCCCAACCGATCGCGGACCTGAGCAGTCCAGGAGATGCCGGGGACCGAACCAGTTGCAAGGTTCCTACCGCGTCGACGGCCAAGATTCCACCCAGGGCCGGAAGAGGGGAGAAGCCATCGAAGACCCCCACGACCGTTGTCAGCCGCGCTCCGACTAGTGAGCTTCTCCTGTCCGAGATGGTCGCCTGGACCCCTGATGAGGAGAGATCGGGATGACGGAACGTGGCCCATGTTCCGCCGACATCTATGACGATACGAGGAGACCCCTCTATCCGGTACCCGACCGTGCTCGGGCTGGCTGGAAGGGCTCCTCCCGCCGTCATCTGGAGTCCCATCCCTCCGTGGAGCGCCTGTAGCGCTAGGGCCGCATCTGCACAGAGAGCACCCAACTGGCCAGGTTCACCCTCAGCGCACTCGGACCAGAGTCGCTCGATGGTCGCCTGCGCGGTTACGGACGCAGGCACGAGAAAACTTAGGGCCACAGCGAGGACCGTCAGGAGCCTCATCTCATACCTCGTGAAGGACCACAATTCAGCTGGTTTCCTAGACAAAACGCACACCCGCTCCCTCGCTCACCTCGCCTAGTATCCACGCATCCTCTCCGGAGTCGTGTAGTCGGGCCAGGACTGAAGAGGCTTCCTGCCTCGAGGCCACGGCCACCATCCCGACGCCCATGTTGAATACCCGGTACATCTCGCTTTCTTCGACCTCGCCGAGTTCTTGAAGCGCCTTGAAGAGAGCCGGGATCTCCCACGAGTCTCTCTGAACCTCCGCGCCCAGTCCCTCGGGAAGCGATCGGGGGAGGTTGCCCGGCAGCCCACCACCTGTGATGTGAGCCAGCGCGACCAGTGATCCCTTCCGAAGCTCTGGCCCGAGGACTGGCAGATAGCTCCTGTGAATCCTCAAAAGAGCTGATACCACAGTCTCCCCCATCCCCGGAACCAGGTCGTGGATCTCCAACCCACCTGCCTCGAACAGTATGCGGCGGGCGAGAGAATACCCGTTGGTGTGGAGCCCCGATGAAGGGAGAGCGATGAGCAGGTCCCCGCTCTGAACCCTCCCGGGGTCGAGGATCTCACTCCGCGGCACGATCCCGACGATGAATCCCGCTAAATCATACTCTCCCACCCCGTAGAAGTCCGGCATCTGTGCGGTCTCTCCACCAAGGAGCGCACAGCCGTTCTCTTTACAGGCCTTCGCAACACCTGCCACGACTTCATGGGCGACACCTTCCTCGAGGGCAGAGCTTGCCAGATAGTCCAGGAAAAAGAGGGGCCTCGCCCCCTGCACGAGGATGTCGTTGACACAGTGGTTGACCAAATCCTGTCCGATGGTCCCATGTTCGTTCGCACGGAACGCCATCTTGAGCTTCGTTCCGACCCCATCCGCAGAGGAGACCAACACGGGATCAGTCACGTCAGGGGGTACGGCGTAAAGACCCCCGAAAAGCCCCAAGTCGGAAAGAGTCAAGCCATCCTTTGTGGAGCTGAGGAGTGACTTGAAACCCTCCTTGTCCAGATCAGAACGCTCCAAGTCCACCCCTGCGGAGCGATAGTCCATTGTACGATTCACAGACATCGGTGGTCCTCCTGACGTCAGTTTATCTTGAACTGGGTCATCTGCCGGAACTCTCGAACACGGTGGGCAACCTCCTCCCGGCCCAACCGGGCCAGACGACTGACTCCGAAGTCCTCGACCGCAAAGGATCCGAGCACCGATCCGAAGACTAATGCACGCCGCAAAGACTCGGCTGAAAAGTCACTCGCACCGTGTAGGAATCCCAGAAAACCTCCCGCAAAACTATCCCCGGCACCTGTCGGATCATTCGGGTCCTTAAGAGGATACCCCGGAACGAAGAAGATCTCCTCATCGTGGAAGAGGACCGCTCCGTGCTCCCCCTTCTTCACCACGACGTATGAAGGACCCCGCTCTTGGACCCACTGACTAGCGGTAACCAGGTTGGTCTGTCCCGCAAGCTGCCGGATCTCCCCATCATTGGCCATCAGGACATCTACGCGACCCAGAAGCTCCATGAACTCATCCCGGCTCCCGTCGATCCAGTAGTTCATGGTATCGCAAGTTACGAGCCCCGCATCCCCAACCTGTTCAAGCACTTCGAGCTGAAGGCGAGGGTCGATATTCCCCAGAAACAGGAGCTCGGGTGACTGGAATGCTGGGGGAATTCGTGGGTGGAAGTCTGCGAAGACGCCTAGACGCGTCTCCAGAGTCTCAGGAGAGGAAAGGTCATGCGTATAGCGGCCCGACCACCGAAAGCTCTCTCCGGACACAGTCTCAACTCCAGAAAGGTCTACTTCCCTCTCCTTCAGGAACGTCAATTGCTCCAAGGGGAAGTCATCGCCAACGACCCCTACCATTTGGACGGGTGCGAAGAGCGAGGCCGCAGCTGAGAAATGGACCGCAGAGCCCCCGACGGTGTCCGTCGCCTTCCCGAAGGGAGTCTCCAGTGAGTCAAGCGCCACACTTCCCACTACGAGTATTGCCATCTCAAGCATCACCCTCGGCCACACCTGAGCCGCGGACCGGTTTCGATACCACCCCCCCGAACTCAGCCCGCGTCTGCCGCTCCATACGCTCCGGCGCGTGCAAACCCAGAATGTGCAGCCCGTTCCTCAGGACGATATGCGCGGCTCTCGTCATAAGGAGCCGGGCGGCTCGGAGATCGGGGTCATCCACGAGCACTGCGAGGCTGGGGTCCCGAGTGGGGTTCCCCGCGTGGTACCAGGAGTTCACCTCTCCCGCAGTCTTTTCCAGATAGTCGCAGATCACGTGGGGAGCCCTCTGTTCAGTCGCCCTCGACACTAGGTCCGGAAATTCCGCCAGCTGCTGGATCACCTTGCGCTCTGATGGGTGCTCAAGCCTCTCGAAGGGCACATCCTTCCGCGCAAGCTCGTCCTCAGCCATCCCACTCTTACGAAGGATCGAGCAGAGACGAGCATGAGCATACTTCACCTTGTATACCGGGTTTCTCTCCGAATGGTCGAGTGCCTGGTCAAGATCAAATACCAGGTGCGCTTCAGGTTTCCGCATGAGAAAAAAGTATCTGGTAACATCAACACCGACTTCCTCCATGAGATCGCGCAGAGTCACATAGTCACCGGCACGCTTAGAAAACTTCACCTCTCGGCCCTCTTTCTCGACAACTACCATCTGATGGATCACATACTCAGGATATCCCTCGGGAAGCCCCAGCGCGCATAACCCGGCACGGATTCGGGCCACCGTCCCGTGGTGATCCGAGCCCTGGACATTGATCGCGTGGTGGAATCCCCTCTCCCATTTGGTCAGGTGGTAGGCGATATCAGGAAGGAAGTAGGTGGGGGTCCCGTCCGATTTGACCATGACCCGGTCCTTCTGGTCTTCGAACTCTGTAGTTCGGAGCCAGGTGGCCCCATCCTTTTCGTAGACGAGCCCAGTCTCCCGGAGAGCCGCAATGGTCTGGTCGACCCGACCGTCCCCGTAGAGGGACGACTCCAGGAAATATCGCTCAAAATGGACACCAAAGGCCGTCAGGTCTCGATCCTGATCGACGCGCAGCCGATCAACCGCAAAGCGGCGCATACACTCCAATGTCTCTACCTCGGGCGCACCAAGCCACTGATCACCATCCAGTTCTGCGAGTTCCCGGGCCAGATCTACAAGGATCTCTCCCAAGTACCCGTCTTCCGGAACTTCCGATTCACGCCCGAAGTGCTGCTCGTAGCGTGCCCTGAGGCTATGGGCGAGCCGTTCGATTTGGCGACCTGCGTCGTTGTAATAGAACTCCCTGTACGGCGTCCATCCGGACCACTCTAAGAGCGAGGCGATCGCATCACCGAGGGCTGCCTGGCGACCGTGGCCCACGTGCAGAAGGCCCGTCGGGTTTGCGGAAACGAATTCCACAATCACCGGATTGCTGCGGCCCTGGTCCGAACGCCCGTATCGCTCATTGGATTTGAGAATATCGACCAGAGTATTACCCGCAGCCTTCGGCGAAATCCGGAAGTTCAGGAAGCCGGGTCCCTCCACCTCTACCGCATCAACCCCTGAGTCACCCAGTGGAATTCGATCCGCGATCGACTGAGCAATCTCCCGCGGCGACTTTTTCAGGGTTCCGGCAAGCATCATCGCCACGTTCGATGCCCAATCTCCATGGGAGGGATCCCTCGGCCGCTCAAGATGGATGTCGGGGTTATCCACCCCTATCTCTCTCAGGGCGTGTTCAAGAAGGAACCGGACGGTCTCCTGAGACATGCGATCCTTCAGTCCGTCTTCTTCGAGGAAGTGGATCCGCCCCCGCCCGAGGGCTTGGAAGATTTCGGAGCCGATTCGGTGCCGTTAGACGACCCTGCCTTATCCCCCTTGTCACCCGAGCTACCCTTCCCACCCTTCTTAACACTCCCCTTTCCTTGTTCCGCCCGCGCAGCTTTTTGGTAGCCTTCGGATCGATAGTCGGTGATGTAGAAGCCCTCTCCCTTGAATAGAAAACCCGCGCCCGCGGAAAGAAGCCGCTCGGCTTGGTCCCCGCAGTTGGGACAGCTTGCCTCAGGCTCGTCGGACATGCGCTGGATGAGTTCAAACTCGTGTCCATTGGGGCAGCGGTATTCGTAAGTCGGCATGAATCGCTCAATAACGGCGGGTCAACTCTGATCGTCCCATAGAGTGACGAAATGCTAAAGGTAACGTTCGTGCCCATAGGATGAAGGTGACCGGAGCCGGTGGCGTTGTCGTAGGTCAGACCTACGGACCGAACGTGCCCCACTCGTTGCAAAGGATGCCCGAGATCTCTCGCAGCATGGCTATTGACCGAACTGCATCCATAAGGTGTTAGGTCACAGCTTCCCTGAGTAGCCAGGGCAAGTGCTTCGAGCACCTCGTTCCCCTCCGAATTGGATCGGCCGGTCGCGAACCACAGCCAGTGAAGCTTTCTGGGCACCTTCAAACTCACTGTAGTCAGGCCGATCTCATTCGGTAGAGGGCTCCACCTCGAAGATCCAGTCCCCACATCCATTTTCTTTCGGGATGACTCTCAGCGAGCAATCCCCGACGTGGGTGCTTCTCACGGAAGCTCCTGATTTCGATCCCAATTCAACATCCAATGAGGCACCATAAACGTAGAACGAGGAACCAACGATCTCCACTCGTATCCGACGCCCTCCGATGTGCACGAAATAGTCCACCCCACCCAACCTTTCAGTTCGTCGCCCTGTTCTTTAGATCGCCTCAAGGGTCAGCACGGTCTCGACGTGGGCCGTCTGAGGAAAGAGATCGAATACCTCGATGCGGGAAACTCGATATGCGTATCCGAGCCGTCCAACATCACGTGCCAGTGTCGCGGGGTCACAGCTCACGTAGATGATCCGGCCGGGGCGAGCTCTTGCGAGACCCTCCATGACCCCGGCACCAACGCCGATTCTGGGAGGGTTCAGAATTACCAGATCGGTGGGAAAGGTTCGGGGAAGCAGGTCCTCTACCCTCCCTTGAAGCACCTGGAAGCTGGAGCCCCGACCCTCCATCGACATCCGCACGGCTTCCGCATCCACCTCAATCCCCACCACCACTGCTCCATCTAGAGCAAGTCGACGCCCGAAAGCCCCGAAACCGCAATAGGCGTCTACAACCCGCTTCCCCCTCACCTCTCCGGCCACCTTGATTACATGATCGTGGAGCCGCCCGGCAGCCTCCCGGTTTACTTGGAGGAACCCGGTCGGGCGCACCTCCACTTCCTGGCCATACCAAACCTCGGCGAGCCGCGACTCACCGGCAACGAAACAAGGAACGTCAAATGACCCAGCCTTTCGATGCCAGATTGAGCGAAGCCCCGATACCTTTGAGATCAATACCTCCGGATCACCTCGGGTCTCCCCACCTTCGATTAGAAGCAAGACATCTCCATTCTCGACGCCCCGAAGTGTCAGACGCAGGCGGGGCCCAGCAGGAAGCCGATGAGCTGCTCGTCCCCACCCCTTCCTGAGGCCATCCCAAACGGTCGCGATTGGCTCTTCAGGTAGCAGACAGCGGCCGTCCACATCAAGAATACTCCCTGAACTTTCTAGCCGATGGAATCCTGCGGTGACCTCCCCTGCCATGGTGCGGACCAGGGTGAGCGTCACGCGGTTTCGGTATCGGGTTTCCCGGGGAGATGGATTGAGACCGGGATCCGGCAACGAGTCCCTCTTGCCGATACGGTTCAGTGCATCAGTGACGAGTTTCCCCTTCAGCGCCAACTGTGCAGGATAAATCAGGTGCTCCACCGTGCATCCGCCGCACCACTTGTAGTGAGGGCAGAGGGGGTCACGCCGATCTGGGCCAGGTTTCAGAAGCTCTAGCAACCGTGCCCTCAACCAACGACGGTGGACGGAAGTGATCTCTACGAAGACCCGGTCCCCGGGCGCTGTACGGTGCACGAAGACGACCTGGCCCCCTCTCAGACGGCCTACGCCAGCTCCCTCAGAGGTGATCGCATCAATATTCAGTTCGTATCGGGCCCCCACCTTTACGTCAGCTATCACGGGCAGTCCCACCACGAGGGTAGAGTAGTCCTCCAGGTGGAGACACCATCTGGATCCTGAACCCTCGAGAACCAAGTCGAGGACTGAACCTTTCGGCACTCAAACTCAAGAAGGGCCGCAAGAACTGCGTTCGCGGAAAGATCCGTCTCCTCCACGGCCTCTACAGGAGCCACACACTCGGTAAGAAATCCATAGCCGGGGTGGGTCACGCTCTTCACAGCGACGGCAAGGATTCGGTCGATTTGGACATAGCTATCGGCAGAGGAGGCCGACCTGATGAGTTATGCCTCATCCGCGAGGAGGACGTGTGGTACCGTCCAATCAGACTCTGAGTAAACTGTGCCACTGCACGCAGCCTGAGTTCCCTGCACGCCCAAATGACGCGTACGGGGACCTCCCCACGGTGCGGGATGAGGACAGCCTTCATGACCGAGGCCAACCTCACATGATCTCCCTTAGAACCCGTGCTTTGAACTCCTTGAACCCCGGAACCTCCGTCAGTTCGCCCTCCATGATCGATGCTAGTTCCTCCGCCCCGCTCCACTGTGCCTCCAGAGCTTCTGCCTCTGCTTCAAGGTCGAGCGAGATTCCGAGGCCGATGCGGTCCACACGATCCAATTCCCCCAGGAGCGCACCAAGTTCTCCGAGACCTTGGAGGAAGACGCGAGCGCCACCCACACCGTCCAGCGCAGCCCCAGCCCGCTCTCCCACACCTCGAGCAGCCCGGTCACCATCCAGAATAGCCAATCCCATTCGCAAGGCAGGACGCACAGCCCCCAGCTCGAGCGGTACCCGCCTTTCGCAGTTCGCGCAGTCAGCCTCGACACCAACCCTGCCTGAAGTAATATAGAATCCAACACGACTTAAATCCCAGGGATGTAATAGCATAACAGAATTACATGACGGGCATTCTTGCGCGAATGAGAAACGGGTGAACCCCATGGTGAGAGGTCGGGCGTGATCCAGGAAGGGGGAGGCGAGCCATTCGACAGGACCGTGTTTTCCGCCCACCCCTCCCATTGGTCCTGTCAGACCATAGGGATCGTATCCTTCGAGGGGTGCCGGCGGCAGCGATCCGAGAACCCGTTCCAGGAAGTTCGGTCGGGGTCGAGCAGCCATGAGCCGGGTACCGTACCGCCAGGCTCCCCACTCGGTGAGAGACGGAACACCAACTCGGACAACTTCCTCTTCACCCACACGAACTAGCCCCAGATGGGCCGATGTGAGAACCACTTTGCCCTCCCTGTGCACGCGGATCTCCAGTTGTTCCAGCACTTCCCAGCGACGCTCGAGGAGAACAGGATTCCACCGGCTGCAGCTACTACAAATCTCCCATAAGCGGCCTAGTTCCGGGTCATATGCCTTCCGGGTGCCAGGAAAACCAGATTGGTGGGCGCTAAAAAAATCGTCGCAGTAAAGGCAATGGACCATCAGAGCGGGATGTTTCCGTGCTTCCTGAGAGGGTTCGAGTCCCGCTGCATGGCCAGGCCTGAGATTAGACAATCTCGGGTCTCTCTCGCATCAATGACGTCGTCCACGTAACCGCAAGCCGCAGCAATGTAGGGGTTAGAGAACTTCTCCAGTCGCTTGCTCATGAAACGCTCAGCCCTCCGGGCTGGATATGGGAGCGCCTCACCTATCAGGGCGCGAGGAGGACAAGCCTGCGGTTTTCAATCCGAACGGCAACGAAGGAGCGACTGATCCGCCCATCCACCACTGAGAGGAAACCCGTAGCCCCCGGGAATCCCTGGATCCTCTTCAACGCCTGAAGCGTACCGTCTGGAGTGCCACCACCCTGCCTGGCAGCCCGCAGGAGAACTCGTGCGGCATCGTACCCCAGCGCTGACGTCGGTAAGCGGAGACTCCGCTGGAAGTGTTCCTCGTAGGCCTGCACAAACGTATTCCAACCTGGCCCGAACTCGCCTTCCCCAACCCAACTCGTGATAGCGAACACCCCCTCCGTGCTGCGGGCTTGAACGCTCTGCAGCACTCCGTCAGAGGTCCAGGATTGGTTCCCGAAGACTGTGAGTTCGGGTATCTCATCCACCCCATAGAACGCGATCTGTGGCGCAACCAACTCAACATCCTCAGGGGGAAGCAGGAGTACTAGTCCCCGAGGATTCAGGCTCAGGATTTCGCCCATTTGTAACCTGAATCCCGTCGCACCGGGAGGGTAGGTCACGGCCCGCTCAATCGTTCCGCCACCTCTGGCATACGCCTCACGGAACCAGCGGAGTTCCTCCTCCATCTCAGCCGAGGATGCGTGAAGGGCAACCACCTCTCGAATTCCCCTAGTAAGCACCAGCGCCGCGAGCGCCGCGCCCGCACCTGGATCAACCCCATTGAGAGAAAACACGCCCTGAGCCCCTTCAGGGAGGATCCTCGCCGTAGGTGAGAGCATGGGAAGCTGTGCGCTTCGCGACCGTGCTGCTGCCACCAGGAGTCCCTCCTGTAACGGCCCGATCACACCCGCAACTCGATCCCCTTCAAGAATCTGCACAGCACTGGCAACGTCCGCAGGGTTAGTCGCATCTTCGATCGGAACGAACCGTATAGGACGGGAGAACTCTCCCCCATCGACCGCAAGCGCTACCTCAATGCCCTCACTGATCTCCTGGGCAAGGCGGCTGACGGCCGGTGATCCAGCGACCGGCAGAATGCCACCGATGACCGCAGCGACCTCGAGCTGCTCGACAACCCGACCCTCGATTACGTTCGTCGCACGGTCCACGATCCCGGGGCCTGGAGACATGGCCAGCGCCTCCGAGGCCAGCATGCTGGCCTCGGAGGCGTTCCCTGTGAGATACCGTCGAACCGCCAGCTCCGTAACAAAGACAGGAAGGACACGCGGGTGACGGGGCGCCTCGACAATCAGGTCCCGAAGTTCGGCAGTCGCCAACCCTGATGCCCAGAGGGTCGCGAGGGACTCCGCGCCGAGCAGCTCGGTCTCTTCGGCTTCCACCGGAATCTCGAAGACTGCCTCGATTCCGCCCGCGAGGTTCCCCGCTCTCCTCACCTCAGCGCGCAACAAATATGCGCGCCCGTAGGCCGCACTCTCGGCGGATATACGGGCGGCATATGCCTCCGCCGCCTCCTCCGCCTCGATCCAATCCTCAAGTGCTCGTAGGGCCTGTGCACTCACCCACAGGGCCAGTGAGGACCCCGGAGACTCTGAATAGTTTTCCTCGACCTGGACTGCACGGTCAAGCGCCTCATCGACCCGTCCCTCGAAGAGAAGTTCTTCGGCCTCGAGTAGCAACCGGGCGGCAACTTCAGCCTGCTCCTGCGTGAAGACGCCCTGTCGTATCGGAGGACCTTCGAGAACGATCGCCTGGGGCGGAGGAGGAGGCGGAGGCGGAGGCTCTCGCACAGTACATCCGGACATCACCGCCAGGATTACCCAAAGTCCGACTGCTGAAAGTCTATGAATCACGTGCCAACACCTGAGCACATGTATTCTTGATAGTGATCTGGACCGTTCATCCCCGACCCACTCTTCACCGTGGTCTCTAGACGGCGTCTTTCGATTCCTCTGCTTCGTCCGCCACATCCTCCGACTCCGTGTCCGAAGCAGCCTCTTTCTCGAGTTCTTCGTCCGCTACGTCCTCCAGCTCCGTGTCCGAAGCAGCCTCTTTCTCGAGTTCTTCGTCCGCTACGTCCTCCGGCTCCTTAACGGCAATCCTCTCCGGTGCAGTAGTGACCTCAAGGACGATCCGACGATTCGCCGCATCGGACTCCAAGACCCGAAGATCCACCGCCTCCTCCGCCCTAAAGTACTCGACAAGTCGTTCTGAATCGTCCACAGCGGTATGGGAAATCGGGACAAAGCCCTCAATGTCATCCCCGAGATCGACCACTACGCCCTTGTCCTGGAACCGCACCACAGCCCCTCCGGATTCTACCCCAGGCGCAAACTTCTCTACGATACCAGGCCAGGGATCATCCTGTAACTGCTTTATACCCAAGGATATACGCTTCTGATCGGAGTCGATCTCCAGGACCATAACCTGCACCTCATCTCCCTTGTCGACAATCTCTGAAGGGTGTTCAACCCGCTTGGTCCAGCTCATGTCCGAAACGTGGACCAGACCGTCGATTCCCAGTTCAATCTCTACGAATGCCCCGAACGAGGTCAGATTCCTCACCGTCCCAGTGAGCGTCGTACCCGTCGGATACTGCATGGGAAGAGACAACCAGGGATCCTCCTCGATTTGCTTCATCCCGAGGGAGATCTTCTCTTCCTTTGTATCCACCTTAAGGACCACTGACTCGACCTCGTCCCCGATGGAGACGAGCTTTGAAGGATGCCGGATATTTCGGGTCCAGGACATCTCAGAAATGTGGACTAGTCCCTCCACACCCTTCTCTAACTCCACGAAAGCACCATAGTTCGTGATAGAGACTACCTTCCCCCGGACCCGAGAGCCCACAGGATATGTCTTGTCGATATCTGTCCAGGGATAGGGGAGAAGCTGCTTGAGGCCGAGCGAGATTCGTTCCCGGTCCCAATCGATATCAAGGACCTTGATGTCGACCGACTGGCTGATATCCACGACCTCAGAAGGGTGGCCAACTCGGCCCCACGACATGTCAGTGATGTGCAAGAGCCCATCCAACCCACCCAGGTCAATGAAAGCCCCAAAGTCAGTGATGTTCTTCACCAACCCCTCGCGAACCTGACCGACGAGGAGCTCCTTTACGAGGTTCTCCTTCTTCCTCTCCCGCTCAGCCTCAAGGATCACCCTACGGGACACGACGATATTCCGGCGCCGCTTGTTCAGCTTGATGATCTTGAACTTGTAGGTCTCACCAAGAAGGTCCTCGATGTGCGGAACCCTCCTAAGGGCGATCTGTGAGCCCGGAAGGAAGGCATCTACGCCCATTAGATCCACGGTGACTCCACCCTTGATCTTGTGGGAGAGCGTGCCCCTGACAGCGCGGTCATTCTCATGGGCCTCCCTGATCTTCTCCCAGACCCGGAGGAAATCAGCTTTCCGCTTCGAAAGTACGACGATACCGTCGTCGTCCTCCAAACTCTCCAGAAGAACCTCGACCTCATCTCCGGGAGAGAGTAGGTCGGGATCTTTAAATTCGTCGCAAGGGATGGATCCCTCACTCTTGAACCCGAACTCAAGGATCACCACCGTCTCAGTCAGGGAAAGGACACGCGCCTTTACGATCTCTCCCTCACGCGCATTCTGCATCTCTCCCCCAAACTCCTCAAGCAGAGCCTCGAAGTCATCCCTGGTGATGTCCATCTCTTCCTCTCCATAAGGATCACGGGAGAGCTCTGGGGATATGCCTGTGGTTGAGCCGGCTTGGCTGGCTTCCTCCACCTCGATTAGATCTGTGGTGACCGCGGGGGTGACGTCCGATGAGATTCCATCAACGGCAGACTCACCCTGGGTATCTGATAACCCTATATCATTACTGTGATTGGACATGCAGGATCCGATGTCTGTCTCCCCCGACCAGGGAAGGATCAGTCGGGGGGCCTGTGGGTGAATAACAGGAAGGGCTACGATCCAAAGGGTTCGCAAGCCCCGCCACTTCCGATACAGAGACGGTAAACTATTTCTCGGTTGCTTCCCGGGTCAAGGCCGATGCGGCAGTCACGATCCTGACTACCTGAGTTTCGAAAGACAGATCAGTGGTATCGATCTCTAGCGCATCCACAGGCTTCTTGAGCGGTGCGACCGCGCGATCCGTATCCGTCTCATCCCGCTTGCTGATCCGCAGAGCCTCCCCACGTATCGATTTCTCATCCAATGCTCTCCCTTCCTGAAGAAGTCGACGTCGCGAGCGCTCCTCCAAGGATGCAGTCAGAAACACCTTGAGGCCCGCATTGGGAAACACGATGGTTCCCATGTCCCGCCCATCTGCCACGAGGTCTCCAAAGGAGAGCGCGGATCGCTGGGACTCAGTGAGATTTTGTCGAACCCAATGATTTCTAGCCAGAAATGGGGCGAGACGAGTGGTCTCCACGGATCGCAGGTCTTCTCCCGGATCCTTCCCTCTAACAAGGACCAGAAACCCCTCGTCTGT
>CAZJIM010000007.1:36535-54066 GCA_964546115.1 uncultured Gemmatimonadaceae bacterium | reverse complement strand
TTGAGAAAAGCCGGCTCCATCAATAACAAGATGAAGAAAAACCCCACCAGCGACAGCAGAAGCGCCGCCGGATCCACTGACTCAAAGCTCGAGGATGCGATCCCGACCACCACGACCACCGCAACCCGAAGCATAATCCCAGCCCCCCACCATACAAAGAAGCCTGAGGGATCCCCACGAGCACGCAAGAGAAAAGCGAACGCGACAACCTGGACGGGGCAGGCGATCAGCCCCGCCAGCACTACTCCCCTTTCCCCCGCGTCGTCCAGTAGCACGCAGAGTACCGTGGAACCCAAGCCCACCACGAGCACTGCGGTTAGGGCGTAACGACTAAGGGCACTCAATCCTTCTCGCTCCCCTCGAAGTTACGCTCCGTTCGTGGCCGTACCACCAACTGGAGGTAAATGCTGTAGAACCCTGCCGCTCCCCCCAACAATATGCCAAGAAGCGTCAACAACGGCTGGAATCCAACTCGCGCTCCGATCTCAGATCCGACCCATCCGAAAATCGCTACCGACAAGGCCAGCGCCATCCCATGTCCGAGGTATTGGGAGGAGGATCGGATTACTTCTCTTCTTCGATCTTCACTCGGATTTTTTGACCCCGGCATTGGCCGAAACTCCTGTCAGTAGCCCAACGCGAGCAAAATCTCGCAGTTTGAGAAAAATTTCGCAAGCGCCGTTTTGACACTGTTCATTGGGGATTCTTGGGAACCCAGGATGCTTGACGGGGGAACGCACCGAGGTCAACTTCGCGACGTGATTAACACACCTGAATCAGCCCACTGTTGTCGTCGAATGCTCTCTGCATGAGATCCGAACACGGAACCTCTGGTGGCAGGCAGCGGGTACGCTGTGGAGCTTCCACTGCTTGCCACGCCCGCCAAGCAGCTAGGACCCTTCGCAGATGCTTAATGGAATCTGATGACTTCAACCGCTGAAATGGCTGTCCAAGATCGGGACCTGGAGCTCTTAGAGAGCGTCACCCAGATCGCCGAAAAACTTAGACGTGAGATAGCGAAGCGGATCATCGGCCAACACGAGGTGGTGGAGGGCCTGGTCACCGCCCTTCTTGCCGACGGCCACGCGCTTTTGGTGGGTGTTCCGGGGCTGGCGAAGACCCTCCTGATCTCGACTCTGGCCGAGGCTCTAGACCTGGACTTCAGCCGTATCCAGTTCACGCCGGACCTTATGCCAACTGATATCACCGGTACTGAGGTCATCGAGGAGGACCGGACGACTGGACGACGCGCATTCCGATTCGTCCAGGGCCCAGTCTTTGCAAACGTCGTCCTTGCCGACGAGATCAACCGCACTCCACCGAAGACCCAGGCAGCACTCCTTCAGGCGATGCAAGAGCGTACGGTGACGACGGCCGGAGAGACCTATGCCCTCCCGGCACCGTTCTTCGTCCTCGCGACACAGAATCCGATCGAACAGGAGGGAACATACCCACTCCCCGAGGCCCAGTTGGATCGGTTCATGTTCGAGTTGCGCATCACCTACCCCTCCAGGACCGAGGAGGAAGCCGTGGCACTTCAGACCTCCGGCGAATCACTTCAAGAGATCCGGCCAGTGGTGACAGCCAACCACCTAGTTGAACTCCAACAGTTGGTCCGGAGAGTCCCGGTCGCCCCTTCAGTGGCTGCATATGCCGTCCATCTGGCCCGGGCCACGAGACCCGGTGAGGAGGAGGCCCCACCGGTCGTTCGCAACTATGTTAGTTGGGGAGCAGGTCCCAGAGCCTCTCAATACCTCCTCCTGGGCGCCAAGGCGAAAGCAGCGCTCCGAGGCGAACCAGTGCCGAACCTAGAAGATGTGAGAGCCGTGGCACATGCCGTTCTAGCACACCGTGTGTTGCCCAACTTCGAAGCTGAGGCGGACGGAGTTACCGCGCGACAGATTGTCGACGACCTCCTTGAGGAGAGTCGGTCATGGACCTGAGCCAGGGCGGTCCAACGGAAGAGGATCACCCTCCGAGCAGAAAGGCACTCGTGCCGGGTGAGAAAGCCACATGACCGGCGTGCTATTACTACTGGTTGCGCTGATCCTCCTCTTTTCCATTACCCTTTCCATCGCCGCATCCGCCGCATGTTCCCTCGGCCCATCCCGAATCCGCACACTGGTAAACGAGGGGTTCCGGGGAGCTGCAGGTTTGAGCCAGGTCCGACAGGAAAGCCCCTCAATCATGGCCGTGGTATTCGTGGTGAATACGAGCCTCGATCTCTGCTCGGTAGGGTTGCTGGTCGGGGGAGCCGCACTTAGCTGGGGCGCCATCGCCATCCCAACGGCCGTTCCCGCCGCAACTCTGGTCGTGTTACTGGTTTCGCAGGGCATTCCCAGGCTGATCGCAGTGAGACAATCCATCCGAATCGCCCTTCTGTCTGCGCCATTCCTCCTTCTTATCAAGCGCCTTGTGAGTCCGGTTTTGGCTCCCTTCAGCTGGTTCGAGAAGATCGTGAACCGACGAAGCGGGAATGAGGACAGCACCGCTGAAGAACGCGAACTCAGGGAGCTGACCGAGTTGGGTCGACATGAGGGGGTAGTGGAGGATGAAGAGCATGAACTCGTGGAACGTGCGTTCAGGATGGACGAGCTATCGGCCTGGGACATAATGACCCCGCGGGTCAACATCTTTGCCTGGCAAGATTCACTGATACTGGAGGAGATCATCCCTCAGCTACAGAGTCTCCCCTTCTCCCGCGTCCCAGTCTACGGCGGTAACATCGATGACATCACGGGAATTCTCTATGTGAGGGAGGCATATGACGCATATGTGAAGGGCCATCCTAAGCTGTCACTGTCCCAGCTTTCCCGGGATCCATTTTTCGTGCCGGGCTCACTCTCGCTCCCTCACCTGTTACGTGACTTCCAGGCGAGGAGGAGACACATGGGGATCGTGGCGGACGAGTTCGGAGGTACAGATGGGCTTGTCACGCTCGAAGACGTCATCGAGGAACTGGTTGGGGAGATCGAGGACGAGACGGACATCGCCGGGGAGTCCATTCACCGGATCTCCAAGAATGAGCTTGAGGTTGAGGGGGGAGTCGAGCTGCGAGAAGTGAACTACGCGCTCAACGTGTCACTTCCCCATCTGGATCACCGGTCACTGAACGGATTCATCCTCGAGGAGCTTGGCCGGGTGCCCGATGAGGGCGAAAGGATCGAACTACCAAGTCTGAAGATCCAGGTCCTCGCCACTACAGACACTCAGGTAGTTCGGGCCCGTCTGACCAAGACACATCCGGCCGCCACTGAGAATGATTGAGGTGGGAAGCCTTTTTCCGTTTAAAGGGAGACACCCTCAGCTCGCGGATGACGTCTTCGTCGCTCCCACCGCTGTTGTAATTGGAGATGTCCGAATAGGATCGGGGGCCAGCGTCTGGTTTGGCGCGGTACTCAGAGGAGATAACCCAAAGCATCCTATCGTCATTGGACCAGAGACCAATGTCCAGGACGGGGCCATCATTCACGTAGGTGACTGGGGCCCGACAGTAATCGGGGCAAGAGTAACCGTCGGCCATGGCGCAGTCATGGAGTCTTGTGAGATCGGTGACGGAACGTTAATCGGGATGCGCGCGGTCGTTCTTCAAGAGGCCATCGTTGGAAAGCAGTGTCTCGTGGCCGCGGGTTCGGTGGTCCTAGAGGGTGCCCAAATTCCGGATCGAAGCCTGGTTGCGGGAGTGCCCGGCACCGTCCGACGAACCTACGAAGGCCCTGCACCAAGCTGGCTCACACGTAGCTGGAGTCACTACTCGGCACTGTCCAGACAGTACCTTGACGAGGGGATGGGAGCTGGCTGAAGCCATGAAAATGCCAATGCCCCCTCAAGCCAAGAAGCCCGACACGCCGGATCTCGAGCAGGTGACTCTCTGCGACATCTGCAGCCTACCTATGCTAGAGATTCACTGTAAGCTCTTGTGTCTATCTTGCGGCTATCAAAGGGATTGCTCCGACCCCTGACCCGGATCTACTAAACTCCGAATGCTCACCGGAGATATGACCCCACTACCCAATCCCCCCATAAGAAGGTTGCAGCCGCCCCGATCGCCAGGAAGATCCCAAAGGGCACCAACTTTCCGGTCTTATACGAGATAGGCCCGAAAATCAGTGCTCCAAGAAGAGCGCCGAGGAACAAGGAGAGCAGAACTCCCTGGACTCCGAGAAATGCCCCGATCATACCCATCATTTTGATGTCGCCCCCGCCCATAGTCTCCGTCTTGAGGACCTTCTCACCCACCCAGGCCAAAACCCATAGGAGCACGAACCCGAAAAGGCCTCCCAGAAGAGATGGGATGATGCCGAGTGCTGGAGTCAGTGAGGAGAGCCCGAAGCCCAGGGCGGCGCCGCCGATCGTAAATTGGTCAGGAATGATGTAAAACCGCGCGTCGCTTATGGCGATCCCGAGCAGGATGCTCAGGAACATCGCACCGCGGAGTGCCTCCACTTCGAGCCCGTGGGTCCACATCATACCACCCCAGATGAGCCCCGTGGCAGCTTCGACAAGCGGGTATTGGAGGGAGATCCACGCAGAAGAGTGACGACAGCGCCCACGAAGTAGAACCCAACTCAGTACCGGGACATTGTCGTACCAGCCGACTCCCTCTCCGCACCCTGGACAGTGGGACCAAGGGTGGGTCACCGATTCATCCCTAGGCCACCGCAACGCACACACGTTCAGGAACGAACCGAGGATCAGCCCCAGGAGTCCAATCAAGCCCAACGTCACCTAAATCTCACTCACCCCAACCTCCTTCCCGGTTCGAACTCCCTGCCCGGCCCTAGCGTCCACAGGAGGATCGCGCCGGCCATGGCCACGTTCAGGGAGTCTACGCCAGGGGGCACCGGAATCGAAAGCTGTGCGGCGGCAGCCTCAAGCGCCTCCCATCTTGGTCCCACGGTTTCATTCCCCATGAGAAGCGCCCACCCGCCGAATTGTCGATCCAGAATATCCTCTCCACCATGCGAACGAAGCCACTCTCGGACATCCTGACCCTGAGGATAGGCGACGAGCAAGGGGACCTCAGCGGCTTCGATCCAGGCCTGTGTGCGTTCCCAATCGAGAGTGTGTATGGGTAGATGGAAGGCCAGTCCGGCTGACGCCCGCACGGCCTTCGCGCTCCAAAGATCCGCGGTCCCGTCCAGTCGGAACACCCTGCCCACACCGAGCGCGGCTGCAGAACGGACCAGCGTCCCCGCGTTCCCCGGATCCTGTACCCCGTCAAGGATGAGAGTGCAAGAGGATGCTAGAGAGCCAGCGGTCCGCTGGGGAGTGGTCAGGTCGGTCCGCGGCTCCCGCGCAACCGCCAGGATCCCCTGGGGGTTGTCCGTAGCCGCAAACTCCTTCAGGCTTCCCGAAGGCACCCCCACAACCTCTGCTTCGAATTTCGAGAACAGTTCCACGTGGGGCAAAGAGGGCGAATCGTGAGCCCCCTCCTCTCGAACTACAAACAGGATCTCTGCGCCGTTCTGAACAGCAGTGGTGAGAACCCGGGGACCCTCGAGCAGGACCACCCTCTCGGCTTCCCTCCCTCGTCGGGTGGAGATACGCCTGAGAAGGCGCTTCCGCGACCGGCTTAGCGTCACGACCGGTCCATTTTCCAGGATCTTCCCCCTATCTTGCGGTTAGTCAACACCCCACTCCCCCCTCAAGCATGGCGCGCCATGTCCGACCTCGACCGACCCGTCGCTCTCACCATCGCCGGCAGCGATAGCGGAGGTGGTGCTGGGATCCAGGCTGACATCAAGACCTTCCAGGCGCTTGGAGTTTTTGGGACGAGTGCGGTCACGGCTGTCACCGCTCAAAATACCGTCGGCGTGACCGCAGTACATCTGGTCCCTCTGGATGTGGTCCGAACTCAGATCACTACAGTCGTCCGAGATCTCTCCCCCTCAGCAGTAAAGTCGGGGATGTTCGGCACTTCCGAGCTTGTCGAAACCGTTGCGGATGCGATACAAGAACACTCCTTGACACCGTATGTCCTCGACCCCGTCATGGTCGCTTCCAGCGGAGACCGGCTGCTGGACGAGGACGCCGTGGAGGCCATAATTCAAAGACTACTCCCGAAGGCAACTCTGGTGACCCCCAACCTGGAAGAAGCCAGAATCCTCACCTCTCTCCCGATATCGGGTGAAGAGGGCCAGCGTGAATCCGCGCGCCAACTCGTACACATGGGTGCACGTGCCGCCCTGGTCAAGGGGGGCCATGGGAGTGGTACACAGGTAGTGGATATCCTCTGGGACGGTCGTGACGAATATCTCTGGAGGCACCCCAGGATCGAGACAAGAAATACACACGGAACGGGATGCACGTTATCCGCAGCGATTACGGCCGGTCTAGCACGTGGTGATCAGTTGGTCTCTGCGGTCGAAGACGCACTAGCCTTCGTGGAACAGGCGATCCTCAGGGCACCCAACCTCGGTCGCGGGCATGGGCCTCTGAGCCACTTCCCCATCCCAGACACTGAGGATCACCCGTAACCGGAAGCCATAACCCCCTGAAGAGCTATTTGATGTCTGCCAATTTGGCTGATCCCATAGGGAAAACCGCCGATTTGGCGGTGTTTCACCGTCGACAGGAGGCATAGACATTGCTATGCGCCCCTAAGGGAAAGCCTAACGGTCATGAACTCAAGGAGCGCACATGGGAAAGGTCATTGGCATTGATTTAGGAACGACGAACTCGGTCGTCGCGGTCATGGAGGGCGGAGAGCCTGTCGTGATTCCGAATGCCGAGGGAGGTCGAACCACCCCCTCCGTCGTGGGTTTCACCAAAGATGGGGAGCGGCTAGTTGGCCAAGTTGCTCGTCGTCAGGCGATCACCAACCCGACAAACACCGTCTTCTCCGTGAAACGGTTCATGGGCCGCGGCTACGCCGAGGTCGAGGCCGAGCGAAAGCTCGTCCCATACCAAGTCGTTCGCAATTCGGAGGACCGCGTCCAGGTCAAGGTTCCCAACACCGAGAAGCCGTTCAATCCGCCTGAGATCTCGGCCATCATCCTCCAGAAGATGCGCCAAACGGCTGAGGATTACGTCGGCCACAAAGTGGACCAAGCCGTGATCACTGTGCCAGCCTACTTCAACGACTCTCAACGGCAGGCAACCAAAGATGCTGGGAAGATCGCCGGACTCGATGTACTTCGAATCATCAACGAACCTACGGCCGCGGCCCTCGCCTATGGGCTCGACAAGAAAAAGGACGAGAAGATCGCCGTCTTCGACCTCGGAGGCGGCACCTATGACATCTCCGTCCTCGAGTTGGGCGATGGTGTCTTCGAAGTAAAGGCCACAAATGGAGATACTCACCTGGGGGGCGACGACTTCGACCAGCGAATCATCGACTGGTTGGTGGAGGAGTTCAAGAAGGATCAGGGAATCGATCTCACGCAGGACGCGATGGCACTTCAGCGGCTCAAGGAGGCATCTGAGAAGGCAAAGATGGAGCTCTCATCCACGATGCAGACCGATATCAACCTCCCCTTCATCACAGCTACGCAGGAAGGTCCGAAACATCTAAACATTACTCTCTCTAGGGCCAAGTTCGAGCAACTCGTCGAAGATCTAATCGAGCGGACGATTCCGCCGATGAAGGTCGCTCTGGAGGATGCGGGACTCGATCCATCTGCGGTGGACGAGGTCATCTTGGTCGGAGGATCGACTCGGATTCCGAAGATCCAAGACATCGTCAGGGAGTTCTTCGGGAAGGACCCCCACCGGGGAGTGAATCCGGACGAGGTCGTCGGGATTGGAGCTGCCATCCAGGGAGGCGTATTGGCCGGCGATGTCAAGGACGTACTACTGCTCGACGTGATCCCACTTTCGCTGGGAATAGAGACCTTGGGTGGGGTGATGACACCGCTAATAGACCGGAATACGACAATCCCGACGAAGAAGACAGAGGTCTTCTCGACCGCTGAGGACACCCAGACTACAGTGGAGATTCACGTACTACAGGGCGAACGGAAAATGGCGCTTGACAACAAGACGATCGGGAAGTTCCAGCTCGCCGGAATCCCACCCGCTCCTCGGGGCGTGCCCCAGATCGAGGTGACGTTCGACATTGACGCGAACGGGATCTTAAATGTGTCCGCAAAGGATCGTGCAACGGGTAAGGAGCAGAAGATCCAGATCGAGGCGTCATCCGGCCTCTCGGACTCCGAAATCGATCGGATGGTTAAGGATGCGGAGGCGCATGCATCCGAGGACGCAGAGCGAAAGAAAAATGTAGAAGCTCGCAACACTCTGGATTCCCTCATCTACCAGGTGGAGAAGGACACCGAAGAGTGGGGAGACAAGGTAGATGATGTCGAAAAAACACGCCTTGAAGAAGCAGTTGAAGTGGCAAAGGAGGCTCTCAAGTTCGATGACCCGGGGAAAATGAATGAAGCGCGCGATGAACTCATGCAGGCCTTTAGTGCAGCTGGTCAGAAAGTCTACCAGGCCCAGGGAGAGGAGGTGGAGAACAACGGTGCGACGGTAGATGAGGGGGCAACCTCTGGAGCAGAAGAGGACGACGTCGTCGAGGCGGACTTCGAGATTGTCGACGACGAGGTCGACGACGAGAAGGGTTGATTGGCACGGCATAGCCGACAGTCCTGCGTGGACCCACTCCCTGATCTCCGTGTATTACGGAATGCTGCCAGACCGGATCCTAAGGTCATAAGCTCAACAATTCGACCCACCAGGGAGTCTAACTAAGAGTCTTTGCCAGAGGCTTGCGAGGAACGACGGAGGGAGTCCCGAATATGTTCGACCCGCTACGGTTCAAGACCCGAGTTGTAATCTACACCGTCATCGGCTTCGTCCTGGGAGTCGGTGGCGCATCAGCGATGGGATGGGCCTCTCCGATGGGGATGGCCGTCATCACTCAGGTTCCTCAGGTGTCAGACGCCCAGATTCAGCCGGCTTTGGATCTGAGCGAGGCCTTCGTAAACATCGCCGAAGCCGTCACCCCGGGTGTCGTTCGGATCGAAGCCGAGCAGTCGGCTACGGAGGCTACGGAGAGCCAGCTTCCCATACCACTGCCTGATGAATTCCGCCAGTTCTTTGATGGACCAAACCAAGTGCCACCGGGCGAGCGTCCACCTCAAATGGCAGGGGGGAGCGGCTTCATCGTGAGCCCCGACGGCTACATACTGACAAATGACCACGTTGTAGGAGATGCGACTAGTATCCGGGTCTTTCTTCCCGACCGACGAGAGTACACTGCCGAAATCGTCGGGTCCGACCCGACGACCGACGTTGCTGTTATCAAGATTGACGACGCGAACCTGCCAGTCTTGAGCCTCGGGTCCTCCGCCAACCTGAGGGTCGGGGAATGGATTCTCGCTGTGGGAAACCCAGGGCTAGGCGGCGGATCTAGGCCGCTGGACTACACTGTTACATCGGGGATCGTCAGCGCGATCGGCCGACCTTTAAACCTTATCGGCAACGAACTTCGGCAGGAAGGATGGGAGGAACGATCTCAGTTTGCCATCGAAGACTTCATACAAACCGACGCCGTCATCAACCCAGGCAATTCCGGGGGGCCAATGGTGAACCTGCGGGGTCAGGTTGTCGGGATCAACTCAGCGATCGCATCTCGCACCGGTTATTACCAGGGATACGGTTTCGCCGTCCCCGTCGACCTCGCGAAGCGCATCATGGAGGATCTGATTGAGTTCGGCGAGGTGCGTCGGGCGTATCTTGGGATCGAAATGCGAGAAGTGCAGTTGGTCGACGCCGAGTACTATGGGCTTCCCCGTGCTATGGGAGTACTCGTGAACAACGCCGTCCCGGATAGTCCGGCGGTAGAGGCCGGTCTACGGCAAGAGGATGTGATCGTTGCGGTTGACGGGGTGGACGTTGAACGGCCCGGTCAACTCCAGCTCCTAATCGCTCAGCATCGACCCGGCGACGAAGTGATGGTTCGTTTCTACCGGAATCGTGAGCGTCAGGAGGTCACCGTCCAGCTCGGAACCTCCCCGCTCGGCACGCGGCCCGTTGAGACAACGAGACCAACGGTGAGTTCACAGACCCGCATCGGAATCGACGTCATGCCCCTCGATGAGTCCACAGCTGAACAATTCGGATATGAGGCGCCGGGCGGCGTAGTGATCGGTCGGGTAAGCCCCGCAGGACCGGCCGGCCGAGCGGGTATCCGACAAGGTATGCGACTAGTGGATATTAACCGAGAGTCCGTGGGGACGGTCCAGGACGTCGAGGAACTGCTCGGAGATGTCGAGCCCGGTGACATCGTGTCACTTCGGATGGGCTTTCCCGATGGATCGTCGCGAATCGTCAACCTCCGGGTTCCACAGTAGGAATAAACGTACGCACGTTGGACACCCGCGATCGAAATAGGCGCGGGACTTCGAGATTAGGGCCCAGAGCGGGGGGGAATCCTCAACTCCGGGCCCTTCCTCATGTGACCTCATGGCTGGAAACCGATTGTTGATGCCACTTCCGGCCACGGTTATGTTTTTTTCGGAGCCGCGAAAGTGGCGGAATTGGTAGACGCGCGAGATTTAGGATCTCGTGGCCTACGGCCGTGGGGGTTCGAGTCCCCCCTTTCGCACTCGCCCCGCCGTGCCCACCGACTGGAGTCCGAGAAGTCCGTTGGAGAAGCACAGTGGGTCATGCATAGGGGTTTTTTCCGATACACGGAACGAGGAGGAATCCATACTGTGCGATCGGTGACAACTAGAAACGCGGTGTTGGGCTCCAACTCCCCTGTGCCCCAACAGGTTACTTGAGGAGTGGGGTATGGCCACGTGCACGGCATTCGCGTGACTCAGAGCAGAAACAAAGAAGAGGCATAGCGTGAACTATAGCGATGACGAGGAACGACAACTGAGCGTGGCAACTGCCGCGTGCCCTTTGGGTCACGCTAGCACGGAACTCGGTCGGTCATTAGCACTCCTTGACGTAGCTTGTAGTTTTGCTTGCGGAGCGCCACCGTGCATTCGTTCCCACAGCGCACGTAACGTAGTCCTCTGTGCTTCTTCCACGGTCTTCTAATGGCGCTGGACATCTCCAAGCTCGAGGTAGCGGTAGCGGAGGGGAAGCGGTGGCGTCGCACCCTGAGCATCACGGTCCCCTCCATGCTCGTTCAGGCAGAGCGTAAGGCGGCCGTGAAGCAACTCTCGTCGAGGATCAAGCTCCCCGGGTTCCGGTCGGGAAAGATCCCGGCGGCACTTGTCGAGAAACGATTCGGTCCCACCCTCGAGAAGGAGATGTTGGACCGCGTAATCGGGGAAGCCTATCGAGGTGCGCTGGAGGAACGATCTCTTCGGCCAATCAGTGAGGGAAAGGTCGGAGAGATTGATTATCAGCCTGAATCCGACCTTAAATTTGAGATCTCATTTGATGTCGCGCCTCAGGTAGAACTCGCGAGAATTGGCGGCTTCAGGGTGGAGCGTCCGGCGATTCAGGTCACCCAAGAACAGGTTGACGGTGTCTTGGCTCAGATCAGGGAACAGAAAGGTACTTGGATACCGGTAGAGACTGGGTCGCCAGATAGCGGGAACTTGGTCTCCGTGCAAATCGAGAGGCTGAACGAGGAGGAAGACGAACCCCGCCCTTATGAATTCGTGCTCGGCAAGGACCAAGCAATTCCGGATGTCGAGAGATCCATCCGCACGCTCGAAGTGGGAGGCTCTGGAGAATTCACGATTTCCTTTCCCGAAGATATGGCGGACGAGGAGCGTCGGGGAGCAGAGCAGAGTGTGAAGATCGTTCTTGATGGCAGGAAACGACTCGAGTTACCGGAACTTGACGACGCCTTTGCCGCATCCGCGGGGAAGTTCAAAACCCTGGAGGAACTGACCGACCAGATCCGTGAGGATTTGACGGAAGTGGCGGCGGGCAAGGCGGATGAGGAACTCCGGGGTGCGCTCATTGAGCAGATCCTATCGGCAAACCCGTTCGATATCCCCGAGTCAATGGTGGATCAATACGTCCTTTCGGCTCTTGGGCACCCGGAGGATCTCCCTGATGAGCAGTTCGCTGAAGCCAAGGAGCAGTTGCGGCCCAGAGCAATCCATGCGGTTAGGCGACACATCGTCATAGACCGGATATCGGAGGCTCAGGAACTCGTCGCCTCGAGCGAGGAGGTGGATACTCGGATCGAAGAGATTGCCAAGCAAACTAGTGGGACCCTCTCCGAGGTTTACTCGCGCCTACAGAAATCAGGCCAGTTAGATCATCTTGAACGAGAGATCACGGAGCAGAAAGTCTTCGACTTCCTTAAGGAGCAATCTGAAATCATGGAGCCGACCTAAAGCCGTCGGCTCCACTCGAATCAAGGACTACGGATCGAACACGATGCCCATTTACCCTCCATATGTCATAGAACGCACAAGCCGTGGGGAGCGGAGTTACGACATCTTCTCCCGTCTCCTCATGGATCGGATCATATTTCTCGGAAGCGCTGTTGACGACACAGTAGCAAATATTATTGTGGCGCAACTCCTATTCTTGGATGCTGATGACCCCGAGAGAGACATCTATCTCTATATCAACTCCCCAGGTGGAAACGTCTACGCGGGCCTCGCGATCTATGACACGATGCAACACCTCCGAGCACCAGTTTCCACTTTCTGCGTAGGGATGGCAGCATCAATGGGGGCAGTCCTTCTCGCAGGTGGCAGTGAGGGAAAGCGGAGCGCACTGCCCAACTCCCGCATCTTGATTCACCAACCCACCTCCGGATACCAGGGAACGGCAGCAGACATCGAGATCGCCGCTAAGGAAGTCCTTGGCATCCGGGAACGGCTCAACAACATCCTCGCCGAACACACAGGCCAGACAGTGGAGAAAGTGGCCGAAGATGTGGACCGTGATTATTTCATGAGCCCGGAAGAGGCGGTGGAGTATGGCCTAATCGACCGAGTACTCTCCCACCGGGATGAGGTGGAGAAGCCGAAAGACTCCGAGGGAGGAGCTGCTGAGTAACCATGAGCCGCAAACCATTCGCGGGTTTCGAAGGACAAGAGGTGTGATCGATGTCGACTGACGAACATCTGCGCTGCAGCTTCTGCGGGAAATCGAAGGACTCAGTCCGGAAGTTCATTTCCGGGCCCAGTGTCTACATCTGCAACGAGTGTGTGGCCCTCTGCAACGAGATTCTATCTGAGGATGAGGACCGCATTCACCCGGAAACAACCGCCCAGACGCTCACGCCTCGCGAAACCAAGGAAACCCTCGACCAGTACGTGATCGGGCAAGAAGAGGCGAAGAAGGCCCTTTCGGTCGCCGTCTACAACCACTACAAGCGGGTTAACCACAAAGGCCTCTTAGACGACGTAGAGGTTGAAAAAGCCAATATCCTGCTGATGGGATCAACCGGCGTAGGAAAGACGCTGTTGGCTCAAACGTTGGCCCGCCTGTTGAACGTTCCGTTCACGATCGCCGATGCGACCACCCTAACAGAAGCAGGGTATGTTGGCGAGGATGTCGAGAACATCCTCGTGCGGCTCCTGCAGGCCGCTGACTACAATGTAACCGAGTGCCAGCGGGGCATCATCTACATTGATGAACTCGACAAGATCTCTCGAAAGTCTGAGAACCCATCGATCACGAGGGACGTATCGGGAGAAGGCGTTCAACAGGCGCTACTCAAGATCTTGGAGGGAACAATCGCATCGGTCCCCCCCCAAGGGGGCCGAAAGCACCCGCAGCAGGAATACATCCAGATTGACACCACCAACATTCTGTTCATCTGTGGTGGAGCCTTTGACGGACTAGAGAAGATCGTTGAATCCCGGCTTGGTCAGCGCAGGATCGGCTTCGGTGACGAGGATCCTGATGAGGATGAGGTGGTACGCACTCAGCTTCTCTCCCGGGCTGAGCCGGACGACCTTAAGCGGTTCGGCCTCATACCCGAGCTCGTCGGGCGACTGCCTGTGATGGTGAGCCTTGAGGAACTGGACGAAGAAGCCCTGATCCGGATCCTGCAGGAGCCAAGAAACGCGTTGGTAAAGCAATATATCAAGATGCTGGAGATGGAAGGCATAGGGCTCACTTTTGATCCAGATGCGATCCGTGCGATCGCTCAGAAGGCCTTCGACCGGGGCACCGGCGCGCGGGGCCTCAGGGCTGTCATCGAAGGTATCATGCGGGACGTTATGTTCGATGTACCTTCTAGGAGAGACATCCGAGAAGTCGTCGTAACACCTGAAGCTGTCGAGCCGGGGGGGAGCCCCCTTCTTGTGTTCGACAATGAGGCCCAGCAAAAGGGAGCGTAGTCCCGAATCTCGTGATGAAAATCGGGACTGTGGAGTTCTCGGGCACACTCATGGATGCCGCCGCTCCCCTTCCGGGAGACCTTCCGCAAATCGCGTTCTCGGGCCGCTCGAACGTGGGCAAGTCATCTCTCATCAATACGTTGTTGGGCCGGACCAGGAAGGGAGTGGCCTATGTATCAGGAACCCCAGGGAAGACCCAGGGACTTAACTTCTATCGCATCAACGGACAGTTCTTCTTCGTCGACCTTCCCGGGTTCGGATTTGCGAAGGTCCCAGATCACGTCCGAGAAGAGTGGAAACCCCTCATCGAGGGTTATCTGGCAAGGAGTGACGGGCCTTGCGCCGTTGTTCACCTGATGGACGCCCGACGGAATCCGACTGACGATGACCTGAAGATGCTTGACTACCTCGTGGAACTTGGGCTCCCCTCACTGATTGGGATAACTAAGATCGACAAGCTGTCGTGGGAGAAGCGAATGAAGACTATCCCGGCCCTGATCCACTCGCTAAGCTTGGATTCCGATCAGGTCATTCCCTTCTCCTCCAAGACCGGTGAGGGGCGTGACAATTTCCTGAGGGCGCTCACCAGATTCTTAGACGGGCAGCAGCAGGTTCCGGCATCGAACCGAGCGGGGAGCGATGCCTAGCGCTAGTCGGATTGCAACAACTTCTTTCCAGATCGCTCTCCTTGGCTATGGACTCCTCTCTCCGAGCGTACCCGAGAACGGAGCGTCAGTGAACCCATAGCTCTCTCGAGACTCAGCCGAGAGCGAAACAATCGACGACCTCCTGGTTCGGCTTGGGACCCTTTGGCAGACTGAGATCTCAGGTGCGATCTTGCACTGGTTCCCTCAACTAACACCTACTCTTCGATTGCGTACTTCTGGATCTTCCGATACAGGGTACGTTCCCCGATCCCAAGACTCTTAGCGGCCTTGCGACGGTTGCCATCGACCTCTCGGAGCACCGCGCGGATTGCCTCCTTTTCAATGTCATCCATGGTCATTCCAGGACGGAACATGACGGCTCCCCGTTCGGCCTCCTCGGCAAGAGCTAACTCCTCGCCTGCTTCCGAGTGGGGAAGCTCGGGGCCCATGCGCCCCTGATCCTGGCTCCCTGGCGACCTCATCCCCACCTCCACACCCCCCCCCGAAACAGAGGGAATGACTAATGGGATGGTCGCGGATTCCTCTAGCCTACTGTCAGTCCCTCCCCGATAAACCTCGAACTCGCGCCGAAGTTCGTCCATATCCACTCGCAATTCTACAAGCGTTCGAAAGACGAACTCCAGCTCGGGTCGGACCCGGCGTGTCTCGTTGCCCTCCCGCACCCTTTGCTCATCGAGCTCGCCGTCCGCAGAAGCGATGGGTACCGGAAGGAGGTTTCTTTCCAGACCCGGAAACCGGATCTCACGAGGGATGTCCTCCGTCCCTATCGGCTTTCTTGGGGCGAGCACGACCATACTCTCGATGAGATTGCGGAGCTCCCTTACATTTCCCGGCCAATCGTACCGAACGAGCAGCTCCACTGCTTCGTCCGAGATCCCCGGGAAGGGTCGGTCGAGCTGGAGACTCAGCTCGCGGACGAAGTGGTTTATCAGACGAGGTATATCATCCCGCCTCCGCCGAAGCGGTGGTAGCACAATCCCCAGGATATTCAGCCGGTAGAAGAGATCTCGACGAAAGCGCCCCGCAGGCATCAGATCGCGGAGTTCCTGATTCGTCGACGCGATGATACGAACGTCAACATGTATCGGCTGTTGCCCCCCTACCCTCAAGAACTCACGCTGCTCCAGAACACGGAGCAGCTTAGTCTGAGTCGAGATGGGCATCTCGCCGATCTCGTCCAAGAGCAGGGTTCCCCGATCCGCAAGCTCGAAGAAGCCCTTTCGGGAATCAATCGCTCCCGTAAACGCTCCCTTCTCGTGTCCGAAGAGCTCCGACTCCAGAAGTGTCTCGGAGAGAGCTGCCACATTTACCGCCAGAAATTTCCTATGGCGTCGAGGTGAAAGCGCATGAATGCCTCGTGCGATCAACTCCTTTCCGGTCCCAGACTCACCGGTGATCAGGGCCGTGGAATCCACGGGAGCGACCTGAACAACGCGTTCAAGCACCTCCCGCATCGCCTCTGATTCACCTACGATTCCGGTGAGCTGCTGTAGTCTCCGCCGTTCGACGCCCCTGTGTGCCAGTAGCACCACCTCGTCGGGATCCGGATCCGGCCCGAACGCCTCCTCCGCTCCAAGCTGTCGACCTCGCGCGACGGAATCTTCACCTACGAAGACAGTGAAAACGGGAATTTCAAGGAGATCGTGCGCCTCACGAACCCAGTGCTCGGCGTTCATGTCTCCGGTCAATATTAGAAGAAGCGCCTCGTCTTCACCCTCCAGTTGTGACGGATCAGAGACCAGATCCACCCCATACCCCTCATCAGTAAAGGCCTCGCGAAGCCGACCCGCGATAGGGAGTCCGTGGGTGCTGATAAGGATCGTGCCAGTCATGAACGCAACGGACCCTTGGAAGGACTTGATTCATTTCGGTCGTCGGAGTGTGGAGGATGAGGGTCATGCTGCCCACTCAGGAGAGACATGCCATGTACGAGTAAGGGGTTCAGTGCCTCAAGTCCGTCTCGGACCCCTCCAGGGCTCCCAGGGAGATTCACAATCAGACACTTGCCGCGAAGGCCTACTTCACCCCTGGAGAGGACGGAAAACAGGGTCGACAATTCCCCCTTTCGCCGGAGCAACTCGGCCATCCCTGCTGCGGGTCGGTCGATGACCGCCCTGGTAGACTCCGGTGTACAGTCGCGCTCCGTGAAGCCGGTGCCACCGGTCGTGAGAAGTACATCTACCTCGCCTGAGTCTGCCCAGTCGAGAAGGACCGGGACAAGACTGGAGGTCCCATCGGCAATCACTCCCCTTCGCGCCACGGTGTACCCGTGCTTGCCACACCACGCTACGATGATTGCGCCGCTGTCGTCCTCACCTTCACCGCGGGCAAGTCGATCGCTGACCGTCAGTACTCCCATGCGCAACGCGTTCTCCAGGGACCCGCTCATTTCTTTCTCGATCCTTTCCTGTAAAACGGAACCCTTACAACGTTTCCGTGACAGTCCCGTCCCCTAATCCGGATACTGACAGAAGTCCCTACCTCTGTGAGGCCAATGGGGAGGTACGCCATCGCGATTCCAGAACCTAGGGAAGGGCTCATCGTCCCGGAGACTACGGCCCCGACAACTTCATCGCCCACAATCACGGAGTACCCTGCGCGTGGGAACCCCTTTTCTGACATTCGGATCCCAACCAGC
>CAZJIM010000007.1:28105-36525 GCA_964546115.1 uncultured Gemmatimonadaceae bacterium | reverse complement strand
CCGGGACACTCCGGTCTTGCGCTGCTGGGCAAGCGCGGACCGGCCTAGAAACGGCCCCTTCTCCAGCTTCACCACCCAGCCCAGTCCTGCTTCGAGCGCAGTGCGGTCCTCATCAAGGTCGGCGCCGTAGAGCGGGTAACCCATCTCAAGACGGAGGATATCTCTCGCACCGAGTCCTGCAGGTTGTAAGCCGAGGGCAGATCCGGCGTCCAGTAGGTCCACCCACACCTCTCGCACCCGATCCGCTTCGAGGTAGAGTTCAAAGCCGTCCTCACCCGTGTATCCGGTTCTTGCCAGGATGATGTCGATACCCGAAACACGAGTCCGAACGAAGTGGAAGGACCCAATTCCCTTCAGGTCCACCTCCGTCATCCGACTCAGAATTGGAGCGGCCCGCGGCCCCTGAAGAGCCACGAGCGCATAACGTTCTGAGTGATCCTCCAGACTGGCGTTGAACTCGATCTGATGTGAACGAATCCAACCAAAGTCCTTCTCACGAGTGGCTGCGTTCACGACCATAAGAAATGTGGACTGGTCAAGACGGTAGACGAGCAGGTCGTCGATGATGCCCCCGTCCTCCCTGCTCAGCAGCGAGTACTGCGCTCGTCCGATTGCCAGCGATGCGGAATCGTTGACCGTCAGGTATTGCACGAACTCTAGCGCCTGTGGCCCCGAGATCTCGAACTCACCCATGTGGCTCACGTCGAAGACACCGGCCGCAGCTCTCACGGCCCGGTGTTCAGCCCAAATCCCAGCGCTGTAGTGCACCGGAAGACTGAACCCGGCGAACTCAACCATCTTTCCGCCGAGCCGCAGGTGCTCCTCATGTAGTGGTGTAGTCCGTAGCTGTTCGGTCATCTACCCCATCAGCTTGAGCAGCACTGCCTTCTGCGCATGCAGGCGATTTTCAGCTTCATTAAACACACGCGACTGGGAACCGTCGATAACCTCCGCGGTCACTTCCTCCCCTCGATGAGCGGGAAGGCAGTGGAGGAAAACAGCCTCCCGACTTGCTTCTTGCATGAGCGACGCCGTTACCTGGTACGGAGCGAACACCCGGGCGAGACTTTCCGAGTCGCCTTCCTCCCCCATCGACATCCAGGTGTCGGTGCAGACCACGTGGGCTCCGTACACTGCCTCTATCGGGTCACGTAGAAGCTCTACACTGGATTCCACTTGCGCAGCTGCAAGGATCTCGGCGTTTGGATCGTGACCTTCGGGGACAGCCAGCCTCAACTCGAACCCGAGGATTCCAGCTGCGTTGATCCAGGAGTTGGCCATGTTGTTACCGTCCCCGATCCAAGCGACACGCAGCTCAGCAAGACGCGGCCCAAACTCCTCTCTCAGCGTGAGAAGGTCCGCGAGCAATTGACAGGGATGTAGTAGATCGGTGAGACCATTGATCACCGGCACTGACGCGGGCTCGGCCAGTTCCTCCACTTCCTTCTGAGCGAAGGTCCGGATCATCACTCCATCGACGTATCGCGAGAGCACCCGAGCCGTGTCGGACAAGCCCTCCGCATGTTCCCCACGCCCCAGGTGAGTCTCGTCAGCGGGAAGAAAGATCGCGTGGCCCCCCAGCTGAAACATCCCGGTTTCGAATGAGACACGAGTTCGAGTCGAATGCTTACGGAAGATCATCGCCAGAGTCTTCCCATGCAGCGGAAGATCTGTCCCTTCACTGCGAGCCTTAAGTCTCAATGCCCGCTCGAGGAGGTCCTGGAGTTCTTCCCGGGACAAGTCTCTCAGCGTCAGAAAGTGACGGACCGTTTTCTCCAAAGGACTTTCCCCCGAGGTCAGAGAATATATCTCCGGAGATCCTCGTCCTCGACTATCGAGGCGAGATTCTGCAACACGAACTCCCTATCGACCACCAAGTTGGTCTGATCAGCACCATCAGGAAGCTCGAACAAAACCGTCTCAAGCAGGGTGGTCATCACCGTCTGGAGTCGGCGGGCTCCGATGTTCTCCATCCGCTCATTCAGCTCAAACGCGATCCGAGCAATCTCTTTCACGCCATCTTCCGAAAACTCAATCCTTGCGCCCTCGGATTCCACGAGCGCGCCGTACTGATGGACAAGAGCGTTCTGAGGCTCTGTAAGTATTCGGACGAAATCCTCTTCCCCGAGAGGCTTCAATTCGACCCTGATAGGGAATCGTCCTTGCAGCTCCGGCACGAGGTCTGAGGGTTTGGAGACGTGGAAGGCTCCTGCGGCGATGAAGAGAATATGGTCCGTTCTCACCAACCCGTACTTGGTCTGGACGTTCGACCCCTCGACCACAGGAAGAAGGTCTCGCTGGACACCTTCGCGGCTCACATCCGGACCGGTCCCCCCACGTTCCCCAGCCACCTTGTCAATCTCACCCAAGAAGACGATGCCCGTCTCCTCCGTTCTGTCGAGCGCCTCGTTCACCACCTCATCCATGTCAACCAGACGGTCCAGTTCCTCTTGCACAAGGATCCGTCGGGCCTCCGACACCTTTACCGAACGCTTCTTCGAGCGCTTCGGTAACATCTCCTGAAGCATTTCCGTGAAGTTATGGTCCATGCCCTCCGCACCCATGGGAATCATCATCCCTTCGAGGTTTGGTGTCTGCTGAACCTCAACCTCGACTGACCGATCGTCGAGCTTCCCTGCGAGAAGGAGAGCGCGAAGCTTATCTCTTGTTCGTTTCCTACGATCTTCCAGAGACAGGACACCCTCAGTCGGCTGAGCCTGATCCGGCTGTGAGGTGGCAGGGTTTCCATCTGTGGTCGGAGGTTGAATGCCGGAAGGGCCCACGACGAAAACGGGATCCTCAAGCCTCGGCGTCTCGCTGTCCGTCCCCCCGGAGGAATCACTCGGAGCTGGACGTGCCGTCTCGACCTGTACCCCTCTCTCCAGCTTGAGAGGCGGGAGCAGGAGGTCCAGAAGCCGCTCCTCCGCCGCCTCCTCTGCCCCCGCCGCCACCTCCTCTTCACGCTCCGCCCGAACAAGGTTCACCGCCGTGTCTACAAGGTCACGGATCATGGACTCGACGTCGCGGCCGACGTAACCCACCTCAGTAAACTTCGACGCCTCGACCTTCACGAACGGAGCGCCGGCAAGACGGGCCAGCCGTCGCGCGACTTCCGTCTTGCCCACTCCGGTCGGGCCGATCAAGATGAGGTTGTTCGGGAGGATCTCATCCCGAAGCTCATCAGGAGCGCGCTGCCTCCGCCAGCGATTTCGGAGCGCGATGGCTACCGCCTTCTTCGCCTCTCCCTGGCTAATGATGTATCGGTCCAGCTCCGTTACGATCTGCCGGGGCGTGAGTTCGTCCATCCTCCCTCCCTCCCCAACCTCCCGGACCTGCACCGCAGCAGCTGCCTCCCTTGCCATCACTTCTTTTCTCCGTCTCCGGCCTCCCCGGCTTCGACTTCAGTAGTGTCACCAAGTTCCAGCACTGTGATCTGACGGTTGGTATAGATACAGATCTCGGCTGCAATCTCAAGTGCATCTATCACGATCTCCCTGGGGGCAAGTTCGGTTCTCAGACGGAGGGCTCGAGCTGCAGCCAGAGCGTACGAGCCGCCTGACCCGATCGCCGCAACTTCTTCATCCGGTTCCAGCACGTTCCCATCCCCACTGACCATGAACAGGTGCTCGTGGTCCGCAACCACAAGGAGTGCATCAAGTCGTCTCAGATAGCGGTCGGTCCGCCAGTCCTTGGCAAGTTCTACACAAGCTCGGGTCAGATTGCCCGGATACCGCTCGAGCTTCTCTTCCAGTTTCTCGAAGAGGGTGAAAGCGTCCGCAACCCCCCCTGCAAATCCTGCAAGGATGCGACCACTCCTCAGCGTCCGTACCTTCGTGGCAGTCCCTTTCACCACGGTATCGCCCATCGTGACCTGGCCATCCGCTCCCATAGCCACATCATCACCTCGCCGAACGGCCAGGACCGTGGTCGACCGAACGCTCGACTGGGTCATCGTCGGTCACCCCTCTTGGCAAATGGGCTTGTCACTAGATGGCCTTACGCACGGGGGTGCGCGGTCTGGTACACTTGACTCAGACGCTCTTTTGAAGTGTGGGTGTAGATCTGAGTCGTGGACAGTGAAGCATGACCGAGAAGTTCTTTGACCGCCATCAAATCTGCGCCCGCATCTAACAGATGAGTGGCAAAGGAGTGGCGTAACGAGTGGACCGATACTCCCTTCTCGCCACCTGCTTCACGGATCAGCCGACCCACGCACCTCTGAATCGAACGTCGTGAGAGTCGCGCTCCCCGTCGGTTCACAAGCAGAGGTCCCTGTTCTGAGGAACCCACAAGCTCGGCGCGTCTTGGACCGTATCGACTCAGAGCCCGGAGGGTCGACGAAGTAAGTGGCACAACCCGCTCCTTGCGACCCTTACCTCTCACGCTTACCTGGTGCCCCTTGAGGTCAATCTCCTCCAGGTTCATCCCATGGAGCTCTGAGAGCCGAAGTCCGCTCCCGTACAGGATCTCGAGAACGAGAAGCGACCGGGCACCTCCTAAGGTATTCTCCTCAGCCTGCTGCTCAGCCAAAGAGAAGACCTGGTCAACTCCCCGACGCGGAAGATGCCCGGGCAGGCGTCGTTCGCCTCGGGGCGAACGGATCCCTCTCGCCGGGTTCAGCGTGATTCCGTCCTCCTGGTGCAGGAAGCGGAAAAAGGTCCGGACCGCAGAGAGCTTCCTAGCAATCGTCCGCTTCGAGAGCATCCTTTCTTGGCACCAACCAAGAAAGCTGCGCAGTGTCAATCGATCCACGCGGCACCAGTCCCAACTCGGGGTCCCAAGATACTCGGTCACGAAAGCTTCAAGATCCCCAAGGTCACTCTGATAGGCGGCGACAGTGTTGGGAGAGAGTTCCCGTTCCTCCCGAAGGTGTCGGAGGAAGGCTTCAATTTCTTCTCTCATGCCAAGCTTCCTTCCGACAATCCTTCTCCGCCAACCCTGCCTGCCTGATCGGCACCTCCATACCAAGAGTTTTCGTGGTCCGGCCAACCACTGTCATCAGGTTTCGCGAGCCCAAGTGACTCTAGCCACATGGCAAAGTCTTCGTTGGCCCGAAAAGCCAGCCGTTCCCGCTTCACTCGTTTGTCCCGAACCCGTTCGCTCAGCGGATCGACAAGCCCCCAGTTCGAGTTCATCGGTTGAAAGTGCTCTGGAGAACTTTCAGAAAGATACCGGAAGAGACCTCCTAGCACCGTCGTGGGCGGAGGGATTGCCGGGTCATTCCCTCGAAGAATCCTGTCCAGATTGACTCCCGCCATGATCCCAGACGCAGCTGACTCCGTGTATCCTTCGACTCCTGTCAACTGACCCGCGAAGAGCACATCTGGACGGTCTACGAGCGATCCATACTCAGTGAGCCGCCCGGGAAAATTGAGATATGAATTCCGGTGAATGGAGCCGAGACGGAGGAACTCAGCTTTGTCTAGCCCCGGGATCATTCTGAATACACGCTCTTGCTCGCCAATTCGTAGCCGCGTCTGAAACCCCACTAAATTCCACATTTGCCCGGCTTTGTCCTCTCGCCGGAGCTGGGCGACCGCATGCGGTCGGATGCCTGTTCGGGGGTTCCTCAACCCGAGCGGCCTCATAGGACCAAACCGCAGCGTCTCCAGCCCACGAGAGGCCAGAACCTCGATGGGGAGGCAACCCTCGAAGTAGGGTACCTGATCCCAGTCATGGCCACCCTCATGAACATCCGCCTGAACCACAGCCTCCACGAAGCGCTCATACTCTTCTCTTGAGAACGGACAGTTTAGATAGTCCGGGTCCTGCTCCCATCTTCCCTGAGAGAATACGATATCTCGATCCAGGGATTCCACGTCCACGATCGGAGCAATCGCGTCAAAGAACGCGAGGCCCTCGTCCCCTAGCGCTGCTTGGATAGCCATTGAGAGCGCATCAGAGGTGAGGGGACCAGTCGCAATAATCGCGGGGCCATCTGGGATTGTATCTATCTCTATCCGCTCGACCCGGATACTTGGATGTGCCTGAACCCGGCGAGTCATCTCGGCTGAGAAGAGCTTTCGGTCGACAGCAAGTGCAGCCCCCGCCGGGACCCGCGCTTTCCAGGCCGATTCGAGGAGGACCGACCCCAGGGCAGCCATCTCCCTCTTAAGTTGGCCGTGGGCATTACACGGATCCTCGCTTTTAAACGAATTAGTGCAAACCAGCTCTCCCAGGGCATCCGACTCATGGGCAGGGGTCGTTCGAGAGGGCCGCATCTCAACTAGCCGGACATCCCGACCTCGTGTGGCGAGCTGCAGCGCTGCCTCGCACCCTGCGAGACCACCACCCACCACTACGATTTCCTTATCAGCCACTTCCGTCGCTCTCAGGACCTTTCCCCCCCCTAGCCTCCTTCTTCTTCGAGGTCATTCGCTTTCCTCTGGACGGCTTTGCAGAAGACCCCTTTCCCGCTCTTCGAGCTCCCCTCTTCGATTTCTTCCCCCGCTCCGCAAGGAGCTGGATCCCTTTTTCAAGCGTGATGGCCTCAGGATCGGCCCCCTTCGGAAGGCTTGCATTCACAGTACCATCCGTGACATACGGCCCATATCGCCCGCTGAGAAGCTTGAGTGTAACCCCCGAGTCGGGATGAACTCCGAGTTCCTTGCCCATCTGTTTCTTCCCCCGCTCCGCAAGGAGCTGGATCCCCACTTCGAGCGTAATGGCCCCAGGGTCGGCCCCCTTCGGAAGGCTTGCATTTACAGTACCATCCGTGACATACGGCCCATATCGCCCGTCAAGAAGCTTGAGCGTAACTCCCGAATCGGGATGAACTCCGAGTTCCTTTCCTATCTGTGACAGGAGCTCGAGTGCCTCCTCCAGAGTCACCGTGAAGAGCCGATCCGGATCCTTCAGATCTTGATAGGTCCGCTCCCGCTCCACGTAAGGGCCATACCGACCGAGTCCGGCCGTCACGGGATTGCCGGTGGTAGGATCGGTCCCCAATGTCCGGGGAAGCGAGAGCAACTTGAGGGCATAGTCCAAGTCGACAGAGGAAGGATCACGCCCCTTCGGAAGACTCACTCTTCGTGGCCTACTCTCGCCATCCTTGCCTTTCTCGCCGAGCTGCACGTATGGGCCGTACGGACCATCTTTCAAGTACACGACTTCTTTGGTGTTTGGATCCTGGCCCAGGAGTTGGTCCTCAGGCCGATTCTCAGAACCTTCGAGAGGGCGGGTGTTCTGACACTCCGGATACCCTGAGCAGCCCAAAAAGCTACCGAAGCGATTCCACTTGACGAGCATCGGGCCTTCGCACTTATCACAGGTCTCACCCTCCGCCGCCAGGATCTCCTTGACTATCTCCTCCGAGTTGGCCTTTCCCCTCTCGAGCCTCTCCCGGAACTGAGGATAGAAGTCCTGCAAGACCTCCCGCCAATCCACCTCCCCGACTTCGATCCGGTCCAACTCCCCCTCCATTCGAGAGGTAAACTTGAAGTCGAACACGTCTGGGAATGCGCGCACAAGAAGCTTGGCGACGGTATCTCCAAGGAGCGTAGGTACGAACCTCCGATCCTGCATCTCCACATATGTACGATCGCGGATCGTGGTAAGAATCTGCGCATAGGTAGAGGGCCGACCAATCCCCTGCTTCTCAAGTTCCTTGACAAGACTCGCTTCGGAGAACCTCGCGGGCGGCTGCGTGAAGTGCTGCTTCGGATCAAGCCCGTCGAGGACAACGAAATCCCCATTGGAAAGGTGGGGGAGAGGCTCCAGATCTCCGAGCGTCCGATGGTCGCCCGCCTCGGTCGCTTCTTGGTATAGTCGGGCGAAGCCGTCGAACTTCACCACGGAGCCAGTGGCTCGGAAGCAATAGTTTTTCCCGCTGGCCCCAACCAGGTCGAAATCAGCAGTTGTGGTATCGTAGATCGTCGGTAACATCTGCCCTGCCACGAATCTGAGCCAAATCAGTTCGTAGAGAGCAGCTTCGGGACTGTCGAGGTAGGCTCTAGCCTCATCGGGATGTAGTGACGGATCGGTGGGCCGGACCGCCTCATGCGCCTCCTGCGCTCCCTTCTGCTGTTTGCCGGCCCAGAGGCGCAGCGCCGATGGCACATACTGGCTTCCAAACTCTTTCTGGACCCATGTGCAGGCCCCCTTAGCCGCCTCAGCGGACACACGAGTCGAGTCGGTCCTCATGTAGGTGATGAGACCTGCCACCCCCCTGGTACCGATATCGACTCCTTCATAAAGACGCTGCGCAGACCGCATTGTCTTACGGGCTGAAAACCTCAGACGCTTCGCTGCTTCCTGCTGTAGGGTAGAGGTTGTGAACGGCGGAGGTGGGTTCTTTCGCCGCTCTCTTCGTTTCACGTCAGTCGCATGAAACTGACGCCCCTCAACATCACGGAGAACTCCTGTAGCCTCCGACTCAGTCGAGAGTGTGAAGGTCTTCTCGGAAATCGCGTGTAGCTTCG
>CAZJIM010000007.1:21355-28095 GCA_964546115.1 uncultured Gemmatimonadaceae bacterium | reverse complement strand
GCTGATCATCCTTCTGGAGGCGGGCCGCTACAGACCAGTACTCCTTGGCCTGGAAACGTTGGATTTCATTTTCTCGCTCACAGATTAGACGAAGAGCTACGGTCTGGACCCTACCCGCTGATAGACCCGGACGAATAGGCTTCCACAAGAAGGGGGAAACCTGGTATCCGACGAGTCGGTCGAGGATGCGTCGGGCCTGTTGAGCCTCGACCTTCCTCATATCTAGCGACCCGGGAGCCTCTAATGCGCGGGAAATCGCAGACTTGGTAATCTCCCTGAATTCGACGCGTTGGAAGCGCTCCGGATGCTTACCGAGGCCGAGGTAATCCGCCACATGAAAGGCAATCGCCTCGCCTTCACGGTCGGGGTCCGTGGCAAGAATCACCGTGTCGACATCGCGTGCCTTTCGTTTGAGATCGTTAAGCACCTTGGCTTTGCCTCGGATCGTGACGTACCGGGGCTCAAACCCTTTCTCAACATCCACACCCAACTCCTTCTTGGGCAGATCTCGCACGTGCCCGACCGACGCCGAGACGTCAAATTCATGGCCGAGATACCGACCAATTGTCCTAGCCTTGGCGGGCGACTCTACTACGACGAGATGGCGCCCGCTATTTCCGTTCCCTTTCGGCATTCGATCCCAGTATCAATAAAGAAAAGCGGCCTCCGCACTCAGGCTAATAGAGGCCGATCAGAGTCTGTCAGGAGACAGTCAATCACACGTCGAACGATGGTCCTCGGAGGGTGAAGTTCTGTATCCACCCAGCAACTGGCCTTGCGATAGTAGGACTCCCGAGCTGCTAGTAGTTCCCCGATCCGCGTACGAGGGTTAGGAACCTCAAGGAGCGGTCTTTGAGTCCCCTGCCGCCGAATTCGATCTAAAGCCTCTTCGGAAGAAACCCTAAGCCAAACGGAGAGAGTGCCGGGACCAGTTCCCTCTAGTCGACCCTCTTGGCATGGCCACCCTCCTCCCGAGGCTAGCACGACTTGATCTTCGCCCAGGAATCGCAGCGTCACAGCATGCTCGATTTTTCGAAACCCCTCCTCCCCATCCTCTTGGAAAATCCTCGGAATCTCCCTTCCATCATGAAGCTCGACAGCCTCGTCGAGGTCCACGAACCTCCATCCCATCTCACTCGCAAGAAGCCGACCCAGGGTGGTCTTACCGCTCCCCATGAACCCGACGAGAAGAATCCGCTGAAAAGGAGAAGGCTCCAAACGGTCCACCGAACCACGCTCACAGATATCGGATTCGCTCAGCGTTCGCCCCACCCGCGTTCGGAAAGGTACGCAAGGTATCCCTCGAAGTTCCGGCGAAGTTCTGTCATGGAGTCACCCCCGAACTTTTCCATGAAGGCCTCTGCAACGATGAACGCCACCATCGCCTCGCCGACGACGGCAGCCGCTGGAACAGCACACACATCACTCCGCTCAGTTGCTGCCGACTGGGCACTCCCGTCCCGCAGGTCTACTGAGGGCAGCCTCTGCTTCATGAGAGTCGAGAGCGGTTTCATCGCACCCCGAACAACGAGTGGTTCCCCCGTGGTCACTCCCCCCTCTAGCCCACCAGCGCCATTCGAAGAACGCAGGAAACCTCCTGATCGGCTAGCTGACTCGTGGAGCACGATGGGGTCGTGCACACGCGATCCCCTGCGGCGGGCCCCCTCGAACCCCAGGCCAATCTCCACTCCCTTGATGGCCTGAATCGACATGACAGCACCTGCAAGACGTGCGTCCAGCTTGCAATCCCACGAAACATGGCTGCCCAACCCAACCGGAAGGCCGGTCACGACGACTTCGAAGACACCGCCCAAGGTATCGCCCTCCTCCTTGGCCTGGTCGATCGCCTCTATCATCCGAACGCCGGCTTCCTCGCTAAGAGTGCGCACGGGAGAAGCATCGGCGGTCCGATTTAGATCATCCGGGAGGGATTGGGGCGGTGGAGCCTCTACATCCCCAATGGAGCACACATGACTCCCAACCTCGATCCCGAACTCGCCGAGGAGACGTCGGACAACGGCAGCACAGGCTACCCTCGCCGCAGTCTCCCTCGCGCTAGCTCGCTCTAGAATGTCCCTGGTGTCACGCCGATCGTACTTCAAAACCCCTACCAAGTCCGCATGGCCCGGCCTGGGCAGGTACATGGCTCGTAGCGACTTCGGGTTTTCCTCCGGTTCTGGCCGGAGTGGACTCATCGCTACAGTCCAATTCTCCCAGTCCCGGTTCCAAATGAGCATGCTGATCGGAGACCCGAGAGTTTCACCCAGGCGAACCCCCGACAGGATCTCCGCCCTATCGGACTCAATCTCCATCCGCCGACCTCGCCCGTACCCTCCCTGACGCCTCGCGAGCTGAGGGTTCACATCCCTCTCCATCTCCAGTGAGAGCCCGGAAGGAATCCCCTCTAGGAGCGCGGTTAACCCTCGGCCGTGCGACTCACCTGCGGTTCGGAACGAGATGCGCGTCATGAGGACGCTCCTGCCGAGGAATGAAAAAACCCGGCTCGAGCCGGGACTTGCAAAAGGTGCCGGCGATTCCGGGCCCTGTCCAGAGCCCGACCCAATGACGGATCAACGCCTCCTGGAAGACCTTCACCAACCGGTCAAGCGGGGCCCGAGTGAGGCCGCTTCGGCGGCCCCCACTCACCCGCAGGGCCTGATCTGATCTTGAACAGAAGTGAATTTCACCTTCATCCTTACCCCTTCCGGTACCAAACGTGGTCCCCACAAAACACTGCGGTGGCACGCTAATTCTCGCCAAGGCGTGGTTAGATAGCTAGGGACCTGTGGACTTAGGCACTCCTATCTGGCGGAGGCTCGTGAGCAAGAGGGGAACAGAGCACATCTGTCGACATCCCGCCCTTCGGTCCTTCTCCGATCCCGCGAAAGGGTATCGGCTACCTCAAACCAACCCCTCGGCTTACGCGCAGTCGATTGTACCTATCGCGGCATCATAGTCGCACTCAACAGCCGTAGATCCGTGTGTCGCCGTAGCATCCCAGGTCATACCATCGCCGGCGTTAATCGTGACGGTCACGCCAGTCGTTCCAGTAAAGAGACCCGCACCTGTCAGGTCCAAGATATCATCAGCATAGACGAACGCGTTGTCCTGGTAGAAAATCTCCTGAGCTGTGCGGGCCTGGTTCAGGTCGGACTGCATGGCAGAGATGAAGGCCCGATCACGGGCCTTTCCAAAGCGCGGAATCGCAATAGAAGCCAGGATGCTAATGATCACAACCACGATCAGAGACTCAATCAGCGTGAAACCCTTCTTGTCCATTCCGGTCTCCTTCAGTCGAATGCCGGCTTGGGTAAGACACGAGTATCAATCCCATTCTCCATGACCGTTCTTCCCAAGTAGAATCACTGATCTAGCCACCGGAACGAATGTGTAACACCATACGTTATAAGATATTACAAATTATATAGCCTGGGTCCAGTGCCCGCTGAGAACTCCGGCTTAGCTTGGATTCTGCCGGTCTCTTACAGGATGACCACCCTAGGACCCTTCCACTTCGGCCCACGGGTCCCGTTCGGGGCGGGTCCAGCGCACCGCCCGAGGGGGCAGGAGATGAGAGCGAAAGACATGCCAGACCGCTGCGAGCCCATCTCTTCGACGGATCTTCTTTCCTTCTTCGTAGGACCGCCCCCGATAGGAGATCGGAAGTTCGTACACGCGGGCTCCAGCTTGGGCCAATCTGGCCGTGATTTCCGGCTCGATCCCGAATCGATCTCTTGTCAAGGGAAGCGTCTGAAGCAGATCGTTTCGCATCATCTTGTAGCAGGTTTCCATGTCAGTCAGGTTTAGGTTGGTGAAGATGTTCGAGAGGAGAGTGATGGCCCAATTCCCCACAGAGTGCCAGAAAAAATGGACGCGGTGGGGACCGCCAAGAAACCTTGAACCATAGACGGCATCGGCCCAACCTTCGAGGATGGGCCCCAAGAGAGACGGCAGCTCAATCGGATCATACTCTAGGTCGGCATCCTGGATGACAACGACGTCCCCGGTCGCCTCCCGGAAACCCGCCTGAAGGGCCGCACCCTTACCCCGATTGTGGACGTGGAAGACAAGGTGATCCACGAGACCCTCCTCCTCGAGCTGGAGCAAGATCTCGGGAGTCCCGTCGGTAGAGCCATCATCCACCGCAATCACTTCCACCTGAAGGGGCACTTTTTGAATCCGTTCAACGACCTGCCGCACCGTTGATTGCTCGTTATAGACGGGGATCACAATCGAGAGCCGCACTTTATCCCACGGAAGTTGGGATTCGGTTTTCACGTCCATATCTCAGGCCGTTTAGGAATCTCTGAGTCCATCCTTGTCATTACAAGTCGTCGGTCACTTTGAGCATCGGAGGACGGAGACCGCTTGGAAGGGGCTCCCTCTAGAAGCTAAAGGGCACGTTCAGGGTCTGACCCGGGCGGATCCTACTCGTTCGAATTCCGTTCGTGCTCCTGAGCTCCTCCACAGTCGTCCTGTGCCAGTTGGCGATCAGCCAGAGCGACTCCCCTTCTTCCACAGTATGTTGGAGAATCCCTTCTCCAGACCCCTCTCTTGGGATGGTGAGAATATCACCCACGAGAATACGGCTGCCGTGGACCCCGTTCACTGCTCTGATCGCGTTTTCACTGACTCGATATGCACGAGCGATCGTCCAAAGTGACTCCCCTCGTGACACTGTATGATAAAGGTTCTCCTGTGAGGCCGAGCCCCCTGCTGGAGTAGGCAGTTCCACAGATACATCCGCCGCCACCACACGTTCGGTCTCCCCGGACGGCGGTGAGGCCGTTGGCGGGGGGGCCTGACGAGAAAAGATGTCCGGATTTCCAGTCATACCAACCACATAAGTCGCATATAAGCGGGGGTATATGGCCAGGTGATAATGAGGAGGACGTCGTTCACGTGTAGCTTCCAGAACTCCCCTAGCTTCGAGGGAGAGAAGTGTCGATTCGAGCCATGTCCGACACGCGCTTCGTGTGCTTCGGCGGAGATCAACCGCCATACCGGTGGGATGAACCGACCGGTCCGAAGCATTCCTCGGTTGCTCCGAAAGCGGTCGGGTCAGGCTGGTAACAATGAGCTTCTCACCGCACGCGGAGCGATATTGGGAAGCCAGCCGCTCCACGAACACCCGGACCTCCAGTCTCGCATAAGGGAACGAGACCTGGTGCAATTCCAAATCTTGGTTGGGAACCACCGGAATCAGATACCCACCGTCCACAAAGTTCCGGACCTGCCCCGGGGTGTCCAGGTAGGTGAAGTCGTGCGTAGCCGCCTGAGTGTTCTGGCGGTCCAGCGAAGCAGCAGACCCGCCGAGGGACTGGCTATGAGCGGTGGTCCCTGAGAGTAACAAGATCCCGGCAAGGACGGGAGCGACGGCTCGGCGGATGAGCCGAACCGGCGGGAGAGCCACGATTCTCGCCATAGAACCCTAGGAAGGAACGCAGCTGAAAAGGTAACCCAACCTCACGGAACACTACCCGAACAAGTAACAAAAGCGGCCCGAACCGGTCAAGGTAATCCGTGCTTCCACAGGGGGCCCGGGGTTCACGTTCGGGAAATCCAGCCCCCCTTCGCAGCCGCATAGTTCTCCTCCACCGCGTCCCAATTCACGACGTTCCAAAACGCCGCGAGATAGTCCGGCCGACGGTTTTGATACTTTAGGTAATATGCATGCTCCCAAACATCCACCCCAAGGAGCGGCGTAGATCCATCCGTCAGCGGCGAATCCTGGTTCGCGGTCGAAGTCACAGCGAGACTCCCAAACGGATCCACGACGAGCCAGCCCCACCCGGACCCAAAACGACTACCGGCAGCGGCGTTCAGAGACTGCTTGAACGCATCCAGTGAGCCGAACGTCTGGTCGAGCGTGGCGACAAAGTCACCCCCGGGGCTCGAACTCCCTCCTGGTGACAGGATCTTCCAAAAGAGGGAATGATTGTGAAACCCGCCGCCGTTGTTCCGAACGGCCATTTGCACCGCTGCCGGAAGCGTAGGAAGGCCCCGAAGCAGTTGCTCCACCGAATACCGATGCAGGCTGGGGTGGTCCTCGAGGGCTTTGTTCAGATTAGTAGTATAGGCGTTATGGTGCTTCGAATGGTGTGTCTCCATGGTACGCGCATCAATGTGCGGCTCGAGCGCGTCGTAGGAGTAACCCAGATCAGGAAGAGCATGTGGGTAGGCCATTGATCGAGACCTCCATCGGTCTTGTGAATCGGATTCTAGTCGCCTAGGCGACCAGGTTGTCAGCGGTCCGTCCCGGAGACCCCCCACTCCACGGACCGTTCCACCCAACCACGGGAAACTCCCTGGCTAGGGTCCCTTCCTCATCCGCCGCTCATTCACGACACGACGATGTACCTGTGCATTTTCAATCCACGGTTTTCGCTCGAAGTACGAGTCAGTAAGCTCCTTGACCTTCGGCGTCAGGATAATGACCGCAATCACGTTCGGGACAACCGCTACGAAGAGGAATACATCTGCCAAAACCCACGCCAAAGCGAGGGGGGCAACCGCCCCCAGGAAATGCATTCCCACAAACACGACCTTGAACGGCAAAAGAGCCCTATCACCAAACAAGTACACGGCACACCTGTCACCATAGTAGCTCCACGCAATTGCAGTCGAGATCGCGAAGAGTAGAACGGTTAATACGACGATGTAGTGCCCCCACTCCCCGGGGAGCCCCCTCTGGAACGCCAACATCGTCAGAGGTGCCCCGTTCTGCACTGCATTCCCGA
>CAZJIM010000007.1:16596-21345 GCA_964546115.1 uncultured Gemmatimonadaceae bacterium | reverse complement strand
CGAGGGCCCTGTTCTCGCCGGGATAAATCACCCCCGTGAATGTCTCGGTCAAATCCTGATCGGTGTAGAAGGTATCAACCGCTACCTGATGCCAGGCCAGACGCGGAACGCCAACACCGGCCTCAACGGGCACCCCATTTTCGACTTGAATCCCTTCTGGAGACGCGGAAAATACAGTGATCTGACCGTCTGGATGCTCCTCCACAAACCCAACATCTCCACTCGCCAGGTTGATCTCAGTGGGGAACCGATCGTCCCACGATGAGGTCATGAGGATCACCAGGGCCGTCATCGTACAGATCACGATCGTGTCTATGAAGGGTCCAAGGAGAGCCACGACACCTTCCGACACCGGCTCGTCAGTCTGGGCCGCTGCGTGTGCTATGGCAGCCGACCCCAATCCAGCTTCGTTTGAGAAGAGACCCCTTCTCACACCCCATAGAGCTGTGACCAGGAACACGCCCACCCCGGTACCAGCGATCCCTGCCGTGGGATTGAATGCTTCTCGTATGATCAGAGAGAGAGCCGGAAGGAGTTGGTCCACGTTCAGGAGGATGATCACCATCGCCCCTGCCACGTATAGGCTCGCCATCGCTGGAGCCAGGATTCCAGTGACTTTTCCGATCCGGGTGATCCCCCCGATGATTACCGATCCCACAATAGCGGCTCCGGCGAGCCCGCTGACCCACATGGGGATACTGAACTGAGTCTGGAGGACGTCCGCAATCGTGTTCGCCTGAACACCATTCCCTGACAAGAATGAGCTAAACATGAGGCAAAGCGCGAAGAACACCGCCACCGGCTTCCAGCCCTTTCCGAGCCCCTGTTCCATATAGTACATGGGCCCGCCAGACACTGTGCCGGCCCAGGCAGGATCGTCAGGACGCTTCTCCCTTACTTCTCGGTACTTCATGGAAGCGGTGACTTCGGCATACTTCGTCGCCATACCGAGCGCCCCCGTGATCCACATCCAGAAGAGCGCTCCCGGACCTCCCCAATGCAGCGCCACCGCTACGCCCGCTATATTGCCCACCCCCACCGTAGCAGAGAGCGCCGTGGAAAGCGCCTGAAAATGTGAGACATCACCGGGCTCGTCCGGATCGTCATACCGTCCGGTAGCCACGGCAAGGCCGTGTCCGAACCTTCGTAGCTGAACGAAACCCAACCGTAGGGTGAAATAGACTCCAGATCCAAGCAGGACTATGACGACCAGAGGGATAGTCTCTTCCCCAAACGGGAGTCCGAACTCGAAGACCCCGTACTCAAGGATGTCAACGACCCTTTGAATGGTCTCCATTTCGCTCCCCATATTGGGCGGTGGGCGCATCAGCGGCCGCCCCCTCACCAGAAAGGACGGCCGCCCGGCTCACACTCTAACCTGCCATTCCCAAGACGCCCCCCAGGGCGTCTACAGTCCTACACCAAGTCGAGATTCAGTTCGGGGCCCATGTATACGAGGACCTTATCCAGAATGAGCTCTCGAGCCCTCTCCGCGATCTCGTCCAGCGATGGCGAATCGCTATACTGTTCGGCAATCCGACTCCGGAGTTCATCGATCGATGGAAGCTCTGTTAGATGTAGCTCCTTTAGTTGAGCCAGCACTTCTTCCCTTCTCTTCTGAATATGGGCGGAAGCACCATCCTTGGTCCTCTGCCACCTCGTGCGTAATTCAATCAAACCAGGCCGCTGGTTCCATGCCATCTGGAGTTCTTGAGCCAGAGTTTCCGCTGGGAAGCTGTCAGCTATCTCTCTCGCCACCTGCTCAACAATCCTACGACCTAGCCTCTCTTCCCCTGCCACTACAGAGGCGGGGGGAACACGGAGGTCCCACACGATCCCCGTCCACGAGAGTACCCTCAGGACGTAGTAAGAGATGTCTATCTCCCACCAAAAGAAGCCCTGCCGAGTCGAGCTCTGATAGTGGTGGTGATTATTGTGCCAACCCTCGCCCAGTGTGATGAGCGCAAGCCACCAATTGTTCTTCGAGTCGTCCGCCGTGACGTACCGCTGATTCCCTACGACATGGGCTACGGAATTTATGCTGAAAGTGCCATGGTAGAGGATCACTGTACTTAGGAAGAATCCGACGAATAGGCCCGTCCATCCCGCTGCCAGAAAACAGCCGACCGCAAGCAGAAAAGCAGGAAAATAAGGGTGGCGGTTGAGCCAGCGAAGCTCAGGATACTTTGTGAAGTCTTCGATAGTCGAGTAATCTGCCTCCGACTTCTGCTTAGAGAAAATCCACCCCACATGCGAAAAGAAGAAGCCGGTGTGTCTCGGAGAATGGACATCCAAGGCGGTGTCCGAATGTCGGTGGTGATGCCGGTGGATGGCGGCCCACCATAGTACTCCGCGTTGCGCAGAACTCTGGCCCAGGAAAGCCAGAACGAATTGGAACGCCCTGCTCGTCTTATACGACCGGTGGGAAAAGTACCGATGGAACCCAGAAGTTAGTGACCACATTCGTATGACATAAAGCGACACACACATGATCACGGAGGCAGTCGTGAACCCGGTCCAGATGACTCCGAACGCAAGGAGGTGAATCAAAGCAAACGGGACCGCCTCTGGATACACGATGTCGTTGTGGGGCTCGTCGTTATACCCACTTCTATCGGCCTGAAGGGTGGCCTGCGCCGCCGAAGACACTTCTCGACCTCCTAAACTGGTGTAGAAATCCGGTCTCAGGTAGGAATTCGCGTGCTACTTGTAGCGATAAGTGATCCGACCCCGGCTCAGATCGTAAGGAGACATCTCGACCTTTACCTTGTCACCCTCAAGAACGCGGATGTAGAACTTCCTCATCTTCCCGGATAAATACGTCAGGATCTTGTGTCCGTTCTCTAGCTCCACCCGGAAATTGGCATTCGGAAGCACCTCAGTGACGGTCCCTTCTACCTCAATCGCATCGTTCGCCACACATCTCTCCCGGCCTATTCTGAACTCAGCGGGCCTAGTTTTTCTGGAGCCCGAAACCTGATAGCATATGAAGGTAATGAAGTGCGACCTTCATGAAAACGCAGAGGGGGGCTGAGCCAAGCCTCCAAGCATAGGAGTTCTCAGATGAAGACATCCCTAATCTTCCTCATCGCGATCAGCATTCTGACCTTTATGGGTGCCGTCGTCTGGACCACCCTCCAGGGAGCAGAGGTTGAGTGCGAGGTTTGCCTTGTTTTCGATGGAGAGGACACCTGTCGGCTAGGTCGGGGGGCCTCAGAGGTGGAGGCACTAGCAGCTGCGCACCAAAGCGCGTGCGGGGGAAACACGTCGGGGATGGCCGAGAGTATCGCATGCATGAATCGAATGCCGGAACGCTCTACCTGCCCGGCCAACTGACCCACGCCCCTGGCAAGCAGTCCGCTGCTCTCTAGAAAGTCCCCGGACCCCGAACCCCACTAGATTTCGGACTCGCAAGGAGAGGGTTGCCCAGACGCACCTCCGATCCTTCCCTGAGAGCGGGGTGGAGTGTGAGAAGCGACCCGTCTCTCGGGCTGACCAACAGGATGACCGTCGAGCCCAGGTGGAACGCCATGAGTGCGCCTCCCGATTCGAGCACTAGCGGAGGATCATAAAACCGGGCCAGGGAATCGAGGCTCTGACCGCGGTTCGTCACACCTGGGCGTGCGCCGGAATCCCAGTTCGGATCGAAGTCGGCCGAGATGCACCCTACGTTGTATGCCCCAACCGCTACTACAGCCAGATCCACGCCGTTCGCCTCCATGAGAGTCACGAGTCGCTCGTTCCCGGGAAAGAGCCCCGGCACTAGCCCTACAGCAGTGGGATTAACGGGAAGGAGGCGTCCCGGCACGACTCGGGCGGTGTGAAGTCGGGCAGCACATGGCGCATGAACCCGGTGGTAGTGCCTAGGGCTCAGGTAGATCGTTAGAAACAGCCCGCTCCGAAACCCCGAGGCTTCCCCCGCATTCCCTAACAGCTCAGAAACGTTATAGGATATCCCCTTGGCTTGGAGAGCCACTCCCTGAGCCAACGGCCCAACGCACCCCAGAACTCCGTCAGCGGGGCTTGCGAGAACGCGATGATCTGGGGGCCAGTCCCGCACGCCTTTACGCAGGCGGCGCACGAAGAACGCGGAAAGCGAACGGTATTCTTCCGGTCGGCGTTCCGCTTCGCTCAGGTCCACCGTGAAAACGCGAGCGAACCCCCGGTTGATTCGAGCCTGGAGGACAGGGGGTAGTTCACGACGTGCAAGCCAGCCCCATCCCCGCGACAGCAGCCGCAGTGGAAAAAGACGGATGAAGAAGAGTAGCATCCCGCCAAAGCGGTGCCACGCACGGGCCCGGGTCACCCCACAGAAAACAAAGCAACCAAGACAAACCCCACGGCTGCCAAGAACTTCTTGGGGAAGATCTGGATCAGCACGGTGGGGCCGGGGTTTCGGCCCCACATCATCACAGTGCCACAAGGAGATCGCCCAGCATATTGGATCGGTGTAGTGGCCCCGTGGTAGACCTCCATCACTTCGACGTCCGAGGGCGATTCTAGCTGATCGATAGAGAGCGAATTCGCTATCGGGCCCTCAGCCATCCGGACACACTCACTCAAGTCGCAGTGTACCCGACCGATTGGATCGCAGCCAGCACAGCTTCTTTTCCAACTTCGTCCGAATGGAGTGAAACCACGACCTCCCCGATCTGCAAGGACTCGATTTGGACGCCCTCCAGTCCGGCAAGGGCATCCTTTACTCTAACCACACAGTGCTCGCAGCTCATTCCCTCCACTTTGATCCGG
>CAZJIM010000007.1:15602-16586 GCA_964546115.1 uncultured Gemmatimonadaceae bacterium | reverse complement strand
TCGGTCTTCACGTATCTCTCCGGTGGCACTTTGCTCGACAATAGGCGTCGGACCCACGGACACCTTCAATCAACCCGGTTCACCAGGGAAGGGTCCTGCCAGGAGTCCAACCAAGGAGCCTCCGACCTCCGTGAGTGTAACTATATCATCAGGGGATCCGTGGAGTCTCGTTGCGGCCCCACCGGACTCGGAACCAGAGGCGATCATGGCGCAGTCTCACCCCATCCACAGTGTGCTGCTGGCCTTTTTGATTCTCGTCGTGTGGGTATCGCCTTCTGCCATGCAGGCACAGTTGGCCCCCACCTCGCTGGAGGCGGCGATCGAGTCCATCACCGACGAAACCATTCTGAGCCACCTCTCCGTGTTAGCCTCCGATCAGCTTCGGGGCCGCAACACTCCGAGCGCGGGTCTCGAGACGGCGGCGTCATATCTCGCTAATCGACATCTGAGCTACGGACTTGAACCCGCGGGAGCGAGTGGAACGTTCTTCCAGAGATACCCCTTCGGGCTCATGGGTCCAGACCCGGATAACGCTCAGGTGACCTTCGTCGGACCTGGAGGCAGTGTCGAAGTGCGGGTGGGACGAGACGCGTTCATTGAGGGCGGCTCCGACACGTTTTTGGACGGACCGCTTACCTTTACACGCTTCACGAGCGGAACTCAGCCGCAGCCGGGATCGATGGGGGGGGAGATTGCCGTCTTCTCTCTGCCTGGGTCCTGGGGGCAGAGTCTATGGCAGAGTTCCCTAGAGCAAGCCGACTTCGCACGGACATCCGGTGCGGTGGCGGTCGTCCACATTTTGGACTCGGAATTTCCAGCTTCGGTTATCCGTCAGCTCGGGTCTTCTCTGGCACAACCGAGGTGGCGGCTGGGGGGCGACGCCTTTCTACCACAACTCTTCGTTCGGAGCCGGGCGATTGAAGGCGTGATACCGGGAGGGGCTCCCTGGGCCAGGGCGACACTGCGAGCCCAGCTACCGCTCAA
>CAZJIM010000007.1:0-15592 GCA_964546115.1 uncultured Gemmatimonadaceae bacterium | reverse complement strand
CGTGGTGAACGATGCGACCCCTCCGAATGTGCTGGCCGAGCTCCCCGGAAGCGACCCAGAGCTCAGAGACGAGTACATCGTCCTGAGCGCCCACTTCGATCATGTTGGGGTCGGCCGACCCATCGACGGTGACTCAATCTACAATGGAGCGGACGACAACGGCTCGGGAACATCGGCACTCTTGGAGGTAGCGAGGGTCCTCGCGAGTCTGCCAACCGCCCAACGACCCCGTCGAACAGTGGTGTTCGCCCACGTCAGTGCTGAGGAAAAGGGACTTCTCGGCTCCGAGTGGTGGGTTGATCACCCGACGCGCCCGATCGAAAACGTCATCGCAAACATCAATACGGACATGATCTCGGGCGATACCCACCCCGATACCGTCGCGGTCCTCGGGATGGAATACTCCTCTCTCGGGCCTCTGATCCTGGCTATCAACCGCGCACGGCCAGAGCTGCGGCTCGCTACCGTCCCAGACATGTGGCCGGAGGAGGGACTCTTCTTCCGGTCAGACCAGCTCAACTTCATGCGTGAGGACATCCCCTCCGTCTTCCTCTTTGCCGGACTCCACGACTGTTACCACCAACCTTGTGATGATCTCGACTTCGTGAATCCGGACAAGGCTTCGCGGGTAGCACGCCTCCTCGCGTACACGGTGCTGGAAATCGCTAACAGTGACTCTCGCCCCGAATGGGAGGCCGATGGTCTGAGGGAGGTCAGACGCTTGATTTCAGGAGGGAGATGAGACACTCCTCGCAATGCCGGTGGCCACGAATCCGAGAATCCCTTCAACCCGATTCAGCGCCAGGCCCTCGGTGGTTGCGAGTGCGCGCATGTAGGCTTCAACCTGGGGCCGGTACTGCTCGACCGCCCCTGCTACGGCACCGGGGTCACCCGGATCGACGACCTCGGTCTTCCAGTCCACGATAACCAGGCGGGGCCCGGTCGCGGCGGGGATGTACAGGACGCGGTCCGCCCTTCCTTCGATGAGTCCGTCCCCATCTCGAGCTACGAAGGGCAACTCCCGTTCGACCCGCGTCCCCGGTGGAAAGGCTTCGTTGGAAAGGAGTCGATGAATCTCAGGTCGGTAGACCCAGCAGCGGAAGCTCTCAAGGAGCTCACGTAGTTGATCGGCACGAGGTACGAGGTTTCCAGCTGCCGACAGGAGTTCATCGTCGTCCGGGAGCCCCATTTCGATCCACTCGATCGCCCCGAGCCACAGGTGGACCACAGTGCCACGGTCCCTCAACCCCTGCATCTCCGGGCGCAGTAGCTTGTCGAGCTGAAGCTGGCTTCTTCCCACCAGATCCGAGGGCGCTCGATGTGGTACCATTCTATGCCGTGGAGAAGGGGAAAGCGTCAGGTGCCTGACCTCCTTGATCTGCGCAGGTCGCCCCGAGGCCTCAGTTGAGATGATCTTCGGGTCAGCGCCAGGAGTACGCCACCAGTCGGAGCATCCCTCTGTAAAAAGGACCGAACCGGCCTCCACGGCCACATCCGGAGCCAGCGCCTGTCGTATAATCCGGGCAGCGGTTTTCGCCGTTGAACTGTTTTGCGGATCGGGACTTACGTAGGCATAGATTGCATGTCGAGCACGGGTAAGCCCCACATATAGCTGACTGAGCCAGTCTCTCAGCTCGGTCTCCCTCTCGTGAGACGCCGCTTCGGCTAGATCGGGATCAGAGAACAGTGGGAGAAGTTCCTTATTGATTCGGGGGAACACCCTCTGTATGGGTCCTATCCCTCCCCTCCGAAACGCCATATAGGGAGAGTTTCGGCCTCCTCCCAGGCGCAATTCGTCAAGATCAGGAAGAAAAACCGCGTCAAATTCGAGCCCCTTTGCCCCATGGATCGTCATCACCCGTACCACTGCACTTGCAGGATCTTCGGCCCGGGCCACTCGGGCTAGTTCCACGAAATCGGAGGGACGGCTCGTGGCCCTCTTATCCCACCGGAATGCGAACTCGGTAAGTTGCCGTAGCCTTCTACTGTCCCGAGCCGACACCTTCCCGGCGAACGCTCGTACCCACTCGGAAAGAACCCGTCCATACCCTTCGCTCAGCAGTCGCCTCCGCACCTGCTGGATCACCCCCGTCCGGGCCTCCTCATCCATCCACTCGTCAGGGGACAGCCCGAGGAGCAAACTCGCCGGAGTCTTTCTCACCAGATATCGGGAGATGGTGTCGCCGGGGTGATCTACCATTCGTAAAAGAGCGAGAATAGCCAGAACCGGTTCTGAATCGGCGACGGAAACCCCACCTTCCTCACTGGCATCGAGACCAGCCCGTCGTAGTTTTTCGAAGAGGTAAGCGGCACTACGATTTGTCCTGGTGAGAATCCCGATGTTCGCTCCAGGAGCCGCTTGGTGGAGTCTCAAAACCTCCTCTGCCGCATGGGAAAGGAGGGCTGGCCTGAACTGACGGCCACCTCCCTCCTCAGTAGGTCCCACCTCCACCCGTACGTAGCCAGGCAGGTCACGCGCGGCGTAGTGCTGGTCGAAGGCCCGAGCCCAGCGCCCCACGACCTCCCCCTCCGTCGACAGCACCTCGCTGTCCTCAATATTCTCGAAGACCCTGTTCACCACGTCGAGAACTACTGAGGACGACCTCCAACTTCGGGACACAGACTCGAGTTTCAGATCAAGAGTCTCCTTGACATGATCGAAAATTCGAGGATCGCCTCCCCGCCATCCGTAGATCGACTGCTTCGGGTCAGCAACGATAAAGATCGCCCGGTCCGATTCGTGTCCCGAGAGAATCTCCTCCGAGAGGGAAGCCAACGCCGCCCACTGCGCATGGGATGTGTCCTGGAACTCATCCAGAAGGAGGTGCCGGATGCGTTGGTCCAGCCTATAGAAAATCTCTTCCGAACGTGCTGCCTGCCCCATTCGAGAGAGAGCATGGGTCAGATCCCCAAAGTGGTAGAGGCCTTCCTCACGCTCAATCCTCTGAATCCTCCGATCGTACTCCGGAAGAAACTTTCCCAGCGCGGTAATTTGCTGGTTGTACTTCACAAGGAGAGCCTCCTTGGCAATGCGAATCATGGGCTCCAGGATCTCGCGAACCCCATCGGAAACGGGCTTTTTTCGGTATGTTCCACCCGAGGCCAGGATCGCCCTGGCCAACCCAGCCGTCAGAAAGCGTGTCCAGTCCCCTGCACGCAGATCCTTGATCCCCTTTGCCCGTGCCTTCGACCAATTGCTATCGACCTTCCCGGCAGCCGTTTCCGGAAGCTCCGTATTCTCGAAGAGGGCGATCAGATCGTCGAGCCGCCCGAGATCGACCTCGCCCCTGCCGTCTAGAGCACCCTGGAATCCCCACGGATCCCGCACCGCCGGGTCTAGCTCCCTGAAATCTCCGTGGAGATCGTTCACGCCCCGGAGCAGGAGGCTGCAAACAGCTCGGTCGGCATCTTCCTGGCCGGCGTCTCGAACGAGGTCCGCCAACACCTTCGGATCCATTTCGCGCAATGCGGACTCAATCGCGCGTGAGCGGAGCCTCAGTAGATCGGGTTCTTGAGCGAGTTTCCAGCTTTGCGGGAGTCCTAACTCGAGCGCAAATGCGCTCGCGACTCGGAAAAAGAAGGCGTCTAACGTAAGGACCTGGAGTCGGTGAAGCTCCCCGACGGTTTTGGAGAGAAGGTGGGAGCATCCCTCCTGAGTGAGGTATTCCGGAGGGACTCCGGCAGGCATCGACTCAGCCAACTCCTGCGCGCTAGCCGGATCGGACGCCCCTTCAGCAAGCCTCAGAAGCACGCGGGCCAGGATCTCTCCGGCCGCTTTCCGAGTGAAGGTCGATGCCAGAATTTCCTCGGGAGCTACATCGATCGCCAAGAGACCGATCAGACGCGACGAGAGCCGATAGGTCTTACCGGAACCAGCCGAAGCCAGGACCGCCTCTCGACCCCAGACCTGCTCGCCGGCCAACGGCAGCTCATTCATCACCGAGACCTGGATCCTCCTCCATGTCGTTCATCTGGAGAACTCCTTTCCCGATAACCGAGTCGAACTCCGGACTTAAGTAGCGGTTCGACCTATCCGATTCATAGACGAAACGATTCGCACGAAGTTTACGGATGACTTCTCGTGCAGTCTCTTCGGCGTCCGCTAGCTCGTGGGGTGTCCAGGTCGCCAGCAGTTCCCGGACCCGAAGGTTGCGAGGAAGGGGGACATATCCCACCAGGAGCCCCTCCCGAGCTTCCGGTGGGATCAGCGGACTCCCATCTCCATTCTCGAGCGCCGTAGCGAGGAGACGATATAGCGGCAACTGTAGGTCAACCCAGCTCTTCTGTCCCCTGGGACCTTGGCGGTGGATATCGTCGGGCACCTTACATTGATCCCCGGTCTTGTAGTCGAGGATGCACCACTGGCCGGTCTGGTCGTTATAATCGACCCTGTCGAGCCGCCCTGTCAGTAGAATCGGCTCTCCATCGACCACGAACTCGACTCCGCCGCCCGGGAGAACCGCCTCGACCCTCTTGATCGCCCACCCCTTCCCTACCCATCCCGCCTGCCACTCCGCAAACGCTCCTAGCCGAGCCCGGAGCTGCCCAACCTGTAGGCGGACGGCCGGTAGCGGTTCCGTACCAAACCGCCTGGCCACCTCCTGTTTGAGGAGCCGACTCAAGGTGTGTCGGATTCTTGGAGCGTCGGTCGAGCCTGCCGCAGGATCTCGACCAAATTGCTCCAGCACGGCGTGAGCGAGCCAGCCGAATCCGGAGCCATCCAACTCTCTGGCCTCATCACCGCCCCGCTCTAGCCCCAGTACTTTCTCCAACGCGTACCAGTATGGTTCTGATAGAAACAACTTGAACGCGGTTACTGAAATCTGGTCAGGTAGGACCTCTGCAGAGAGCACCGGCTCAGGGGGAAGCTGAAAGGACTTGAGCTCCCTAGAAGTAGCGTGGACCTCAACGGCGTCTTGAAGTTCCTCCTCTTTGAAGCATTGCCTGACCCTCCTGACCACAGTCGCCGCATCCTCGGCAAAGAGCAGACGAGATGGCAGGATCGGGTTTCTTTCCCCATCCCAGCGGCCTGCGACAAGAGCGACCCCCTCCCGGGTTTCTTGGATTGTCCGAAGGTAGAGGAGATCCCTGGCCCATCGACCCTGATTGTCGAGGAGGCCCATCGCCTCCCTCAAGCTGTGCGGAAGAAACGGGTGCGAGGTCACTGATTGAGGCACCTGGGGCTCATTGAGCCCGGTCACGACCATCGCAGCGGCATCGTCCAGTGGGAGTTCGAGCCAGCCGAGCAGCTCGACAGCATCCTCCTCGGCATCCGGCGGGACGACCTCCTGCCGGAGCTGGTCCAAGAGAAAGCGAAGAGCCTGATAGGCCGGAACGGGAGGATCCAGCTCGGAGGGAAGCCCCTGAAACCGAGCGAGAGCAATGCCCGCGAGTTCTGAAAACCGACGGAGTTCACGATCTTCGGCGCGGGACCGACCGTGGAGCGAGAGGGACCGACCACATAGTTCGAGGAGAAGCTCCGAGAGTACCGGCCCCCACGACGCTAGAGACCGGTCTTGGGCCAGTGGAAACAGGAGCTCCGAAAGCGCATCTCTCGCTTCCTGGGTCCGCGGCTGGAGGGGGTCGGAATCTAACTCCCCACCTGCCGGAAGGTGTCCGCGGTCCACTCGGGCCTGAAGATGGAGGTCCTGATAACAATCTAAAATCCTGCTGAGCTCAGGGGGCGGACTCCTCATCTTCGCGAGGAGCGCTTTCTCCAGCGCGGGATGACGCACCAGGCTCCCGAACGCTAAAAACTCCGGGTACTCCAGGTAGCTTGCCAACTCGCTGAAAAGCCGGAAGATGCCCGTCTGCCCCAATGGAAGTCCTGCCGCGTATCTCGTCTGAACTCCATGTTCCGCAAAGCGCTCAGTCAGGTAAGGAACCACCTCGGAGTCAGGAACACCCACCGTAGCGTCTTCTGCCGAAATCTCTCTCTCCAGCTCACACAAAAAGCTGATCGCCGCGTCGGCCTGCCCCGCGGGTTCCTGAACGACCCGGATCGCGTGATCAGGTAGCTCTGCATATAATTTCGCCCATTCTTCGGGGACCACGCACCCCAGGGAGTCGAATGCACGTGCCAGGCTCGAGGGCGCACCGACAAGGATACGTAAAGGCTCCTCAAGCTTCACCGCTCTCATGAACGTTCTTACTACCGGCGGAAGATCCGGCGTGCCGGCGATCCAGATCTTTAGAGGAGAGGAGAGCTTTCCCTCGGCCAAGGCCACCTGTCTGGAAGCCGCAAGATCCCTGAAACCATATCGGGCCAAAATGGATCGGTATCGCTCTTGAACTTCCGTCAACACAAGCCAACGCTCATGGTCACTGAATGGAAGTCCTCGGCGACAGAGGGCCGCAACCTCGCCAAATCCGGTCCCAGTAGCTGAGACCTCTCTATGGAGAGCCCTGATCACGCCTGAAAGGGCGGATATGACACCACTCATCCCACCACGATCGTCTTCTGGAAGGGACACGATCTCTGATAGACTCGACCGATCCAGCTCATTGAGGGCGAGACGCCAAGCCTGCCGGTCAAGCACCGGATCCGGCTCGGGAAGCTCAGGTTGGTAGAGCCTCTCGGGGAGCCCGCCGACGGTCGAGATCTCTGGGGGCCGCAGGGGACGGCCGGCCGCTGCCGCGGAGTCCACTAGCAGTTCCTTGAGGCGACGACCGGCACGAGCCCCTGGGAACACGACTAGCATTCGGGAGAGGTCCAGTGGGCCCCTATCGTCGGCAGCATCCAGTAGCTGTTCCGTGACGGAATGGAGGATCGGACTCTCCCACCCGAGGAATCGGCGATCGACTGGAACTTCGCTCATCCCCTCAGTCCTCCTCCGGCCCTGAGCTGAAAACTCACCCATGTGAAGAGAGGCCGCGCTACATTGGGAGATATACGCCTCCTCCCACCCTGAGTGGAACCAGACTTCATGCAGAATCTGATCATCCGTCTGTTCGTCAATGCGGTCGCCCTTTGGGTAGCCGCACGTCTGGTAGACGGGATTGATCTGTCCGGAGAATTTGCCCCCGTGTTGCTGGTAGCAGCGGTTTTCGGCCTCGTCAATACGTTGCTCAAGCCGCTCATCATGCTGCTCTCACTACCATTCGTGATTCTGACGCTGGGGCTCTTCACGTTGGTGGTCAACGCGTTGATGCTCATGCTCACGGCTGCTCTGGTAGCATCTTTATCGGTGACCGACTTCTTGGCAGCGCTTTGGGGAAGTCTCCTCATCTCGCTGGTAAGCTTGCTTTTCTCGGTTATACTCCCGGACCGGTAAGTACCACACGGTGTCCGACAGGAGCGGCTAGCTTGCCATCTCGACCTCAGAACCAGCCGTCCCGTACTCCCGGGACCTCTTCCCTAGCCAGAGCGCCAGAAGTAGCCAGACGGCGGACACCGGCAGCATCGTGAGGGCAAGCCCTGACAGGCCGAGGCCTACCCAACCCATCGCGGTGTAGGACCAGGCTCCGACCTGATCCGCCGCTCGGTATACGAAGGTATCGTTGAAGTTCTTCGCCTTGTACTTGTCGGCCCGAGGGATCACGGTGTAGAGCACCTCACGCGTCGGGCGCTGAATAGCGAAGTTCGTGGCGCGGCGCAGGACTTGGAAGACAACCACTACCATCAGGATTGGCGCGGTCGCCAGGATCCCGAACCCGATCATACTGACCAGGGGAAGGAAAGCCAGCGCCAACCCCAGCCCGAACCACTTGAGGATCCGTCCGGTCAGGAACACTTGCGTGACAAGGGTCAGAGACTGGACCACGACCTCCATCACCGCAAAGAGTCGTGTCTGACCCACGTCGTCACCCGCCATGACATCCTCTACGATCGCGATCAGATGAAAGTAGAGGAAGGTCGAAACGATTGCGAAGAGTGCGATGAGCCCGGCGAGTCCAAGCAGGTAAGGTGAGCGGACCACGTTCGCCACACCCTCTAAAACACCGCCACCCAGGACCTCCTCCTGCTTCTCCTCAGTCTCGACGTCTACCCGAACGGCCTGGACCACCTCGGACTCGGGCTCCTCCGCAACCACCCGCGCCAGTTTGCCTTCATGCCGCTCAAACATACGGGACGATCGTCCTGCAAGCTCGAGGAGAAGCGCTGACACGAGCAGAAGATTGATCGGGCCCAGGATCCCCACGAGCACCGCGGTGATCGTGGAGCCTGTGAGCGCCCCGATCGTCCCACCAACGGCGATGAAACCGAAGAGTCGCTTTCCCTGTGAGGAGTGATAGGTATCGGTCATAAAAGACCAGAAGACGGATACGACAAACAGGTTGAAGACGCTCACCCAGATGAAGAAGATCCGACCCACCCAGATGCTCTGTGTCGCGTCCGCAGCTGTAAAGAGCAGGTAGAAGGTGACCAGCATCAGGATGAAGACCCGGTAGATCCACGATATGAAGATCCGGCGGGGATATCGACTCACCAACCATGTAAAAATGGGGTGCAGGAGGAGCACCCCGAGGAGAGTACCGCTGAAGAGCCAAGCGAGGTTATCCACCCCGCCCGCAACCCCCATCTGGTCCCGGATGGGACGGATCACGAAGTAGGACGCAAGGACGAGGAAGAAGTAAATGAAGGACCAGCCCACTGCCGGAACCTCCGATTGGCTCGCCGGGGTGCTCTATGACCCATTCCCGGATGTCGACCGCGCGTCTGAGCAGACTCCCGATTCCAGTACTCACTATTGATCACGCTCCTTTGGACGTTTCACGAACTCGTGCAGTTTCAATCAGCGTCGTCGAGTGACAACTAGCCCAGTGCCAATCCCACTCCAACCCCTACACCGATCTTGATCGCCTCTCTTCGAGTGAGTGATCTGTCATCGACAGTCATGGCAAACCTCAGTCCGAAGTGGTTTAGTGCCCTTGCCGTCTGCTAGTACCTCGGGAGACTCGGGTCGACTTCCTTCTGCCAGGCCAGGATCCCGCCTCGCAGGTTCCAAACCTTTCGGAATCCGGCTTTCTGGAGCTCCCTCAGGGCCTTCATGCTTCGGGCTCCACTCTGGCAGTGCAGGACGATTTCATCAGCCGAATCAAGCTCAGAAAGCCGCTCGAACAGTGTATCCAGAGGAATGAGCTTGGCACCCTGTGGACCCAGATTCACGATCTCCCATTCATGTTCTTGCCGAACATCAACTAACCGAATTTCATCACCCCTTTCGAGACGGGCATGCAGCTCTCCGGCTGAGATCGTGGGCACCTCCGCAGCGTCCTGCTCGTCGGCCCCTTCTTCATAGGCGGAGACTCCGCAGAATTCAAGATAGTCGACCAGCTCGGTCACAGTCGGGTTTTCACCGCATACCGAGCAGTCGGGATTCTTGTTGAGGTTCAAGGTACGCCACTGCATCTCCATAGCATCGAAGAGAAGGAGGCGACCAATCAGAGGCTCGCCCTCACCGATGATCAGTTTGATCGTTTCCAGAGCCTGTAGGGTTCCGATGACACCGGGCAGTACTCCCAGCACGCCTCCTTCGGCGCAACTGGGAACCATGCCTGGAGGAGGGGGCTCACGGAAGAGGCAACGATAGCATGGTCCATTCCTCGCATCGAATACTGAGACCTGACCCTCGAACCGAAAGATAGACCCGTACACATTTGGTTTTCCGAGCAGGACACACGCGTCATTCGTCAGGTAGCGCGTCGGGAAGTTGTCCGTGCCGTCCACGACGATGTCGTAGGGTTCAATCACCTCCAGAGCGTTGTCACTGGTGAGCCTAAGCTGATGGGTTTCGACCTCAACGTTAGGATTCACATCGTGGAGCCGGTCCTTGGCAGAATCGAGCTTCGCACGCCCGACATCCTTGGTGCCATGTAGGACCTGCCGCTGTAGGTTCGTGTGGTCCACAACATCGAAGTCCACGATCCCAATCTTTCCGATCCCCGCTGCCGCCAGGTAAAGTCCGAGCGGAGATCCCAGCCCACCCGCTCCTATCATGAGGACGTTGGCGCTCTTCAACTTTCGCTGCCCTTTCATACCAACCTCCGGCATGATGAGGTGCCGCGAGTAGCGCTCAATCTCCTCTCGACTCAGGTCGGGGAGCCGCACGGCTCCGTCTCCATTCTCACTCATGTTCCGTCCCCGTATTGCTGTCCGCGATTTTTGCGGCAACTCGGTTGATTCTGAACATACGCAGTGCACGGAACCAAAAAACCCCGGCTCCTGCAGGGAGTCCGGGGTTCCGGGACCGTCGTGTCAAATCCTGCTCAGCTCCTACCTCATGCGAACACAACGGTTCCGGTCCTGGTCCCCCGCGTCATCGGGAGACTCGGCATGGAAGCTCTGTACATTCGCATTGGCTTCGGGCTCCAGCTCGCTAGGTTTCGCATTGTCAGACGCTACCCTGGGGCAAGACCAACGTCAAGGCCATCAACTACTCGTGAACGTCGAAGGCCGAGTCCAGCTGCACCTCGATCGCCAGCCGGTCCCTGGGATCGTTATCAATGCGCTCGATGACGGGGTCACCCCGACCGAAAGCCGCACGCACCCCATCTCGTACAAGAGGAACAAAGATCTTGTAACCGGCATCCGAGTTTGGGGCTAACAATCGATCATTCGCCTCGATTCTGAGGGTCGATGGGTCCAGCTTGAGCTTTCCGGCTACCCTCGGGTCATCCTCGAGACGAGCCCCAACATCCAGGACATGGCGGACGGTAACGGCAATTGCATCAGCCGCTGTACCATCGATCGGAGTGCGGCGCTGCGCTAGCAACCCGAACCGCCCATCAGCGTGGTCCAAGGCGAAGCTGACCTCATGACAGACGAGCATGATCCCGGGGCTATCAGGGGCATGGGCGTAGTCCGCGACATCCAGCATCACTACGTCGAGGACCCGTTCCCGGATCCACTCGTGAAATATGGGCACTAGGAGCTCAGCGTGGTCCTCAATCTCATGCTTCGAAGCGTAGATCTTTACACAGACGCGATACAAGCCATCGATCTCCCTACTGCTCACCGGGCTACCTTAATGCCTTCCCCGTTTCCTGATGCCTGAGTTTGGAGGAGACGGGTGTAACAGGCGTGGGCTGCCTCGATGAAGAGCTGGGACTCCTCAACTCTCCGGCGTGCTTCATCACGATCGCGCGCCTCTCCACCCGCTTCGTGCGCAGCCTGGAAGTAGCCCCACTCCTTCGACCCGATGAAGCGCTCGAAGAAGAGCTCCGTATCGATGAACTCTCTCTGGAAGCGAGAGAACACCTGCCCCGGGTCCGACTTCACGTCTGGATCCTCGTGCTTGAGAAGACCCTGTGCAGCGAGAATGATCGCCTCATAAGCCCCGCCGGCCGCCTCCGTCGCCTCGCTTTCCGTTGAGTTCGGGTCATCAACGATGACCGACGCATCGAACGTCCTGCTCTCCGCGTTCGCCAGGCTGAACTGCGTTAGTGTAACAACCTCACCGGCACACTCCCCTACACCGATGTCTCCGATGGAGTACTCCCGCGCATCATGCCAATCAATGTAATAGGTGGGATCCGCCTCGTAGGCAGGCACCTCCAGAAGATCCTTAATACGCTCCTTGATCGTCTTCTTCCCAACGCGGGTGACCCATCCCCGAAACGATTCTCCAACCTCATGCTCCTCAGTGAATAGCTCGAGCAGTCTGTCTACCGTTTCAGGCACCCGTTTCGACGGAACGGCCCCGACAGCCAACCCGTAGTTTCCCGCGTTCTTCTCCAGAGATCCACCCAGGAGGAGGAGGAAGTGTGGCACCTTAAACGCGCCCACATTCCGGCTTGATCCATAGAATCCGATGTCCGCGAGGTGGTGCAGCCCACAGGAGTTCGGACAACCGCTCACCTTTACCTGGACGCTTTTGAGAAGCGGATCGAAATGGAGCCCTCGGTCCTCGAATCGCTCGCGCAGCTCCGCACCCAAGCCCCGCGAGCTGGAAATCCCCAGCTTGCAGGTGTCGGTCCCGGGACAGGTCGTCACATCGGCAATTGTGCCAGCCCCAGAAAGCCCCAGCTTGGCCACATAGAGGTCGTTGTAGAGCGAGACCAGGTCTTGGTCGTGAATCCACCGGAGGAAGAAATTTTGATCCACAGTCGTACGCATCGCGTTGGGAGCATACTGCCGCATTATGTCGGCCAACTTCCTCGCTTGGCGCGAAGTGATATCCCCCAGCGGAAGGTTGACCGTGACAGCCACGAACCCTTCCTGCCGCTGCTCGTAGACGTTTGTCTTCAACCAATCAGCGAACCCCGGCTTAGACTCGGCGCTACCATCGGTGGCTGCCTCAGAAAGTCCTTCGATCACCGGAAGGTGAGCTTCGTCTAGCCAATCGGACCAGCGCGGATCCTCCTCCAAGGTCTCGATCTCCTCATCCACCAAGCGGCGAAATTCCTCGATCCCCAGCTTGGCCACCAGGAACTTGATGCGTGCCTTGTTACGATTCCGCTTTTGCCCTAGCCGGGCATATACGCGCGCAATCGCCTGGGATACAGGGATCATCTGGGATTCTGGCATGAATTCGTAGAGTTCCTTCGCCACATGCGGAACGGCACCCAAGCCCCCTCCGACCACAACCCTAAACCCACGCTCCTCCGAACCGTTGATGGTTCGCACCGCGGCCACGAACCCCAGATCATGCATCATGACACGGGCACAACCCTCATGTTCACAACCCGAATAGGCAATCTTGAATTTCCGGCCAAAGTCCTGGACGTCCCTATGTCCCAGGAGGAACCAGGTTTCCGCATTCGCATAGGGCGAGATATCGAACTGCTCGTTCCTACAGATCCCCGCCTTGGGGCATCCGGTCACGTTCCGCACTGAGTTCCCACAGGCCTCACGAGTAGTGATCCCTACCGATGCAAGCCTCCGGTGCATGTCCGGCGTGTCCTCGATATCGATGAAGTGCAGCTGGATGTCCTGCCGGGTGGTGATGTGCAAGACCGCGTTCGAATACTCCTCGGCACAGTCCGCCAGGACCTCAACTTGCTCTGCGGAGAGTTTTCCGAAGGGGATCTTGATCCGCTGCATCCCGGGCGCATCCCACTCAGTGTCCGGGCCCTTAGTAAGTCCTCTACGGGGGAAAGGGATATCCTGCGTCTCGGTTCCGTCATAGCGCTGCCCGTTGTCATAACGCTGCCCGTAGGCACCCCGGCGCAACCGGAGTTCGGCAAAGACGGTCTCCTTGAGCTTTTCCTGTTTTCGCAGCTCTAGTTGGTTCTCGTAAACATCAATTTCCTCAGCCACCGAGACAGGGATACGGTCCGCAAGAGCCTCTCTCCACGTACGGCTATCGACACTCATGTTTTGTGATCCGGGTTTGGGTACTCGTTCAGATTCCGTGGAGACCACACTCGAGTCGAACACTACCCCGCCATCGACCGTCACGTTCATGCTCGCCCGGCCTGATAGGAGTCGTCAGAGGCGCGTCACCAATGCTAGCGTATCCAAGGTCGTGCAGCGGATGGTATGGAACGTCGTGCAAACGGGTGAAATTCCACACGTCCTCCAAGCTCCATGACGCAAGTGGGCTGATCTTCACCCAGTTCGCTAACTCGACGTAGGGAAGCATCTCTCTGGTCTTGGACTGATCGCGCCTTCGCCCGGTAATCCAGCCGTCCATCTCCCTAAGAGCCTCCCGCATCGGGTCCAGTTTCGTAAGCTGATGAAAGAGTTCCTCGTCTCTCTCCCACAACCGAGGACCGTGTCTGGCCTCGAACTCCTTACGCGATGGGGCTGGTCGATAGGTGCGAAGCTCCAGGCCGTATCGATCCCTCACCCTCTCAGAGTGCTCGAGCGTCTCAGGGAAGTGGTAGAGAGTATCAATGAAGATCACCGGAACACTGATCCCCTCTTCAGCGAGGAGGTGGATCAGAATCATCCCCCCAACTCCGAAAGTTGAAGACAGCGCAAGCCGACCTTCAGCGAAGGCAGCCTCCGCCCAACGAAGAATCTCGGTGGGGTATGCGTTTTCGAACTGAGCATTCAACTCGTCCGCTTCGCCCTGCACGCTTGCCGCGATCGAAGAGTTCCTCATCAAGGCCTTTCCATCTAGCGGAAGTTCCACCAACGAAGACGGCCCCGACCTCTTGGAGAGGTCGGGGCCGAAGATCTCAGCGCGATGTTTTTCTTACGCGCGACGTCTCCCGGACCCGCCCCTCCAGAGGGGAGTCTGGCAACAACACATCGCGCAACACATCGCGGTGGCTTTTCTCATAGCTCGTTCCTACCGTGGCCGCTTGGAGCCATTCCAAATCGAAGGCTGAGTCTACCGAGACTCTTGGGGGGGGTCAAGTACGCTTGCCGCGTGTGAAAAAAACACTGAGCAGGGTGCCGGACACGGTACTCCGCCGAATACGGAGAGTCCCGGCGGCGCGGTTTTGCCCACTTCTCCCCTGGTCGACCAGCTGGTGTTACGGAGACACCGCTCGTCAGAGCAGCACCCCTCGACCAGTGCGCCGACTTCGGCCTGTCCAAGTGCGCCAACGACCGAGTAGATCCCCGTCTGACGCTTCGAAGCCTCCCGAAATGACACAAAAGGAAGCTGGCCTTGGCTCTGCAGGTAGCAGTGAACTGGCGCAGCGGGATAGAGGCGTGCGTAGACCTCCCATACCTGGTCCTCAGTCAACTTGGCGAAACGCCATCCTCCCATGAGATCGGGTGCCGTCTTCAGCGGCCGGTATGTTCCTTCAGCCGTCATGCTAGCGATCGCGAGGATCTCATCGGGCTCATAGAAACTTCGAAGAGCTTTGGCCGCAGCAGTGCGATCTCCCTCGTGGCGGATCTCGAATCTGCCCGATCCGGATGACCACACTGAAGTTTGCAGAAAGACGCGGGGGGCCCCGGATGCCGCTCGAATCCACGAAATGAAGGCCTTCTTTGCCGCAGTGGCAGGGTAAACACTCCTGTCATGCTTCTCTAAAGGCTCACTTTTGACGGACTCGTTTGCCTTCTCCCGCTCGACTAAATTTCTGACCACCTCTGCCACAGAGGAATGTGTACCGGCCGGTTTAGCGTACCAAACTCGTCGGCCCTGTATCTTGACCGTTTCACCCTTGAGAGCCAGCTCATAGGGGACCGTGGTACCCACGTGCCAGCCTTCCGAAACGAAGAACGGGACAACAATGATATTAGCAGAGACCTCATCTTCGAGGACTTGATCAAGAAACGGATCTTGGTCAAGGAAGGCCGGGACGACCCGGTCGTAGTGGGACTCCTTCCTGAGCCGGCCGACTAGAGAAAGCGTCGTATCCGCAGACCGCGGGTGCCGATCTGTCCCATGTCCCAATACTACGAGGGTGGCCTTCCTCCGTACTTCGTTGGGAAGAGAGACTGCCTCAGCAGCACGATCGAGAACGATCCGAGTCATGCGTGGGTCAGTCCCTACCGGGGAACAGTAGTGAATCTTCCGTCCGCCACGGACTGTCTTGCACCCGTCGAGCCCCAGCTCTCGGGGTACGACACGGCCCGTAAAGTATCCCTCGGCCATGAAGACGGGTACAGCGAACACCTCCGAACTCTCAACCAGGTCCAAGGCATAATGGAGTTGAGGCTCTTCCTTCCAGAATGCCACTCGAACTTCTGCGAACTGACCGAGCTGGCGAAGGCGGAGCGCGAGATCATGGATCGGCCGGGAGG
>CAZJIM010000006.1:28217-58250 GCA_964546115.1 uncultured Gemmatimonadaceae bacterium | reverse complement strand
ACCGGGCACCCCCCCTATTCCACCGCCACTGACGCTGAACCACTAAACAGTGTTTTGCTCCTCCGATGTAATGCTGCCGCCAAGGATGATGATGTACTGGTTGGACATAAAGTTTCTAGGGGTATACGATGCCTTGATTGTCTGCCTCAAATATGGAGATATGCGAAATGGAAGACCTATGGATGCTCCGAGGTGTTGAGTACGGGAACTGTAACTGTAACTATGGCTGCCCATGCCAGTTCAACGCTCCTAGCACACACGGCAATTGTCAGGGAGTCCTCGCTGGCCACATCGAGGAGGGTCACTTTGGGAATGCTCGGTTGGACGACCTTGACTTTGCGATGTGCTTCTGGTGGCCGGGAGAAATTGCTGAAGGTAATGGTCGGCAGCAGGTGATTATCGATGAGCGAGCGGATGACGATCAACGAGAGGCACTGCGTAAGATCCTTCACGGGGAGGAGACCGTCCCTGGCGCGACCCATTTTTTCGTCTACAACAGTATGACATCCGAAGTGCTCAAGACCCTCTACGCTCCCATCAACCTTCAGATCGATGTCGAGGCAAGAGCGGCACGCCTGGATGTAGCCGGCGTGGTCGAATCGACTGGCTCACCAATAGTGAATCCACATAGCGGCCAGCCACATCGGGCGCGCATCAACCTTCCAAATGGTTTCGAATATACGGTTGCCGAGGTGGGTTCGGGCTCGTCGAAGCTTACCGGTGGTATCAAGTTCGAACTAACCGACAGTTATGGACAGTTCAACGTCTTACACCTTAATCAGTCTGGCGTCGTCAGATAGGGTTATTGGGCTCGTCGGCAGAGATTCTAGTCGTGGGAACCATTGCAGAGGTAGGAGCGTGGAGAGCGGTTAAGAGACGTGACCGACTGGTGATCGCTGCCGCGCTCGTTGGTATGACTGCGCTGGCCTGGGTCTATCTGATCAGAGAGTCAGCCGATATGACGGTGCTGTCCATGGAAATGGTGCGACTTCGATCTTGGGAAACGACAGACTTCGCTCTCATCTTCCTAATGTGGGCAATCATGATGATCGGTATGATGATACCAAGCGTCACGCCGACCACGATGATTTACGCGAGCATTGCTCGAAAAGCAGAGCGTCAGGGGACGATCGTGGCACCTACCATGGTCTTTGTATTGGGATACGTTGTGGTTTGGACCCTGTTCAGTGCATTAGCGACTATGGCTCAGTGGGGGCTTGATCAAGCGGCGTTGCTGTCACCCATGATGGTGATGACCAGTCCGATGGTAGGAGCCACACTCTTGGTAGCTGCGGGAGTGTATCAGGCTAGCCCACTCAAGTTCGTTTGCCTGGAGCATTGCCGATCGCCCGCCCACTTCCTCTCCAGACACTGGCGTTCTGGCATTACTGGAGCATTTCGAATGGGGTTAGGACATGGTGTATTCTGTTTGGGATGCTGCTGGGTGCTGATGGGACTCTTATTCCTTGGTGGCGTCATGAACCTACTTTGGATCGCCTCCATCGCTGTCTTTGTGTTGGCAGAGAAGGTCATTCCGATAAGTGACTCAAAGGTCGCCAGTCGACTGACTGGTGCGGTCATGGCGCTAGCGGGCTTAGTAGTGCTGGCGAGCTGGACGATCACTGGTAACTAATAACCTGCCCACCCTGTGGGGCCTCCCGGCCTATAAGACGGTAACTAGCCCCTAGTCCCTCCAGAGTGTTCTCAGACCTCAGAACCTACGCCCACGCGTGCCCGCCACTGACTTGCACGAGCACGCTGCTGTGCTCGGTTGTATTGTCACCGAGCTTGAAGCGGGAGTGCCTGGCCTATTCAGAACCCATAGCTCATATCCACGTAGAATACCCTTCCCGGCTCAGGGATACGTGCACCACCAAAGGGATTCCGGGCGTTCAAGTGGTTCCAGTACTCCTTGTCAAGGAGGTTTTCTACGCCAACACGTACATTGACACCCCCCATTGTTGCAAATCCCGCTTGAAGGCCAACAGTTACATAGCTGTCGGTTGCGTTCTCGTTCCGGGTCGTAGACACTCGGTCCTGACTCGCTACCTGCGTACTAGAACCCCCGACGAAATATCGACCGTCAGCATCTTCGTAGCGTAGACCCAGCCGTCCGGTGAGTGGGGCAATCCCTAGTACCGGCTCATCTAACTCGTTGTCCTCACCCTGCAGATAGGAGGCGCCAAGATCAGCCGTGACTAAGTCGGTCAAACCATATGCAAGCGATGCTTCGCCCCCAAAGAAGCTGGCGTCTCCGTTAATGTATTGATACACCGTCTTAGGACTCATTGGGAGACGAGTGGACAGCGCCGGGTTTGTCGGTTGGAGCGTTATGTAGTCGCTGATCCTCCGAGCGAAGAGGTTCAGCTGGAAAGCAGCCCTCGGATACACGCCTTCAAACCAGAGATCCCCCTGAGTGCTTCGTTCGGGGTTGAGAGCGGGATTCCCCATGAACTCGGCTGTCATTTGCGCCTTCGATGCAGGGATTCTGTCTGAGTAGCGCTCACTCGCATCAGCCGTCCGAACAACGGATCCGAGCCCGAGAGAGAGATCCCAGGTAGGACCCAAGTCGAAACCAGCGGTGAATGCTCCGCTAAGGTTCGTTTCGTTCGAGTCTAGGTCGTTGGACACGTTCGTTCGGAAGAAGTCAGTCGCCTTACCTGCGTTCGCCGACACCTGATCCAAACGGACCGTTCCCGCGAGCCTGGTGCCCGTTTCCAGGGTCCGGTTAACCCGGGTGTAGATTCCGATATCAGTGATGGTAGCATCGGGCCACATCAGATCGGTGGGGCCAACCTGCATGCCACTATCCGCGTTTTGGATCACCCGGGTGGCATCCCGATTCGCACTGTAGGCATCCCCGCCAACTCGCAATGACCAGGGCCCATTCACCAACTCGGCGGCGGCTCTGCCGCCCAATACTTCAATGTGGCTGTCGACGTTGATGTCAAGGGCAAAGGGTGGCATCCGCATCGCCATAGGCATCGCTGTCGGCTTTTCCCAGTTCTCCATTTGGTGGTCCACTTCATTTCTGTAAACCCCCAGATCGAACTCGCGGAGGAGTCCTTCGGACCGCTGAGTCCTGAAATCCGTTGACACCGTTAACGTCTTGAAGTTGTCGGCGTTCAGAAGCCGCCCGGGATAATCGAGATCCTCCTGCCACTGGTATCCACTGGATATTGAGAACAGAGAGTTATCCCCAACATCGAAACCAATCTTGCCCCGGCTTTCCCAGGAAAGGAAATCGGCAGGAATTGTGGTTCCATTCCCGGATTCATAGTCGCTGCCTTCCCTCCACGCACCATGACCCTGGAGTGAAACGCCACCAGTCCGGCCAGAGAGCGAGCCTGCCACCTCCGACGCTCGGAGGTTCGAATCGTAGCCTGAGCTGAAATTACCGTGCAGTGTCTCATCTCCGCGCTGGGGAAGTGGAGCACTTTCCAGGCGGATTGCACTCATATTCCCCGCACCCCAGGTCAGGGCATAAGGACCCTTCACCACCTCGATGTTCTGAACAGCGCTGGGGTCGAGGTGCGTGAGTGGAGAGTCCATGCGGGCGGGACCAGCCGGAAAGAGTCGGGTCCCATCCAAATATGTACCTACTTCACTCTCCCGTAGACCGCGAACCACCGGATCAAGTCCAAGGGGGCCTCGCCGTACCGCGTCGACTCCATCGATCTCCCTAAGGAGTTGTCCCGCGTCTTTCGGGTTTGCCTCCCTGACTTGCCTGTCAGTCAGTCCCGCTCTGGGAGCGAGATCGGGTCTAAGGACTTCAACCCGGATCCCACTTAGCTCAAGCGGCCTCACCGTGAGTGAAAAGTTGACGGCCACCCTTCCGCCTTCGGTCACATCGACCGACTGCGTGGCCGCTCGGTATCCGAGAGCTCGAGCTTCCACGACTCGAACTCCCGCTGGAACCCCTTGGATGATGAACTGCCCATCCGCACCAGTCACGGAGCCCCGCTCAGTTCCTTGAACCAACACGGTCCCTCCTGAGAGGGGCTGTCCGGAGTTGGTATCAACGATCTGTCCTGCGATCACTCCTTGCGCCTTAATAGTTTCTGGGTGGAGGGCTAAGGCAAAACTCGCCATTATTGACGCACCGATTAGTATCTCTCCAGGGCAGAAAATCCTCCATAGAGATTTGTGTCCGACATTCATGTCAGTCTGTCTCCTACTGTGTTCTTGTTCCTGTATTAAATGATCTTACCTCCCAATTCCCAGGCATATGAAACTGGCAGGCACTCTCAGAGCTTCTGAACGACCTCACTGGTCATAACCCCAGTCAGACGGACGCGTAGAGGGTTGGCTAAAGCTTCCCTATCATACGCGGAGCATCTGAGATGTCCGTGAGTTAGGCAGTCAGGGAAAAGCTGAGACTGTTTGCTGGATTAAGTCTGCAGAGGAGGGGCGTTGGGGAGAGGGAAGAGGTAAGAGGTGGGGTCTTGCCGGATCAGGAGTGTCGTTACTTGAATGACCCGGATGTAGTTGTTCTCGCCATCCAGAATATCGACAAAGAGCAAATCCGAGAGGTTGGGTGCCTCCTCACTATCGCACACGCTGAGGCAGGTACAATCCGTAGATGACCCATGACCGGGATCCTGCCCGGCTAAAACCGAATGATGTCTTGCGTCATCTGGTCCTGGATGCTCAGAGAGACCTGGCTCAGCCCCGATGAGCTCGGTTAAGTGCGGTCCGTGCTGCGTGAGGGGATGTGTCTGAACACCGTTCACTCCACCCGTGATCGTGAAGACAAAGGCGACGGAGGCCGTGCTAAGTCGGAATGTTAACGGACGTGACACCATAAAGAAGTGTTCGAGGATGGACTTCTGATCTCGCCAGATGACCTTAAGGACCCTAGGATCTCAACTGATTCAGTAGGAGGAAAACTCCCCGTTGTTCTGAGTGAAGTTTAACCTCCTCATTATAATTATAATGAGCTCGTTGAGTTATGGAACAATATCCTATGACTATTTCATTTTATCGTTACAGAATAGGCTCAGCAAGTATATCTTTATAAATAAGTTAAGCGCCATAATCACTTACAGGCTTTTAGGGCTTCACTAGATGGAAGGTGGTGCCCTTCCTCACATCCTCGCTGACTTTTTCCCATGAAGAGGAAGATGTCCTACTAGGGGCCCTTTGAGTCCCTGGAGAGGGTTCATAGGCCTGTGCAAAGTAGACCACGGCTATCCCCTCCGCGCGGCCATAGTCCAGATAGGGTTATCTCGTCTGGTTGACTATTCGATGTCGATGAGTTCTGCGGCCGAGACCCAAAGTGTCTCTCGAAGATTTTGATGTCGTCTCAGCGTTTCAATTCCAGCGGATCTAACCGTTGCGCGGGAAAGTCCCAGCAAGACTAGGTCCGCCTCACGCGACCGGGTTTCAATCAGCCTCTCGAGATCGATGTCCGGTGTCGTGGGAATAATCGTGATATTCCTCTCGGAAACGGGTATGCGGCCTGACGTAATCATCTCGAAGAGGGTTGCCGTGCGCTCTTCGACGTTGCTCTGCGGATATGCTGCAAGAATTGAGAGCTCTGCCCGCCGCCAGTCAGGGTGATCGAGCAGGATATAGGCGAGGAGGATCATCAGCGGCACATTTCGGTAGTCTTGGGGCGTCAACCAGACGTGGATGTTGAGACGGTTTCCAAAGTGGTGGTCTCCATGGCCGAGCACGAGCCCGTTCATTCTTGATACCTGAGCCATCAGGAGACCTTCGCGAACTTCCTCAAGTACAGCCTTGTCATCGTGAACCGAAAACTCCCCGACGTACGTGTTGTTCGGGACACCTCCGGCGCCGGGAAGCTGTACCGCTTGGGCGAGCGCAGAACGCATTGATGGGCTAATGATGGTGTCCACGTAAAGCGTACTCCCCGCCTGCTTCGTGAGCTCAATCAGCCTACTTCGAGTTCTCTGGCTCTGTTCGTACACATCGTCATCGAGTCGACCTGGGATATGGTGGAGGTAGGTCCCCACCCCGTGACGGTAGCACAGCCACCTCAAGAGCGTCTGTGGAGCGGACCGGTCGAAGGTTCGCCCGGTGACCATGATGATACTCGGTCGCCAGTCCTGTTCCGGCATCTTTTGAAGTCGGATCTGGAGCCGGCGAGTGAGCTGGATCATCACGGACGAAAAGATGGTTGAGAGGTCGTTCGCATGGCTACGTTGTCTTTGAAGAGCAACGTAAACGCCCGACATGAGGAGGATCGCCACGATCGCGTACGCCGGATCTACCTGAAACATGAGGAGTACACATGTGACTGCGCCAAAGAGGCTTATGTACCATCTAGACCTGAAACTGGGGCGATAGTCGGGTCGAGCGGCAAAGTGCTCTAGAAAGCTGATGGCGCACAGTACGCCGTAGGTCACGAGGAAAAACATCGTGATGATTCGAGCGACGGGGTCGATGCCACCAAAGATCACGATCCCGAAAGCGAGAATCCCCGTCACTATGGTTCCGTTGCGAGGTTCGTTCTCCCTGCCTTGTCCAGCCGCCAAGAACGCGCTGATCCGGTCTCCAGGAATCACCCCGTCGTTTGCCAACGCCTGTAAGGTGCGGGGTGCGATGAGGATAGATCCTAGAGCTGAGGAAAGCGTAGCCGCCGCCAAGCCGATGAGAATGATCGGACTCCAAACCGCGATCTGGCTCATGACTAGCTGGTCCTCGACTAACATCTCTTGACTCGCTGAGGCAGCGAGCTTCAGAATGACGAGAACGTACACCAGGAGTCCAACGATCGTCGCCCAGATGACGCCGCGGGGAATCGAATGTCTGGGATTCGCCAGGTCACCAGAGAGCCCCACACCCGCCGCACCCCCCGTGAAGGCGGGAAAGATAATTGCGAAAACGACGATGACTGGATCGAGCTGTATGCTCGGATCGAACGGGGCTGCAACATCGATGCCCTCAGGGGCACCGCCAAGGAAGAAGAGAATAAGTGACAGTATCAAGGTCCCGGACACCAAATACAGGGCGGTCAGACCCATCTCAGCCCCGCGTCTGAGCATCACGAATAACAGTATTGCGGTCCCGGGGAGCGAGATGGCTCGGGGGTCGTAAGGAAGGCCAAGTTCCTCTGTCAGTGGGCGAAATACTTCCGCGAAGGCGATCATGTAGAAGGCAATTGAGACTGCCTGTGCCAAGTACAGAGTGATCCCGATCGTTCCGCCTATGGTAATTCCGAAGGAGCGGGAGATCATGAAGTAGACCCCGCCGCCCTCTACCCTTCTGTTCGTCGCGATCTCGGCGATCGCGAGGGCTGTCGGAATCGTTACCAGGTGTCCCAGCACCACCACCAAGAGGGCCCCGAAAACGCCCAAGTGCCCCACCGCATAGCCAAAGCGTAGGAACAGGATTGCACCCAGGATCGTACTGAGGCTGGCGAGGAAGACGGGAGTGGTGCCAAATCCGTAACCTGGTGTTTTGGCTGGGGGGGCACTGGTGGTGTGGGTTTCCATGAGAGGTCTGCTCGCTCGGGTGGGAGCGTTTTTTCCTAAGGTGTAGCCGCCAGTCGGGTCGGACCGAAACGGTCCTTCTCGAATGAGCCGGCCGAAGGTATCCTAACCCGACGTGTGGTCAAAGGCTCGGGCGATCCAGGTATGAGGGCATCCCAGAAGGAAGGGACTCCGGTACCATTCGCTGCGCAGACGCCGACGCCAGTGACGCCGACGGAGCGGGTCATGGGTCCATTTCAAAGGTGCGGTGCCAGACTAGGTCGAAGGAAAACGTCTTCGATTTAGCCCGGCGATCGAAATGCTCAGCTACCCTCTCAAGCCGTTGTGGAATCGACAGGATCTGTTCCTGGGCGGCGCAGCCTTTGGGCTTAAGGCCGGAAAGCTTCTCGATCTTCCAGAACTTGATTTGCTCCTTGACGATGTGCTGGTAGTCACGGGGGCCGTAGATGCCGGATCGACGCACGACGTCGGCGTACTCGCGGAAGTCCGGCATGCTGGCACCCGGCATTTCGATGCTCGGCATTACCGCCGCGGCAGACTCGAGGGCTGCATCCGGATCGCGCTGTAAGATCTCGGCGAACACCTGCCGGTAGAAAGCGTAGTGCCGGGCTTCGTCGCCGGCGATCCGACCCAAGATGTAGTGAATACGTGGCTCGTAGTCTGCGCATGCCTTGCCGGTGTTGCTGTGAGACCACTGCGTTGCGCGCTCCTGCAGTGTCGTGTAAACGAAGGTGCGATAAGGATCGTAGTCCCAGTGGGGGTGGAAGCCACTGCGCAGGTATTCGAACTGCAGCCGGTCGAGCCCCTGCGCTTGTAGGATACGTGTTATGCGGCAGTAGTCATGGAGTACGACGCCGTGACGATCTTCCTCCGCTGTCCAAAGGTTCATCCACTGCCGCCAGAACGTGTCGTCCCCAAAATGGACTGCCAGTATTCGGTGAAAGTGCGGAAGCCCTTCCTCGGTGATCAGGTTTAGGGCAATGGCGACCCGACATGGATCAGAGAGACCTTGAGCGTGCTCCTGAAGCAGGACCTCTGCTACGTGGGGGTCTCCATCCTCCTCAGTGCCTATCAGGTCGCTTGGCCACCATAGATCACGCTTGGCCTCGTGCTCGGCCATCAGGATGCCGACTGTCGTCTCCAGATCTGCCATGACCTCGATCTTGGAGTCGATGGACTGGTGACTTTCAGGATTCATGTTATAGGGTAAAAGAGAAGAAACGCTGTGGCCCAACAGGCCCACAAGAAACCCCTACTTTCTCGTCAATCGCTCGCGCTGGCTTCCATGATCGGTGGCCCAAGGAAACGGGTTATCCCTGCGAAGATTCCTTGTGCTGAGCGGGCTGGGTCACCGACGATAACCTTGCGGTCCACATCGCTAGTCAGAAACCCGGTTTCGATGATCACCCCAACGGTCATGGGGTGAATCGCGTGCCGATAACGGTTGTACCTGAAGGCGTAATAGCCTCTCATTCTGCGCGTAGCAACGGGGAGCCGGCGGATCCCCGTTGCCTCCCCATATGTCTGGGCGAGCATCTCGGCGAACTCCCCCGCCCGGCCAGTTGCGTCACGCCTGGGCGCGCCAACTCGGTACCCGGAGATAGATGAATCGTTGTTTCCGTCGGCATGGATTGCCACGAAAACATCAGCTTCATATCGTTGCGGGACGGTGGCGGGAAGGATCTCGACCTCGTAGCCTGCCTCCTCCAAAAGGGACGCGGTCAATTCAGCGATCTTGAGGTTGATCTCCCACTCCTGCTTTCCACCCGCACTAGTGCCACCATTGTATCGCAAGCCGGACAACTCGTCAGGCGCTTCAGCTGCCTTCCAGTGTCCTGCCTGGAGAGCGACTCGAAGAGGAAGCGGGAGCGCTGGCTCGGAATATGCCAATAATGGAGCAATGGCACCGTTTGCCCTCATCCCGGATTCAACTGCCATCTGACCGGACGACGGAACGGGTTCCTGCCCGTTACGCCCCCGGGAGTTGAAACCCGCCAAGGCCAGCATGACGAGCCCAACCGACAAATAGGCCATAGGTTTCATGGCTCTATCTCAGCTGCATGGGGCGTGTGGTGCTAGTGCGGGCGGATATCTCTTGCTACCGATCGTCCCGAGGGAACCCACCCGGCAGAACATGCTTTCTGAGCGCCCGGGGGCCGACCTCTGCCCCATAGACGTTTCCCTCGTTGTCTACCGCGACACCTTCTGCGGCACTCGTCCCAGAGTTGTCCTGATCCGGCTCAGGATCGGGAATGAACGCGATAACGTGGAAATCATTCAGGTCTATCACGCGGATTCCTCGCTTGTACCCTGGATTACGCGCGTAATTGGATTCCGAATCCGCTACGTAGAGTCGGTCGAATTCGTCGATCGTGATCCCGCTCGCCCTTCCCACGTGGAGAAGATCTCGGACAAAGTTGCCATCCTGGTCGAAGACCTGAATACGGCGGTTGCTTCGGTCGCCTACGTAGAGCAGTCCCTCTGAGTCCATTGCTAGCGCATGCGGTGTCCTAAATTGGCCAGGTTCCGAACCGGTCTCTCCCCACTCCATCAGATAACTACCATCAGGCGCGTACTTGACGATCCGGTTGTTACCGCTCGCGGGGTGTCCATCGCCTACGAAGATGTTGCCGTTCGGTGCCACCAGCACGTCGTTCGGCTGGTCGAGGGTGTTACGGGTCCGGCCCGCGACTCCCGCTGTACCCAGCCGCATTAGGACCTCGCCATCGGGGCTGAACTTGGTCACCTGGTGCCCCTTGGTGCCGGCCTGGTTCCCGCGAGCGTCCGCGATCCAGATGCTACCATCCTCATCCACGTCAATTCCGTGCGGCCACACGAACTGCCCAGCGCCCCACTGCCTAAGGATGTTCCCGTTCTTGTCGAACTCGAAGACAACGTCCAGGTTCTCGACTCCCTCACAGTCGTTCGCCCCACAGCGATCGACGGCCCAGATTGTCTCTCCATCCGGGGACACCTCGACCAGACTTGTGGACCCCCAATCCCTTCCGTCCGGCAGCGGTGCCCAGACTCCCGACACGGTGTTGTATGGATTCGGCGCGTGATTCTGTGCCGACGTTTGCGTGGCAGAAATCCCGACCCATGCAATGGCTGCAAGGACGATGAAGTCGACTCGGTTGGGACTCAACATCTGAAGCTCTCCCTCAGTGGATGAAACGGGAACCGTGCCCTGGTGGTCGAACCCGTTTCGTGGTCTCCCGGGCGCAAACCCTACCTTCAGGCACCCAACATGCCTGTCACCGTACGGCTCGGCAAGAAGGAATGGCGAAAGGGGTCTCGGTGGGAAGCCATGGTCTACCTCTGGACCCCTCCCTTCAGCTCATATTATTGTTTTGGCCGAATGATGAAGGAGGTTGGGAATCCGAAATGGTCCGGGCCACCTTTACCCCTGAAGAGATGGGGAAGTGGCGCACCTTAAACGGAGGGCTGGCAGTGCCTCATGTAGCATCCTCTCTTTCTTGGACCGGCGGGTTCGGAGAGACGACTCGCCCTGACCTCTGGTGGTTGAATCCGCTTGTGGTCTTCTTTGGCCTGTCGGCCTTCGTCATATACAGCACTTGGGCGGCCTTCCAGGGTGAGTTCTACGCGTTCGGCTCCTATCTTTCCCCCATGTACTCACCAGAGCTCTTTGGTGAGACACCCCATGCGATCCTTGGTCCTCAGCCCGGCTGGTGGCCCGGTTGGCTTCCGTGGTCGCCGGCGTTTCTGATTCTCTGGGCTCCAGCCGGGTTTCGGTTGACCTGCTACTACTATCGAGGTGCCTACTACAAGGCGTTCTGGGCAGATCCGCCTTCCTGTGCCGTTGGCGAGCCGCGGAGCGGATACCTTGGCGAGCGGTCATTCCCCCTGATTTTTCAGAACATCCACCGGTATTTCCTCTACCTTGCCCTCGGGTTCATCGTGATCCTCTCATACGATGCTTGGAAGGGATTTTGGTTCGAGGACCCCACCTCAAGTGCGGCCCAGTTCGGTATGGGTGTTGGCAGTCTGGTACTGCTATTGAATGTGGTCCTTCTCGGCGGGTACACCCTCGGGTGCCACTCTTTGCGGCACCTGGTGGGAGGGCGCCTCACCCAGATTTCAAAGAAGCCGGTTCGAGCGGTTTCCTACCGGTGTGTCTCCTGTCTCAATCGAAGGCACATGATGTGGGCGTGGCTCAGCCTCTTCTGGGTTGGGTTCACTGACATGTACGTGCGCCTGTGCGCCATGGGCGTTTGGACGGACCTGAGATTCTTCTGATGTCCGAATTCCAAACGCACGAGTACGACGTGCTCATCATTGGCGCTGGGGGTGCAGGACTTCGAGCGGCAATAGAGGCGGCAGGGCAAGGCGTCAAGGTCGGCGTCGTCTGTAAATCCCTCCTTGGAAAGGCCCATACGGTGATGGCTGAGGGGGGTGCCGCGGCGGCGCTTGGAAATGTGGACGATCGCGACGGGTGGAGGGTCCACTTCGCGGACACGATGAGGGGCGGGCAGTATCTGAACAACTGGAAGATGGCCGAGATCCACGCCAGGGAGGCCCCAGATACGATTCGGGAGCTTGAGGCCTGGGGGGCCCTTTTCGACCGCACCAAAGACGGCCGAATTCTGCAGCGTAACTTTGGCGGACACGCCTACCCTCGGCTGGCTCACGTTGGAGATCGAACCGGTCTGGAAATGATCCGGACCCTCCAGGACCACGGGATCCATCAGGGGATGGAGGTACACATGGAGTGTACCGTAACGCGGCTCTTACTAGGTGGTGAGCGCGTGGTTGGAGCGTTCGCTTACGAGCGTGATAAGGGCAGATTCGTCGTCTTTCGTGCCAAGGCCATCGTGATGGCGACCGGCGGTTTGGGCAAGGCCTTCCGAATTACTTCGAACTCATGGGAATACACAGGCGACGGGCATACTCTTGCCTATGACGCCGGTGCTGATCTTCTCGATATGGAGTTCGTCCAGTTCCACCCCACCGGGATGGTCTGGCCACCTTCCGTTCGTGGGATCCTCGTGACCGAGGGTGTTCGGGGGGAGGGAGGTGTACTTCGAAACAGTGAGGGTCATAGGTTTCTCTTTGATGACATTCCGGCATTGTATCGTGGCCAGACTGCCGAATCTGAGGAGGAAGGGTGGCGGTACTGTGCCGGGGATCCGAACGCCAGGCGCCCTCCCGAACTCCTCACGCGGGACCATGTGGCACGGCGCATCCTGAAAGAGGTGGAGGAAGGGCGGGGGAGCCCTCACGGCGGGGCATTTCTAGATATCCGATGGCTCCAAGAGAAGATCCCGAATCACGTGGAGCACATCAAGCGAAAAATCCCCGGGATGTACCACCAGTTCAAGGAACTGGCGGATCTCGACATCACTGAGGAGCCGATGGAGGTCGGGCCAACAACCCACTACGCCATGGGAGGGATCCGCGTCGATGCGGAGACGCAGATGTCGACGTTGCCCGGCCTCTTCGCCGCTGGGGAATGCGCTGCGGGTCTCCACGGGGCAAACCGTCTCGGTGGGAATTCGCTCTCGGATCTCTTGGTCTTTGGTAAGAGGGCCGGTGAGCACGCCTCGCGATTCTCGAGGGAGAACGGGGCCACGGAAGTGGACCAGGCGCAGATCCAGGCAGCTGCCCAAGCAGCTGTCCTACCGTTCGAATGTAACCAGGAAAGTGGGGAGAATCCCTATCAGATCCAGTATGACCTTCAGGATGTCATGCAGGATCGAGTGGGGATCATCCGGGAAGGGCCACAGCTTGAATCAACGCTGGGGGAGATCGAGCGACTCAGGAATCGGGCCGAGAACGCCATCGCCCCGGGGAGTTGCGAATATAATTCTGGGTGGCACACATCGCTTGATCTCCACAATTTGTTGACTGCGGCTGAGGCAGTGACACGAGCAGCGTGTGCCAGGGAGGAGAGCAGGGGTGCGCACACGAGGGATGACTTTCCCAGGAAAGACCCGGAGTGGGGGAAAGTGAATCTGGTCCTGAGAAAGGGCGCATCGGGGCAGATGGAGATCGAGCGCGTGCCGATACCGTTGATGACCGAAAAGCTCGCAGGAATCGTCGAGGAGATGGGCTGATGGGGAGGAGTACTTTTCGGGTCTGGCGAGGGGACTCTAAGGGGGGTGAGTTCCAGGATTTCACGACTGAAGTCAGTGAAGGGATGGTCGTCCTGGATGCGGTTCATCAGATCCAGGCCGAGCAGGCCCCGGACCTAGCCGTGAGATGGAACTGCAAGGCGGGGAGATGTGGGTCCTGCTCCGCTGAAGTCAATGGAATGCCTCGCCTTATGTGCATGGTCCGACTGAGTTCTCTTCCGGTGGATAAACCGGTCACGGTCGAACCAATGAAGGCCTTCCCTCCGGTAAGAGACCTCGTGACCGATGTATCATGGAACTACGAGGTCAAGAAGAGGATCCGTCCTTTCACACCGCGCGAACCCGATGCGGAAGATGGCACCTGGAGGATGGATCAGCAGGACGTGGACCGTGTGATGGAGTTCCGCAAGTGTATCGAGTGCTACCTTTGTCAGGACGTGTGCCATGTTCTGCGAGAGCATCACAAGCATGAAGAGTTTATCGGCCCTCGGTTTCTCGTATATGCAGCGGCTCTGGAGATGCATCCACTAGACGAAGAGACAAGGGCAGCCAACCTGTGGGAAGAGGGCGGGATCGGGTACTGTAACATCACAAAGTGCTGCACCAACGTGTGTCCCGAGGGGATAACGATCACGGACAACGCGATCATCCCGCTGAAGGAGAGGGTAGTGGATCAGGTGTTCGACCCGGTATCCAAGGCACTGCGCGTCCTGACCGGGAGGAAAGGGAAAGCGCCCTGAGTTGCAGGCTTGGGGCAGGAGGGGCCTGACTTTGATCGTCACCTCTTCGTCGGCGTATATGGATCCATCATCGGCCCGGCCTTGAAGCATATAGGTTCCCGGTTCGTCGAAAGTGACACTCACTACCCACCGGTCGTCTTCCGGTACTGCGGGCGCTTCCCAATAGGGTGACCAGGGAGAGTTGTGCCACGCTCAGCTGTCCTCCCAGAACTCGATTTGAAGTTGACACTACGCGTTGTGAGGGATCCGTGACGAGGAGTACGGAGCAGCGTATGTTTTCCCAAGGCCGGTGATCTCGGGTCCAGCCCGATCCCATTGACGTTTGGAGAAGAAGATCCATGACCACTTTCTTTCGATTCGGTTGCGCGGCTCTAGCTTTAGCCCTGTGCGGGGCGGTCCTCCCAAGTGAGACTATTGCCCAGCAGAACATGGACGACGTGCAGATTGTTTCACACCATGTTGCGGGGAACTACTACTATCTTGAGGGGCGGGGCGGGAACATTGGCCTTTCGGTCGGAGAGGACGGGGTGGTCATGATCGACGACCAATTCGCACCTCTCACCGACCGAATCATTGCCGCCATCCGCCAGCTCTCGGACGGGGAGATTCGCCTGCTAATCAACACCCATGTCCATGGGGATCACACCGGCGGCAACGAGAACATAGGACGGATGGGGATCCTGATCCTCGCTCGCGATGAAGTTCGCGTGCGGTTGGAGGCGCAGTCGCCGAAGGACGCTCTCCCGGTCCTTACCTATAGTGACGCGATCACGATTCATTTGAATGGTGGGGAAATGCACGCTGCTCCTCTTCCCCCCGCCCACACCGACGGGGACACCTACATCCATTTTCGGGACGATGATGTGATTCACGTTGGCGACGTGTTTCGGACTGTGGCCTTCCCGGTTATCGATCTAAATAACGGCGGTAGTCTAGAGGGAACCATTGAGGCTCTGGCTGTCCTGGCTGGTTTGGGCGGCCCGGACACGCAGTACGTCCCCGGGCACGGCGTGGTCTCGACTCGGGAGGACATTGTCGAATTCCGAGACATGGTGATGACTGTTAGGGACCGAGTGGCGGAACTCGTAAGAGATGGCGCTAGCTACGACGAGGTGATAGCCACGAATCCGACGGCCGAATTCGAAGCCAAATGGGGAGATCCGGGGCGGTTTCTCACTGCGGTCTACGCGGAACTGGGTGGAACAGATTGAGTAGCCCGACCATCAGTTTGCCTGAGGAAATCAGGGACTAGCGGGTTCTAACCGTCTTCCTGAAAGGAGTCCGAGCCCGAGTATTCTTCCTCGGTAACTTTCTTGAGCCAAGTTGTCGACGCTTCGATATTCAGAGCGACATGAGTGGTCGGCGCCTCTGGCGTTGCGCCATGCCAGTGAGGCTCCCCCGGCTCAATGGAGACGATTCCGCCAACGTCGATTTCTCGGACGGGCTTCTCTGGCCTTTTGGAACCGGCACCGCCCGGCCACGACGATCAGGAGCTGCGTGCCGGAGTGGGTGTGCCACGCCGTTCGCGCTCCGGCTTCGAACGCTACCCGGTAGGCATTAACAAGTGGGGTCTGACAGACCCCGGTCATCCGAACGAGTGTACCGCCACCTGTGAAATTGGCTGGCTCGACGGGCTCGACGGAGTAACCGGACAGCTCGAAAAAGTTCATCTACGACCTCAGTTGGATAGATGTTCAGGCTTGCCGCTAGGGCATCCTACAATGGGAAGGTCATGTGATAGGAGGTTACGCTGTGTCATCCTTGAAGATCCCAATCCCCCGTGTCGCAATTGTTGTTACCCTGAGCCTCGTGCTGTGCCTCATCATCGGGTTCGTCTGGACTCTTCCGCTGTTGGCACAACAGATAGATAACCAGGGCTCCGCGCCACCAGCGATCGACGTGCGATTGTATGGGATTGCCGATGCTGCGTCTCGGGATCGCGTGGAGGCCGACATCCGGACCCTCGTGGATTTCGGCACGCGAAATACGAACTCGGACACGCTCTCGAGTGCCCGAGGAATCGGCGCCGCCCGACGCTGGATTAAATCTGAGTTCGATCGAATCAGCGATGGGTGTGGCGGCTGTCTAGAGGTGTCCTACCAACGCGATCTGGTGCTGGCATCGGAGAGTGGGCGAATCACACAGGATGTGTGGGTCGTGAACGTTCTCGCGATCCTGCGCGGGACGGTTTACCCGGACCGGTACGTCATCATGTCCGGGGACATTGACTCGCGGGCATCGGACACCACGGACGGCGAGACCGACGCGCCCGGTGCGAACGATAATGCGTCGGGAATGGCTGGGACGATTGAGGCGGCCCGTATCCTCTCACAGTACGACTTCCCCACCAGCGTGGTGTTCGTGGGCCTTTCGGGGGAGGAGCAGGGGTTATGGGGTGGTCAGCACATGGCCGAAGTGGCTGCACGGGAGGGTTGGGACATCGCGGCCGTCCTGAACAACGATATGATCGGGAATATCGAGGGAATCGATGGGGTTATCGATAACTCCACCTTCAGGGTGTTCTCCCAGGCGACACCGCTTGAGGAATTTCAGCCCGGCTCCTGGAGCTATCGAACCAATGGGGGAGAGGTCGATGGGCCTTCTCGTCAGGTTGCCCGATTTGTCGACCGGATCGCGGACATATACTTCCCCAACCTCGACGCAATGATGATCTACCGCCTCGACCGTTTTGGACGGGGAGGACATCATCGCCCTTTCAATGACGCGGGGTTCCCGGCGGTCCGGATCATGGAGACACACGAGCAGTACGAGAGGCAGCACCAGGACGTCCGGGTAGAAGATGGGGTCGAATACGGAGACGTGATTGATAGGGTCGACTTCGACCATGTGGCTAGGATGACCTCATTGAACGCCACGGTTCTCGCGGCGCTCGCATGGGCTCCTCCTGCTCCGCAGAATGTTAAGATCGGGGGCTCTGTGCGGCCCAGTACAACCCTCAGCTGGGATCCGCTGGAGGATTCCAACTTGGCGGGCTACAAAATCTACTGGCGGTTGACCACGGACTCGCAGTGGCAGTGGTCCTGGTGGGTGGGTGACCTCACCGAGTTCACTCTCACGAATCTAGTGATCGACAACTACCTTTTTGGGGTCGCATCTGTCGGGCGAGATGGGAACGAGAGCGTGGTCGCCTTCCCCACGGATCTACTTCGTCGCTGAGGGGACATCACATCCTCAGGTGAGCGAGTGGGGTCCCTGAGAAGTGACCAGAGGGCCACTGCGCACGAGGGAAAGCACTGTTGTCCCCGGGGGGAGTTCGTCCAGGAAAAGGTTCACCTCGTACTCGTTCCCAGTCACCTGGACGGTGACGTGCTCTGAGTCGCGTTCAAGGACCTGGGCTCCGTGGGCCGCCACGAATTCGTCGAGGAGGGGTATGACCGCGGACTCGACCCGGAGCTTTACGATGCCGAGTTCCCTCTTGAGGTGGTCTGTAGAGGTGCGATCGGCAATGGCCACCACATCGATCAACTTGGCTAACTGCTTGTTGATCCGACTGATCATCTCGTCAGTTCCGATCGTAACGAGCGTGAGCAGGGACACGGATTCGTCCTCGGTCGGTGCAACGTTCAGGGACTCGATGTTGAACCCACGACTCGCGAACATTGATGCCACGCGAGCAAGCGCACCGCTCTCGTTCTGAAGAAGAATGGAGATGACGTGTCGCATATCGGGGTGGCTGGCCTGCCTAGGGAACTCACTGTAACCAAGCTCCGCGGCTTTGTCCCAGGTTGCTTTTGGCTCAAGAGTCGACAGAATTCAGATATTCGCGTAACCGGCTGGCGGTCGCAATCCCATCAGTCCAGATGACCCGTGGCTCGTGACGGGATCGGGTTACTGAAGGCCGGTCAAAGGAGAGGCCCTTGCCTACCATCGCTGCTACAATGGCAAGAACGACCGAACGTCATCCCCTATCAGGCAGACGCATGACTGGGGCTGACATGGTCGTGCAAGTGCTGGCTGACGAAGGTGTCGAGGTCATCTTCGGATATTCCGGAGGAGCGATACTCCCTACGTATGACGCGGTGTTTCGGTACAATGTCGAACATAGCTCGCCGAATGCGGACATCCGTGATCACCCCATGCCACTCGTTGTGCCAGCGAATGAGCAGGGAGCGGGTTTCATGGCCTCCGGGTACGCCCGAGCCTCGGGAAAGGTCGGTGTGGTGCTGGTGACCTCCGGTCCTGGTGCGACGAACACTGTTACCCCGGTGAGAGACTCGATGGCGGATTCGATTCCGCTCGTGGTGATCACGGGGCAGGTCCCGACGTCTTCGATAGGGACTGATGCGTTCCAGGAAGCGCCTGTCTCAGCGGTAATGGGCCCCGGGGTGGCGAAGCACGTCTTCCTGGTCACCGATCCGAAGCAGTTGGAGGCCACGATACGGACGGCATTCGAGATTGCGCGCACCGGGCGTCCAGGTCCGGTTGTGGTCGACATCCCCAAGGACATCCAGAACTGGGAGGGTGTCTTCGCCGGGAGCGGCTGGCTCCCGATCACGGGATACCGCGATCGATTGCAGGAGGTTCGGGACAACCAGCTGACCGAGCGGAAGAGCGCGCAGTTCTTTGAAATTCTAGCGGACAGTCGTCGACCGCTAATCTATGCGGGAGGTGGCGCCATCAACGCGGGGGCGGCGGAGCCCCTTAGAGAACTTGCGAAGACCTTTCGCATCCCTGTGGTCACTACCCTGATGGGGATTGGCTCGTTTGACACGCGGGACGATCTCTCGCTCAAGATGCTGGGCATGCATGGCGCGGCTCACGCGAACTACGCAGTGGATGATTGCGACTTCTTGATCGCCATCGGCTCGAGATTCGATGATCGAGTGGCGGGTAATCCCCCTCTGTTTGCCCCGAAAGCTCAGCGGATTGCCCACTTTGATGTCGACCCTTCCGAGATCCATAAGATTAAGAGCGTGCAGTGGGATCACGTGGGAGATCTCTCGACTGCGTTAGAAGTGCTGACTGAGTACGGTCGCAAGATCGGCTTTGCGGGAGACTTCAATGAGTGGTTGGAGGAAGTCTCTGAGTTGAAGCGGACTTATCGGTTCAACTACGATCAGGAAAGTCCCCTGATTCAGCCTCAGCACGTCGTGGAAGCGATCAATGAGGTTGCCGGGGGTGAGGCGATCATCACTACCGGCGTTGGCCAACATCAGATGTGGGCGGCCCAGTACTTCGACTTCGGATCGCCTAGGTTGTGGCTCACATCGGGATCCATGGGGACGATGGGGTTTGGGCTGCCGGCGGCTATAGGAGCGCAGTTCGCTCGCCCTGATCGGCTCGTGATCGACTTCGATGGAGACGGGAGCATCCGGATGAACATCGGTGAGCTCGAGACGGTCACAACCTACTCTCTGCCGCTGAAAGTTGTCGTCATTAACAACTACGGTGACGGCATGGTGAAACAGTGGCAGAAGCTGTTCTTCAAGGGCCGCCTTTCAGCTAGTGATAAATCACTTCGCAGGAAGGACTTTGTGAAGACAGCAGAGGCGGATGGGTTTGTCTGGGCCAAGCGTTTGGACCGTAAAGAAGATATCGAGCCAGTGGTGCGTGAGTTTATCGGGTTCGATGGTCCGGCCTTCCTGGAGGTTATCATCGACCCTGACGCGGGCGTGTACCCCATGGTTGGTCCAGGACAAGGGTACGCAGATATGATTACAGGCGACTTCATTCCTGGCCGCGAGAGTGAGGAGCGGCACGGAGCTGAGGACCCGGACGAGTCTGGGATGTTCTAGCCCCTGGATTGCGTCGTTCTCCCTTCCTGGCGCGCTAGCGGCATCACACAAAGGCGCTTTGGATCGTTTCCTCTTCTGGTCAGCGGTCAGCTGAAAGCAGTACGGGTATAGGCTGGGGCAGGCCTCGTCGAGGTTCAGGTGGCTCCCGACAGCAGCAGTGTGGGCAGCGCGTCCCCCCCCACTGCGTAGAAGACCCGCTAACCAGAAGATCCCTGTGCGCGTCCAAGCGTGATCTCGTAGATTCCTTTGATGGTCCTCCTGCTGTAGTCTACAGTGTTCCTGATGGTTGCATGCGGTGTCCCCACCTTCGCCCGAGCTCAAGAACTGCCCGGGGATCTACACATGGAAGTTGCGTTGAGGGTCCTCTCCACGGTTCCCCTGATCGACGGGCACAACGACCTCCCGTGGCGGATCCGGAACCACGAGCCTGCGCCCATGGATGTACGTGCGTACGGAGTGGGGGGACGTATGGGAGGGCACACCGATATCCCGCGGCTCCGGGAGGGTCGGGTGGGTGGGCAGTTCTGGTCCGTCTATGTGTCGATAGAATTCATGGAGGAGGGCGTTGCTGCAAGGACGCAGCTGGAGCAGATAGAGATTGCGCTTGAGTTGTTTCGTGAGTATCCGGAACACTTTGAACTCGCACGAACGGCAGCCGACGTGGAACGTATCTTCGGAGAGGGGAAGATTGCGTCCATGCTGGGGATGGAAGGTGGGCACGTGATTGAGAATTCGCTCGGGATGCTCCGGGCGTTCTACGAACTCGGGGCTCGCTACATGACGCTGACACACAGCGTCAGCCTTGACTGGGCTGGCTCTTCGGAGGGCTCGCCCGCCAATGGACTCACAGAGTTCGGTCGCGAAGTCGTCCGGGAAATGAATCGCCTGGGAATGCTTGTAGACCTCTCCCACGTGTCGGACGCGTCAATGTCGGATGCGCTCGATGTCACTCAAGCCCCCGTGATCTTCTCGCATTCGTCGGCCCGTACTCTCACCGAACACCATCGGAACGTTCCGGACTCGATCCTGTATCGTCTCCCGGCAAACGGCGGCCTGATCATGATCGCGTTTTACCCGCCATTTGTCAGCGAAGGAGAAACCGCGCAACTCGCTGATGTAGCTGATCATATCGACTATGTGAAAACCCTGATTGGAGTGGATCACGTTGGGTTGGGTAGTGACTTCGACGGAATCCCAGTCGTAGTCGAGGGGCTGGAGGATGTATCCAAATACCCAGTACTCCTCGCCGAACTCTCACGCCGCGGATGGGCTGAGTCGGAGCTCAGAAAGCTGGCGGGGGAGAACGTTCTGCGGGTTATGCGGGAGGCGGAATCCGTCGCCCGTCGCCTCAAGAGAGAACGTCCTCCCTCTGCGGTGAGAATTGAGGACATGTTTGGCAGGTGAGCCCCCCTAGTCATTCGCCGGCGACCTTGAAGATTTCCTGAAGGGCCCCAAGAAAGCGAATGTTCTCTCGAGTCCGTGTCCACAACCCTCCCCCCACACTATCACCCGAGTGGCTGAACAGCCCGGTAAGCCGCGTGGAAAGATCCGAGGCCCTGGGATCGAGAGCGTTTCCGAGGCGGAGGGTTTCGGTGAAGGGAATGAGGTGATCGGATCTCCCATGAAGGAGGCGGATCGGTACGGATAGTTGGTTGATGAAGGGAACGGGTTCGACCAAGGGGATTTCACGTCGAATGGCCGGAACCAGCTCACTCACGAGTGCCTCGGATACTTCTGGATCAGGTTCGCGATCAACAGGTGGCGCAAAGACGTCGAAGAGGGATCGGTCGCTGGGTGGGAGCTGGCGGCGGAGTTCCCCCTTGATCGAATCTGAGTCCGGATCCCAGGTCTGGAACCGATTCTCCCCGGCTTCAACCGCTAGTCGATGTAGTGCCGCAACCAATGCCGTGCGGTCTCCTAGCGAGGCGGAGAGTGGGATGCAGTTCCTCCCGATGACCCAGCGCGCGTAGGGATCCGGACGCTGTCGGTAACTCACACCGTCCCATTCATGCTCTCCGATGAACGAGAACCGAAAGGTTCGTTCGATGTCGGCGTAGCCACCCCATCCCACAACCCCACGGATCTTCCGCCCCAATTCTATGTCTGCTGCTGCGAAGAGAGCCTGTGGCGCCCCGAAGGAGAGGCCTGCCACCATGATGCCACCGGGCTTAATGGCGGGTGACCGATAAAGCCAATCCACGGCTCCCCTCAGGATCTCCTGGGCTCGCTGAGGTGCGAATTCGAGCTCTGTCCACTCTCGGATCTCGGGCACCAGTACGCTTGCTCCGGTCGAGGCGAGGGCCTTCACAAACCGTCCTAGCTCAGGGTGGGCTCTGCCGAGCCGTGTCATTCCGTGTAGCACGATCCAGCCCCGTGTTTCGGATCCCTCAGGCCGGATGATTGTACCGGGAATCGGGCCTGCTTCCTCCCCAACTGGGATCAGAACCTCTGACTCGCGCAGCATGGAAGGGGGGGAGCGCCAGGCCCTTGAGAACTGGAACGCCTTCCTGAAGGAGGGGAGGAGGTCGGTCGACATGTCTCCAGTCTACCGTAGGCGTTGAGTAGGTGGCTAGCTTTAGGGCGTAAAGCCCCTTCCACTGGCAGTGAGCGGCAAGTATCTATAGTGGGTCGGTGCCCACGGGTCCCGGTCCCGGACACGGAGATGTATGACTGAGCAGCGACCCCCCTACCTGCAAGCCGCACTAGCTTCGGGCTCGGTATTCCTATTCTACGTTCTGACTCTCGCACCAACGACGTCGTTCTGGGACGCTAGTGAGTACATTGCAACCGCACACATCTTCGGGCTTCCCCACCCACCTGGAAATCCCTTATTCGTGGCAGTAGGGAAGGTTTGGACTCTCCTTCTTGCGCCCACAAACTTGCCGATCGCTGTCCGGGTCAATCTCATGGCCGCTCTGACCTCTGCGGTCGCGACCGGGTTTCTCTTTCTGGTTACATACCGTGTTCTCGCGAGATGGATTGCGCCAGCTAGAGGGGACGTGCGATCGGAAGATCCCGGGCCATGGATTAGACGGTTCCCGGTTCTCGGGGCTTGGGTCGGGGCGGTCCTGGGATCGACTGCATTCACGGTTTGGAACCAGTCTACGGTGAATGAGAAGGTCTATACTCCGAGCGTTCTCGTTATTGCTCTGGTGTCTTGGCTTACGATCCGATGGCTAGACCGGAAGGATGAGCCCGGAATGGGATGGATCCTGGTGCTTGCCATTTATCTGATGGTACTTGGATCCACCAACCACCTCATGTCCCTTCTGCCGGCGCCCGCATTGCTTGCTGTGGTGTTGCTCGAGAAGAAGTCTCTACTGTTGGATGGGCGGTTCCTCTCCCGAGGTTTGGCAGCAGTCCTCCTAGGGCTCTCATTCAATCTGGTTCTCCCAATTCGCTCCGCCCAGCAACCGGTGATCAACGAGGGAGAGCCGATATGTGAGTCCGTCGCCAGTACGGCGGTGGCGGTCTATTCAATGGGGATGGCAGGTTGCCCGGAGTTAGCTGCGAACCTTACACGGGAGCAATACGGGAAGCCCTCGATGCTTGCGGACCCCACTGCGGACCCCTCGTCACCAAGGCCGAGGGGGATCGGGATCCTGACGCACCAGTTTCTAAACTACTTTCAGTACTTCGACTGGCAGTGGGCCCGCGGACTAGCGGTGTCTGAACTGCCCGGGAACGAGAGACTCCCTTTCTCTCTGGTCTTCCTGGGACTCGGTTTCTGGGGCCTGGTAGTCTCTGGGAGGGCACATCGGGGCTATCTGGTCTACCTCGGTATTCTGGCGTTTACCCTTACGGTAGCACTCGTCTACTACCTGAACTTCAAGTACGGATACTCGCTGCAGCCAAACCTTGGGGATGGGGTGCCTAGAGAAGTCCGCGAGCGCGACTACTTCTTTATCGCCTCGTTTCATCTGTGGGGGTTCCTGTCCGGTATCGGACTTATGGCCGCCTGGAGATGGGCGGCCGGTGGTGGCTTCACGGGCCGGAATCTGGCACTCGCTTCACCGGTTGTGGTGCTGGCACTAGTGCCGCTTGTCTTCAACTGGGATTGGGCCTCCCGGAGGGGAGACTACGCTGCCAGGGACTGGGCATACGATATGCTTCAGAGCGTAGAGCCCTATGGAATCCTGTTCACGAACGGGGACAACGATACCTTCCCCCTTTGGTACCTTCAGGAAGTAGAGGAAGTGCGGCAGGACGTGACCGTCGTCGTCGTGCAGTATCTGATGACTCAATGGTATCCGAGACAACTGAAGTACCACACCGCTCCAGAACGCCAGCGGTTGTTCGACGACCCTGAGGCCACTGAGATCTACGGGAGCCCCGGTCCGCCACCTTCAAGGGCGATGATGACGCTCTCGGACGCTGAGATGGATCGGGTCACGTTTGCCGTACTGCCGGAAGACTATACGGTGACCATTGGTAATCAGCCGATTCGGTTCCCAGCGGGATTCCAGTTCTCGCGAGCCGCTCACCTCACATTAGCCCTTATCCAGGACTCGATCGGAGAGAGACCGATCCACTTTGCCAGCACCGGGAGTCAGGCACGTACGGTCGGTCTAGACCAGTTCGTGGTTCGCCAGGGCCTAGCCGCGAAGCTACGCCTCGAGAACCTGGAAGGGGCAGCGGGGGTCGTGAGGCTCTCAGATGCTGTTGGTGGGGAGTGGCTAGATTTCGATAGATCGATGGCCTTGGCGAGTGAAGTCTTCATGTACCGTGGGTTGAGGGATAGGGAGATTTGGGCTGACCGGGCGACCCTCAACATCCCTTGGCACTTCTACTTCCTTTACCTACAGATGGCCGACGCAGTTTCCCTGACCAGGGAAGCGGAGGAACTGAGCGGGGAAGAGGAAGCGCTATTCGAGGAGCTTCTGGATGAGGCCAATCGTTTCCTGCTTGTTGCGCAGGGTGGTTCCAGAGCATCCATATAGCCAGAGCAGACATAATTAATATGAATAGGGAGCAAGCTGTTTCCTCCTTGAGACCCTAGTCATATGTTCTGCCAACTTGGCTGAGCGACCTGCCCCCAACTGCGGTACCACCTACAGTATTAGTCCAACCTCCTCATGGGCCAAAGGGGAAATCCCCGGAGTATGGGGGGATTCGGGAACGTCGGATCGGGTCGCCGAGTGGAGGATTTGGGTGGCGGAGCCGTCACAGCGAGAACCAAAACGGGCGGAATACGAGGGTACGTGCGTTGAGCCTTTGGGCATTATCATCTCAGAGATTCCGAACTGTTGGCGGGAGTGAAGCTGTGGAAAGGCTAGTAGGCCAACAACTCCCCGATTGCACTGAGGACATCATCTACCTGAGGGAGGGTCGCTTTTTCGAGGTGGGGTGAGTAAGCCACCCACACATCTTTCGCGGCGACGCGCTTCACGGGGCCATCCAGCCAGGAAAATAATTGGTCCGCGATTCTCGCTACGATTTCGCCCCCAATTCCAAAGGAAAGGGCGTCTTCGTGGGCGACGATCACTTTATGGGTCTTCCTCACAGACTCTCCCACCAGGTCCATGTCCAGGGGGCTCAGTGACCGCAGGTCGATAATCTCCACGTCGATCCCATCCCTCTCCCAGGCGATTTTGGCTGCGTCCATCGAGCGTTTCACAAGTGCACCGCAGGCGATGACTGTGAGATCGGATCCGGGTCGGACAACCTTCGCTTTTCCGAAGGGGATCATGAAGTTGTCCCCAGGATAGAGACCCTTGTTATGGACCTGCCTGTAGAGATGCTTGTGCTCCAGGAAGAGCACAGGGTCCTCGCATCGGATCGCCGTGCGCAAGAGCCCATTCGCATCTTGCGCGTTCGACGGGAGGATCACCCTGAGGCCAGGAGTTTGGGCAAAGATACTCGCTCCCGTCTGGGAGTGATAAAGGGATCCTCCCTTCAGGTAGCCTCCGTAGGGCACGCGGATGACCACGGGGGCCGCCCAATCGTTCCCCGACCGGTACCTTAGCGTGGCGAGCTCATTTCGGATCTGTTGAAAGGCTGGCCATATGTAGTCGAAAAACTGGATCTCAACTACAGGCTTGAAGCCTCGAATGGCCAGTCCGATTGCCCGACCCACGATGTTTGCTTCCGCGAGTGGAGAGTTGAATACTCGACAGCTCCCGAAACGCCGCTGGAGCCCATGGGTCACCTTGAAGACCCCGCCCTTTCCGGATACCTGATCCAGGATCTCTTCGCGGGAAGCATCGGCCACGTCCTGGCCAAAGCACACGATCCTGGGATCACTCTCCATCTCATCTTGGAGACACGCGTTGAGGAGGTCGACCATCGTGTGCTTGTCAGTCCCTTCCTCGCGAAGTTCATCCTCGGTGTCAAACCAATGCGAGGTAGGGTCTACCTCCTCTGAATAGAGCCAGCGGGTTACAGTTTCCGGCCCGGGCTGGTGGTGTTCGAGAGCCCGGTCAGAGGCCTGAGACACCATTTCTTTCAGCTTCGCAGCGATGGATTCCAACTCGTCCTCGTCTGCCAGCCCCTCATCAAGGAGGAGCGTTCGTGCTCTGAGCAGGGGGTCCCTCGTCTCTCGTTCGATCCTCTCGATGGCCGAACAGTACACACGATCGTCGTCTGACTCTGAGTGAGAGTTCAAACGGACGGTGTGGGCGTGAAGCAGAGCCGGCCCCCTCCCCTTGCGGCAATGCTCGATCGCTTCCCCACTCTTTGCCCACGAGTCCAACAGGTCCGTGCCGTCACACCGCACAACGTGGAGGTTCGGGAACTCTGCGAGTAGACGTGAAATGTTTCCCCCAGCCGTTTGTACCTCTACCGGCACGGAGATCGCGTACTCATTGTCCTCGATCAGAAAGACGATCGGTAGCTTCAAGTTGCAGGCTGTGTTCAGCGCCTCCCAAAACTCCCCCTGCGAAGTCGCACCGTCACCGCTGCAGACGATGACGACCTCGTCATCCTCGAAATCGTCGATCAATTTTCGGATCTCGGGCTCTATCTTCGCCCGGTACCCGGCCTCAGCCGTCCCGACGCCTTGGAGGTATTGAGTGCCCACAGGTGAGGACACGCTTACGGTCCGGAGCGCCGGGTCACTAAAGTGATATGGCATCTGACGACCCCCAGATGCCGGGTCGTCCTCTGCCGCTACCGCCTGTAGTAGGTGCTCGAAGGGGCTCTGTCCCATCGCGAGAGCGAAGGGGCGGTCACGGTAATAGAGGTACAACCAGTCGGAGCCCGGCCTGAGATGCCTGGCGATCGCTACCTGGATCGCCTCGTGTCCTGCTGCGGAGAGTTGGAAGAAGATCTTGCTTTGTCGCTTGAGCCTCATCTCCTGCTCATCGAGGAGTCTAGAGGTGAGCATGAGGTGGTACATTTCTAGTAGCTCGGCAGGGTCAAGCCCATGTAGGTCCCGGGCCGAGGTCGTCTCAGGCTGTGGGATCTTGGTGGCCATCAAAGCTCCGCTTCTTGCGATTTTGGTGAAGGTGGGGCGCCCGTTGCTCACTCGGACGCCCACCCCGACGGGTCAAGTTCAGGACAAGATACGCCGGGTACCGGGGAGGGCCAACCCAAGACAGATGTTACTGAGATCACTTCGAAGGCCGGCTAAACCAGCTCAATCTAAGCCGGTACCGGGTATGCCTCGGAGCTGGTCCGCCAACTTTTTGGGGTCTGTCATGGGGGCCGCACAGACGAAACGGCGGCAAACGTAGGCCGCGGAACAGCCGGTGACCAGCCCACGGCCTTCGAGCAGCGGCATGTGGGACGGAAGCCAATCCCCGTGGTTCACACCTTCAGTCCTCAGGAGATCTTTCGGGTCGGCACCCGTCACCACTCGTGCAGGAAGGAATGGTCTGTGAACCTCTCTGAGTAGCGCGGCCCTCGATGGGTCGTCGTTCCTTCCGAGCAAGGCGACCTCAATGGGGTCCGTGAGCAGACGCCCGGCGATCGATAGGAGGTGCCCGAACCCCGTGGGCATCGACTCCATAGACATTGCTTCGCGAGAGACCATCTTCCTCGCCTCTTCAATTCGATCTTTGTCGTCAAGCAGGTACCCAAGGCGGAGCCGAAGCTCCGCGGCCAGCGCCGTACCTGAGGGTGTTGGATTGTCCGTAACCTCACGGGGCCGAATGATGAGGACCTCCCCGTCAGTTGGTGTATCGAAGAGAAGTCCACTCTCAGAATCCCGAAACCGCACCTCCACCTCCTCATCCAGGTCGAGGGCTGCTTGGAGCCAGCCCACGTCCAGGGTAGCCTCATGCAAGCTCAGAAGTGCATTTCCGAGTCCGGCCACATCATCAAGGAACCCCGGAATGCGCGCTTCCCCCAGGGTGACCTGATGTAGGAGCACGCTGTCTGGCCGGAGCACCTTCGTGAGCCAGCTCGCACACTCGCTAGCAGCTACCAAGTACCGCGGCTCGTCCAGGGCCGCACCGACTTCCGCCAACACACGAAGGGTCAACGCATTCCAGGAAGCCAGGATCTTCTCATCGCGCAGAGGGGCTTCGCGACTCGCTCGCTGACTCTTCAGTGTTTCTCGGCATGTATGCAATCTCTTGTCCAACTCCTCTCGTGGCAGACCCTCGTCCCGGGCCACGGCATCCAGATCGTGCGGTAGGTGGAGTATGTTTCTCCCCTCGAAGTTTCCCTCTGTGGACACGTCGTAACACCGACAGAACAGTCGCGCGTCTTCCTTATCTAGATGCGCCTCTACCTGGGTGCGGGTCCAGAGGTAGAATCGACCTTCCTCTCCCTCTGAGTCTGCATCTCTGGCGGTGTAGAAACCTCCCTCCCTCGATCGGAAGTCACCGAGGACGTCGTCGAGCACCCCCCTGCAGACGCTCTCGAACTCTTCGTCGCCCGTGAGCTGAAAGGCTCGGAGATACACCACTGCGAGAAGCGCGTTGTCGTAGAGCATCTTTTCGAAATGGGGGACAAGCCACCGTTCGTCGACCGAGTAACGGTGAAAGCCGCCCCCCAAGTGATCCCTGACGCCGCCCCTCGCCATCTTCCGAAGAGTGAGGACCGCGGCGTCCAGCGCCGGCTGCTGGCCCGTCAACGCATGGTGTTCGAGGAGGAAGCCCAGGAGTACGGGCTGAGGGAATTTTGGCGCTCGCCCAAGGCCTCCGTGTACGGGATCGAGGTGACGGAGTAGTGTTTGGACAGCACTCTTGGGAAGTGCTGGGTCGAGCTCCTCTGCGTCAGCGCCTTCGCCTCCGAGCGGGCCCAGGGTAGACTGGACGAGCAGGCCCCGGATCTGTTCCGCTGAGTTCAGGACGTCTTCTCTCCGATCCTCCCACGCCTGGCTCACGGCCTTGAGTAGCTGACGGAATGAAGGCATTCCTTGTCGGGGCTCGGGCGGAAAGTAGGTCCCGCCGTAGAAGGGCTTCCCCTCGGGAGTGAGAAACACGGTGAGCGGCCAGCCACCTCTTCCGGAGAGCGCCTGGACGGCCCCCATGTAGATTGAGTCCACGTCGGGGCGCTCCTCCCGGTCGACCTTCACGCTGACGAAGCCCTCGTTCATGAGTCGGGCTGTTTCGGGATCGTCGAAGGACTCGCGCTCCATCACGTGACACCAGTGGCAAGCGGAGTACCCGATCGAAAGAAGGATCGGCCGGTCCTGGTCCCGGGAGTGGGCGCGGGCCTCCTCCCCCCAAGGGTACCAATCCACCGGGTTGTGTGCGTGCTGCCTCAGGTAGGGACTCGTCTCCTGGGCTAACCGGTTCAACGACGGTCTTTCTCGCACAACTCGTCCTCAGCGAACAGACGAAGGTCCGATTCTCCATCAAGCTGTACGGCGTACCGATCCTTGACGTCTGAATCATGCCGGATGATGGTGCCCACCCGGCCCACGACTTCAGGCTCGAGCGGGAGTCCGCCACGGCAGATAACGATTCGAGTACCCTGCGGGTAACGCGGGACTCTAACCATGGAGCTCTTGCTCTACCTAGTTTACTAGGGTGAGTCCGGGTGGTTCAGGAAGTGGAGGCGAGATCTGGAATTTGCACGCCTCTGGCGATCTGTTTCA
>CAZJIM010000006.1:19138-28207 GCA_964546115.1 uncultured Gemmatimonadaceae bacterium | reverse complement strand
CAATACGAACCGGGCGACCTCCTCAGGTGATGCGGATCCCTCGCGAGCTACAATCTGTGCCACGCCGATCCGCCGGCCGTCTGAGCAGACAAGGCTGAGGAAAGCGGCGGGGAGATCACGTTTCTCATCCGGGACGGGACGCCACGGCTCCTGAGCAGCCTCATCTTGGTCGGGAAGATCATTTCCATCCACGGAGGTCCCCACGACCGCAACCCGAACGTTTCCTCGCTCCAAGGAATGGGTGACGCTCCCGATCTCAGATTCGGTCACGGGGATCGTGGCCAGGAAGGAGGGGATTCCCTTCACGAGCAGTCCCAGCGAGAGGGCTGCTTGTCCATCCGGATTGTTAGTCTCTTCCACCGGTCCGTGTGCCACCGACTGAAGAACCGGATATTCTGGGCTTACGAAGGTGTTGAATTCGGTCATGGGCTCTGCAAGGTGGATTGTTGCTACTCTTCTGGCAACGGGGGTACAAATGCTATATTTGCTCCTGTGGGGCTACCCCAGATTGGTTATTGGGTCCCACCTGAGCATCATGTCGTAGGTGCTGTCCACCGCACATTGGGAAGATCGGAATGGGACTTCACCGGTCCATGATCCGTCTGATCCTCCTTCGCCCATGGCTTCTCCCCTGCCTTGTCGGACTAGCCTGGGCTAGCAGGGCTCGTGGCTGGTACCGCCGGCCTCCATTTCTACCGCTACCGCCATCGTCGTACCTGCGATGGCGGATGGAAACAGCCTACGGGAATGGAGACGCCGAACCACCCCTGACCGACGTTGCGCGCTATCTTCGCTGGGCGAGCCGAATGCGGGGCGGTCGCTGAGCCTGGAGGCACTGAGTTGATTGGACGGTTTTTGATCCTACTGGTGGCTATGCTGGGCCTCGGTCTCTACCTCCCCGACTCCGCGAGTCCTCATGGGTGACTGGTTGCAGCCCGTGCTCGAGCCGGGTGCAAGCTGGAGGGCCCGGCAGGAGCCTCGCCAGATTGCCACAGATCCCTACTTGTATATGGGAGGTGGGGGAGCGGTCGACTCGTGGCTCTGCCGATGCTATTCCTAAGGCAGGTTTCGGGTTGACTCATTGGTATACTCACCACTTGGTGGAGGTGAGTCGTTCGGAGGTCAGCGTTATTTCGGTTGGCCCCGTATTGGCCCTTCGGAACGGCGGACGATCTAAGGTGGGAGGACTCCCACAACTGAGGTTCCAAACTCCCTTTGGCGGGGCTCTGCGTGCTGAGCAACTCCACCACGGACTTTCGAACCTCCCACTATGATACAGGTTGGGTTAACCGGGAACGTGGCGTCGGGCAAGTCCACGGTCGCACGAGTGTGGTCGAGTGCGGGAGTACCGATCGTGAGCGCAGACGATCTGGCACGGGACGCGGTCGCACCAGGTGGCCCCGCGCAGGCGGAAATCCGCAAACTATTCGGCGATGAGGCATTCGAGAAGGACGGATCAATGGACCGTGACCGAATGCGACAGTTCGTGTTCAAGGATCCTGAAGCACGGAGGCAGCTCGAAGGGGCGATACATCCCCACATACGGGTCCTCCGGGAACGCTGGTTGGAGAGCCGGCGCCTCGAGGGCGCTCCGCTCGTCATCAGTGAGGTCCCTCTCCTTTTCGAGGTTGGAATGGAGGACCTGTTCGACGTCGTTGTCGTCGTGGATGCACCGGAGCAGGTGAGAGAAGAGCGCCTCGTTCTCGAAAGGGGGATTTCCAGGGAAGAAGCCAAGCGGATTCTGGCAGCCCAGGGCGATCCGGAGTTGAAGCTCGCGAAGGCGAATCATGTAATTCGGAACGGAGGAACCCTAGAGGATCTGGAGGTCTCGGCCCTGAGGGTCCTCGCCAACTTAAGGGTCTGAGCTCAACAAGACGGGGACTGATGACCGCCTTCATGCGTATGGACCTACATTTACACACTCGGGGGTCGTGGGACTGTCTGTCCGACCCAGAGACGATCTTGGCGAGAGCTAGGACGCGGGGCATTGATCGAATTGCGATTACAGATCACAATTCCCTCACCGTGGCGCTGGAGATGGCTAGGCGCCATCCAGATGAGGTCATCGTTGGTGAAGAGGTAAAGACTGCCGAAGGTGTTGATGTGATCGGCCTCTACCTTTCGAGTGAGATTCCGAAGGGGACGCCGGCTGAGGAGACGTGCCGTCAGATCCGGGATCAGGGTGGAGTTGTTTACCTTCCCCATCCCTATGCTCCAGGCAAGGGGGGATCCGGTCAGCTTGCCGAGACTCTGGCGCGATATCTGGATGTGGTCGAGGTGTTCAACGCCCGCCTTCAGTACCGGGAGAGAAACGAAAAGGGCGAACGGTTGTCCCTTCGTTACGGACTCCTCCGGGGCGCTGGTTCAGACGCGCATAGCATCGGCGAGATAGGCAATGCCTGGGTCCAGCTGCCTCGGCATGCGAACGAGCCGCAGGCCTTTCTTGGTGCACTGCGTTCAGCGACCATTCATGGGACCACAGCCAGCTTGCACGTCTTCCTGCTCTCGAACTGGGCCAAAGTCCGGAAAAGACTTCCGGGGGTGTGAGCTGTGGTGGTCCTAGCCGGATCCACCCCCCTTACACGTGATCGAAGGTTTGGTCGATGAACCGGTACGAGATCCCGGAAACCCGTCACGCAGCGGTGAAGGTGGCTGTCGGCATTCTGAGGAAGGCCAAGCAGGTGATCCTCACCACGCATGTGAATGCGGATGCGGATGGGGCTGGATGCGAGGCGGCACTCCTGTCCTTTCTCGGGGACGTTGGCGTGGAGGCTTGGATCGTGAATCCGACGCCCTTTCCCGCCAACCTCCGCTTCATGATCGACGACGAGAGGAGGATCCTGGACCTTGCCTCTGATGAGACACAAGACCGGTGCCGAAAGGCAGATCTGTGTGTGATAGTGGACGTGGCTGAGAGGTCACGGGTCGGGAAAGTGATATCCTTGGTAGATCACCTTCCGACTCTCGTGATTGATCACCATCCCGTGGGTAGCGACGTTTTCGACGGACCCTCGCTCTGCGACAACACAGCCGCTGCGGCGGGAGAGTTGGTCTTCGACCTGCTCTGGTCAGAGGGTAGGCCTTGGACCCGCTCGATGGTAGACGGTCTCTATGTTGCGATGATGACCGATACTGGTTCGTTCCGTTTCTCGAACGTGACCTCGCGGGTACACCGGATCATTGCGGAGCTGATTGAGCGTGGTGCGTCACCAAATGAGCTGTATCGTCAGGTATACGGACAGGTTCCGCTCCGCCGCATTCGGTTGCTCCAGGAGATCCTCTCTACATTGGATGTCTCCGCGGATCAGCGCGTAGCATGGATTTCGGTTCCGGCGAAGGTATTTCGAGACTTGGGCTGTACGTGGGAGGACCTTGACGGAATGGTGGATTACCCTCGGGAGCTTGAGGGCGTCGAGGTGGGGCTCCTCTTCAGGGAGCTAGAGGGTAGGCAGGTCAAGATCTCCTTTCGTTCGAATGGGGTCGTGGACGTGAACGCCCTGGCTCGTTCTTTTAGTGGAGGTGGGCACCTTCGGGCATCTGGCGCCCTGGTCAATGGTTCGCTCGACGAGGTTCGCGAAAGGGTAGTGGCGCGGGTGATCGCGGCAGTGGCGTGACCAGGCGACACGGAACCGTTACCAGTAGGAGGATCGGGCGAAACGCTATCATCGAGGTCGTATGTCATGAATTGGGCTAGAAAAAGGGTCTCGCTGGGGATCGGGAAACGGAGCTTGCTAGCCGCAACCCTCGTGATACCCGTTGGTGCTGTTGCCGCCTCGGCCCAGCAAGGTCAGGCGATGGGCCAAGCTGCTTACACTGTGGAGCAAGCAGTGTCTGGAGGAGAAACTTACGAGACTGAGTGCGCGATGTGTCATCTGGTGACGCTTCTGGGTTCTGGAGAAGCACCGCCTCTGATGGGACCGAACTTCCGGACGGTTTGGGGCAGTCGAATGGTCGCGGAACTGCTTGAATACACGCGTGCAGCAATGCCTCCCCAGGCTCCCGGATCGTTGAGTGAGGAGGAAACTTCCGCCGTCTTGGCGTACATCATCCGGGAGAACGGGGTAGGGGCTGGATCGGACGCTTTGAGCTTCTCGTCGTCGGGTCAGGTGGTTATGCTGCCAGGTGACAACACTGGCTTGGCCAGTGCTGGAGGTGTGGAGGCGGTTTTCCCCATACCAGGCCGTCCCGGCAACGTACCTTCCCCAAATGCTAGGAATACTCCTCCGGAGGGGAGTGTCGGTGAAGTCTATGAGACACCGACCTCTGTTACTCGGACGTTTCGGGCTATTGAGGGATTCAACCCTGTTTCGGATGCCGAGCTTCTGAATCCTCCTGCTAGTGACTGGCTTCATTGGCGTGGAAACGTGAGTTCGTGGGGTTACAGTCCGCTGAACCAGATCAACACTGAGAATGTCGATCGTCTCCAGCTTCAGTGGGCGTGGGGGATGGAGGATGGGACTCGAAGTCAGCCTTCTCCCCTGGTGAGGGACGGAATCATGTTCCTTCCGAACTGGGGAAACGTCATTCAGGCGCTGGACGCGACGGATGGAACCCTCCTTTGGGAGTATCGGCGCCAGTTTCAGGGCATTCCTGGCACGAGAGGAAGAGATGGCGACGCGCGGGTTCGGACACTGGCCATCTGGGAGGATCTGATCATGGTGGCGACCGCTGACGCTTATATGGTCGCCCTTGACGCCCGGACGGGTGTGGTGCGCTGGGAGACGCAAATATCAACTGGGCCGGGGCACAGGAGTACGACCGGGCCCATCATTGCAGACGGCAAGGTGATCAACGGGATTAACGGCTGCAACTTCTTGGTTGAGGAGAGCTGCTTCATCACTGCTCACGATGCCAGGACGGGTCGTGAGCTTTGGCGCACTTTTACGGTTGCGCGCCCGGGTGAGCAAGGTGGGGACACCTGGGGTGACCTTCCATTGGCATTCCGGGGTGGGGCGGACGTGTGGAGTGGGGGGAGCTGGGATCCGGAACTAGGATTGGTGTACTTCGGGACGGCACAGGCGAAGCCGTGGGCCGCGGTGAGCCGTGGACTAACTATGGCGGACTCGACGCTGTACGCCAGTTCGACGCTGGCTCTGGATATCAATGATGGACGCATCGTCTGGTATCGAACGCACGTGCCCGCCGAGTCTCTCGACCTGGACGCTGGATTCGAGCAGGTGCTTGTGGACGTCGATGGTCAGCCGGTTCTATTCACCATCGGGAAAGACGGAGTTCTCTGGAAGTTGGACCGGCGCGATGGGCATTTTTTGGGATTAGCGGAAACCGTCTACCAAGACATCTACCATCTGGACAGGAATACCGGGGCGCTTCGGTATCGGGAGGACATCATGAATATGGAGCCCGGGCAGTGGATCTCCGCCTGTCCTGCCACAGGGGGCGGACACAATTGGCACCCGAGTTCCTATCATCCGGGGGCGCAGTTGCTGATCATTCCTCTACAGCAAGCCTGTATGGATTTTCGAGCCAATGAGGTGGTGCTCGAAGAGGGGACAGCAGTTAACGCGGGGAGTCTCATGCACCGGGATATGCCTGGGGCGGACGGGCAATTGGGAAAGCTCGCCTCGTATGATGTTGCGACGATGGAGGAAGTCTGGAGCGTAAAGCAGCGGGCGGCCTTCCTGACTGGTATCCTTAGCACGGCCGGCGGCCTGGCTTTTGCGGGTGACTATGATCGATGGATTCGCGCCCATGACGTCGAGACCGGCCAAGTGCTTTGGGAGAGCCGGCTAGCCACTACCGTGCAAGGGTTTCCCATGACGTATGAAGTGGATGGTGTCCAGTATTTGGCTATCTCTACGGGTCGACTAGGCGGAAGCCCCTGGCGGATCAGTGAGCGGCTCACGCCCGAATTGCTCAGCCCCCCGGGTGATCGGCACAACGCCATCTATGTCTTTCGGTTGAAGGACCCCTAAGACCACGTTATTGAACGGGACCGACACCAAGCTGTTCCATAACTATGAGAAGGCGGAAGGCGTAGTCCCATGACGGGACGAGATATCGGCGTTCCAGGAGCTGTGGCGGAAGCCCTCAGGCGTCTGAGGCAGCGGGTTCCGCCGGAGCAGTTAGACAGGATTTGGATCTTCCCACCCTTTGCGGATGGGAGGAGCGAAAGCGGTATCGTGGTCGCTGGATGCTATGCGGGAGGTGACCGTCGGGTCCTCGTAACCCTCTCCTACCTGGCGAAAGAGACAGGCCAGGGTGTGAGCTTCCACCCAAGTTTTCAGGAAGAGGGTGAGGCTCCCACGGATCGTCTACCCCGTGTCATGAAGGGAGTCGTGGAGCGGTCAGGCGCAGAATTCGGATCCCCCCGTTCTACTTCGCTCAAGGGGGACCCCGAGGCGCTTGAGACACTCATACGCGAGTGGACGCCAGCGTATGAACCAGATGGATCCGAATCGACGGCGCCTGGTGCAGGCCGATTCGGATCTCCTGAGGAGACACTCGGATGAATGAACCTGCCGTCGCGCCTGTATCGCCGTTCATTCGGCTCTTTGGGCGATACCTGCGCGAGCAGGGGCTTCCCGTGACCCGGCAGCGCAAGGCTGTTGCAGAGGTCGTATTTTCCTCCGAAGGCCATCTCTCCGTTGAAGAGATTGAGCATTGGCTCCGGGGGAGCGGGGGACACATAGGTAAGGCTACCATTTACCGAACCCTCGACCTTCTCGTGAAGAGCGAACTGGTGGAAGAGCACGACTTCAACGAGGGCTTCAAGCGTTACGAACATCGGTTGTCCCGCCAGCCAGAACATGAACATCTGATCTGCCTCGAGTGTGGGCAGGTGATGGAATTCAAGAGCCAGGAGGTCCAGAACATCAAAGAACGAGTAGTGGCGGGCTACGGATTTCGTCCGATTCGTCATCGGCTTGAGATCTATGGACTGTGCACATCCTGTCAGGATGCTGGGGCTGAGCCCCCAAGAGGTGGTCTGACCTGTCCTATAGAGAACGTGTAAGGTGAAATCGGATAATAGTATCAAGGAACTGGGTCGGGTGATCTCTCGCGGTCGAGGCCTTCACCCGGCGAAGCCTATCTCTGCCGGTCCCATGCGGTCTGAGGTATCAGCTTCATTTCCCGAGAGGGCAATGGGCCGGGCAACGGCCTCCTCTCGGATCGATGGGAACCTCATCGCACTCCAGTTCGATGGCCCCTCAGCGTTTGATGCGTGGCTCTCGTCGATTGCAGGAGCGAGCCGATTCATACACTTCGAAAACTACATCCTAAGGGATGATCCGATCGGGCACCGATTCCGCGACGCGCTGACTGAACGGGCACGGGCCGGTGTGCAGGTGCGGGTTCTCTACGATTGGATAGGATGCTGGGCGACCCCGCGCAGTTATTGGAAACCGTTCAAGGAAGCTGGTGTGGAGGTCCGTGCTTTCAATCCTCCGTCCGTTGGTGATCCCTTCGGGATCTTACAGAGGGATCACCGGAAGCTGGTCGTGGTGGACGGGGAAATTGCCTTTTTGGGAGGGTTCTGTGTGGGACAGGAGTGGGCGGGCACGCGCACCCAGGCCCCTTGGCGGGATACCGGAGTAGAGATACGTGGACCGGCAGCGGCAGCAGCAGCTCGCACTTTTGAGCGGACTTGGTCTGAGCGGGGAGGAGAGGTCCCACCAGAGGCTCGGTCCGATCCATCGCGCTCCGAGCCGGCAGGGAGTTCAGCGGCATGGCTGATCGAAGGGATTCCGCAGCGCTCGCGAGTATACCGGGAGACTCAGCTCATGGCCTCGGTGGCCAAAGAGCGCTTGTGGATCACGGACCCGTATTTTCTCGCACCCCGCCCCGTGTCGGCGGCGCTTGCGGCAGCGGCGAAAGATGGCGTTGACGTTCGGGTCCTCGTCCCCGCTCATAACAATTGGCCGTGGATGGGGAGCCTCTCCAGGGGTGGCTATCGAAGCCTCCTCCGTGCGGGGGTCCGAATCTTCGAGTGGGAGGGAGGGATGATCCACGCCAAGACTTCGGTCGTGGACGGTCGCTGGTGCCGAATCGGTTCGTCCAACCTGAATACCGCATCGTTATTGGGAAACTGGGAGCTGGACGTAGGGATTCTTGATTCAGAACTGGCTTCGCAGGTTGAAGGGCTCTTCATCGCCGATTTGGCTTCATCGTTGGAGATCGTACTGCCCGGTAAGAAAGTGGGGATGGAGGTTGCCCGATCGAGTCACGCTGTGGTTCCCCGCCAGGGCCGGGTACGGGACTTGACTCCAGAGGAAGAGGTTGCTGATCCTGCTGTGCGCGGCGAGCCCGGGCTGGGAACGGCCTCTCTCAATCCTGAGCACGCTTTCCTCGAACGAGCCAGAATCAGGAATTGGATGAGCCCCGGAGGCCAGTCACTCACCCTTGCCGACCTTGCGCGCGCGGGTTCAGCCTTGGGTGACGCCCTTGCTGGCCGCCGTGTCGTAGGCCGTGAGGACCGTGTGGTTCTAGTCACCACGGCAGTTGTGTTGCTGGTGCTCGCCCTGACGGCTGCGTTGTTTCCCCAGGTCATGGGCTGGCTCCTGGCAGGGTTGCTGGGCTGGGTTGGTCTAGTCTTGGCCGTGAGGAGTGCGGTCCAAGCTTGGCGAGCGCGGAGCGAAGTGGATGAGGAAGTGGGGTAGCCTTGCCCGTGCAGGCTGGGAGGTGGCATGGTTGAGTCGGTAAGCGTTTTAATCGCTCTGAGCGCAGGATTTCTCTCTTTCCTGTCGCCCTGTGTACTCCCGCTCGTCCCATCGTATCTGTCGTTTGTAACGGGGATGAGCCTAGATGACCTCCAAGAGGGTGCGGATCGGGGTCGAACGCTGAGGTACGCCCTTCTTTTTGTCGGAGGGTTCTCGCTGATCTTTCTGCTCCTCGGAGCTTCTGCCTCGTTCTTGGGCCAATTCTTTCGCCTGTATGAGGTCTGGATCGCCCGCATTGGTGGGGCGGTCATTCTGGCATTGGGGCTCCATCTCGCCGGGGTCCTGAGAATTGCGCCACTCGTTCGAGAAGTGCGGATCCATGTTGCAGATCGGCCCGTGGGCTATCTGGGCGCCGTCGGTGTGGGAATGGCATTCGGTGCAGGGTGGACGC
>CAZJIM010000006.1:0-19128 GCA_964546115.1 uncultured Gemmatimonadaceae bacterium | reverse complement strand
AGTTCTCGGGGCAATACTGACCTTTGCGGGGGTGCAGGATACTTTTTGGCGAGGCGTTGGTCTATTGGGCGTCTACTCCGTGGGATTAGCAGTCCCGTTTCTCATGACTGCCTTGGCGGTGGACCGTTTCCTACTTCTGTTCGTGCGGTTTCGCCGGTTCCTTCCGATGGTTCAGAAAGGGTCCGGGCTGCTCCTCGTTGTGCTCGGCCTCCTGCTCATGACCGGAACGTTCACGGCTCTTACGAGCTGGCTTGTTCCCCTCACACCGGACTTCCTCTTGGAGCGAATCTAGCCTCTGCCCCCTCTCGCTCTTCCTCTGCAAGCGCCTGTTCCAGAAGCTGTCGCCGAAGCAACGTGGCGTAGACGCCTTTCCTGGCCAGAAGCTCCAGATGGGTGCCCTCTTCGACGATGCTTCCGTCGTCTAAGATCAGGATGCGATCTGCATGCATGACTGCGGTCACCCGGTGGGAGATCAGAAATGCGGTCTTCTCCCATAGCGCTTCTCGGAGCTGGGAGAGGATCACTGCCTCGGTTTGGGTATCGACCGAGCTGAGCGCATCATCCAGGATGAGGACCATGGGGTCACGGGCGAGCGCTCGAGCCAACGCGGCCCTCTGCTTCTGTCCGCCCGAGAGGTCGATGCCCCGTTCGCCCAGTCGGGTCTGATACCCCCGTGGGAACTCCACCACCTGTTCGTGGAGTTGAGCGAGTTCGGAGGCCTCCAGGATTCTGGGGTCGAGCCCCCCCACCGACTCCCACCCGGCCTTGCTCGTGAGACCAAGCCCAACATTCGAAGCGATTGTCTCGGAGAATAGGAACGTATCCTGTGGGACGAACCCAATCACCTTGCGAAGGCTCTGTAGATCATACTTTGGCAGAGGAATATCATCGAAGACGATCTGTCCCTGCGTCGGGTCGTAGATCCGCGGAATCAGCGATACGAGGGTGCTCTTTCCTGAGCCCGTGGGGCCAACCAGTGCTACGGTCTCCCCCGGATCGATGGAGAACGAGACGTTGTGGAGGACATCTCGTTCAGTATCCGGGAACCGAAATGAGACCCCTCTAAATTCGATCTGACCGCGAGCGGATCTTACCGCTCCACCGATGCCGGGCTCCACATGTGGTCTCGATCGGAGGATGGCGTTGATTCGGCCCATCGAGGCCTCACCGCGCTGAAAGAGGTTCACGACCCATCCCAGTGCGATCATCGGCCAGGTGAGGAGGTTGAGATAGAAGATGAAGGCAACGAGGTCTCCGATAGAGATCGTGTTTGCCACCACCTGGCCCGCACCGATCCAGATCACGAGTGCCATGGCCACCCCCGTCAGGAGACCGAGGACGGGGTGGAAAAGACCCTGAGCCTTTACCAGGAAGAGATTCCGGTCCATGTACTCCCGGTTCATCTTGTCGAAACGGTGGGCCTGGTCCTCCTCCTGAACATAGGCCCGAACTAGACGGACTCCAGTGAGGTTCTCCTGGATTTGGGTCGACATGGAGGAGAACTGTTCCTGTATGCTCTGGAAGCGTTGGTGAATGATCCTCCCGAACCATAGCACCACCGGAGGAAGGATTAACATCGGAATCAAGACCATCCCGGTAAGCCGGGGCGAGATAAAGATCATCAGCGTGAGAGTGAACGCTGACATCACCGTGGTGTTCACCGAATACATGACCGCAGGTCCCACGGCCTGACGGACTGCCAGCGTATCGTTCGTAGCGCGACTCATGATGTCCCCGGTGCGCTCCCGCCCGTAGAAGGCAGCATCTAGCCGGAGAAGATGTCGGAAGAAGTCAGCCCTAAGGTCACACTCGATACAGCGACTGACCCCGTTCAGGAGCTGGCGCATTCCAAACCGTGCCACACCTCCCAGGACCGCGAGCCCGACAATGAGACCGGCGTAGGCAGCGATCAGACCTCGGCCGGTGTCAGGCGACTCGAGCGCGTCGATTGCAAGGCGTAGGAGCCATGGCCCAGCTACGGAGAACGCATTGGACACGACGACTAGGACGATGCCCAGAAGCATCTTCGTCCGGTAGGGCCGGAAGTACGGAAGAACTGTTCTGAGGTGGCTCATTCTGTGCGGATCCGGTGTGGTTCGCCTCGGGATCGGATTAGGCCGAGTCAAGAACTGGAGAGGATCCTACGAGGAAGAGTATAGCCTGATCGCCTGCCGGAATGTTCCGCGAATAGTTATCCCGGGCCGGGGTCTCCTCCTTCCCCTCACGATTGTGGGGTGCGGAGCTGATCCCGAACTCGGCAGAGACGATAAGATCCTGGATCCCGCTCGACACGATCATTGTTGAAACGGAACTGGAGATTGCTTCTGTGGCGTCGGACACTTGGACCGCGATCACGATAGCTGCAGGCGCTGCTGACGGTGTCGGCCTTGGCTGTATTCTAGGTGCGGGATACACGTTCGACGACCTAGGGAGCGGCCGTGGGCTCGCTCGGCGGGGAAGGGGTTGCCTTCACCACTTGCAACGGGCACGCTGTGATCCGGGAGGGGATGAGGCCGGTTGTACAGTTAGAGGGTCGGGCGGTGCTCTCTCCCGGTCCTCATTGAGTTGCCTAGTATCCTGCCGACAGCCCTCCCCGCCTCGGATCTGCGTAGCCAACCAGCGTCCCATCCTCAAGCACCATGATTGCCTGTACATCGCCGGAGGTTCCTCTCCTCTCCCCGATCGCGTGTCCTAGCGCTCGGAGCGAGTCGGCGACCCCATCGGTGAGTCCCCCCCGCTCATACATGATACGATCGGGGAGATGCTGGTGGTGGATCCGGGGGGCATTTACAGCTTGTGTCACACTCATTCCGAAATCCACAATATTGACGAATGTCTGAAACACCGTCGTGATGATCGTGCCTCCTCCCGGTGTCCCCAATACCAGGAAGAGCTCTCCCGCTGGATTTTCGACTACGGTTGGCGTCATGGCAGAGAGCATGCGCTTCCCAGGCTCGATCGCGTTCTGCTCTCCTTGGACCAGACCGAACTGGTTAGGAAATCCGGGTTTCGCCGCGAAGTCGTCCATCTCGTTGTTCAGGAGGAAGCCAGCTCCTTCCACGGTCACCTTGCTCCCGTAGAGAGAGTTGAGTGTAGTAGTGACGGCGACCGCGTTGCCGGCTTCGTCTACTACCGAGAAATGTGTAGTCTCGCTCCCCTCAGAGACCACTAGTCCAGGTCCAACATCGGCAGATGGTGTGGCGGCAATAAGCGAGATGTCCGCACTCCGCTCACGTCCATATTCCCTTGATATCATTTGACTTAGGGGAAGATCGACGTAGTCGGGATCAGCGAGCACCTGGTTGCGATCCGAGTAAGCCCTCTTCCAGCTTTCGGCCAGCAGATGGATCATGTGGGTCGAATGCCATCCGAGCTCAGCTACGTCGTATCCTTCGACGATGTGAGCCATGAGTGCCATCGTGGCGCCCCCGGATGAGGGCGGAGGCATCGAGTGTAGAGTATATCCTCGATACTGAAAGCTCACTGGATCTCGCCACACTGCGCTGTACGAGGCAAGATCCTCCAGGACAATTAGTCCCCCCCCACGCCTCATCTCTTCTACGATGAGATCCGCCGTCAGCCCTCTGTAGAACCCGTCCACCCCACTGTCCCGAATCCTGGACAACGTGCGGGCAAGATCCGGCTGGCGGAAAGTCTCGCCTTCGGCTGGTGGTGTTCCTCCTGGAAGGAATGCCGATCGGGTTGCATCGAATACCTCGAGGCTTCTCCGGGCGCCCCGCAGAGAGCTTGCTAGTTGCTCGCTAACCTCGAATCCTTCTGCGAGTTCTATCGCGGGCCGGACGAGCCTTGCCCAATCTAAGCTCCCGAAGCGCCTATGTGCTTCCCAAAGCCCCATGACGGATCCAGGGACTCCTGCCGCAAGATGTCCCCGAACCGAGGCTTCAGTAACTTCCCCTTGCTCATCAAGGTACATGTCGCGCGATGCTGCTTTAGGTGCTCGCTCTCGGTAGTCCAGAGTGGAGACGTCGCCGCTGGCCAGGCGGATGACCATGAATCCGCCTCCCCCGATGTTCCCCGCCTCAGGGTTCACGACTGCCAACGAAAAGGAGATCGCGATCGCAGCATCGACGGCGTTTCCTCCATCTTCCAGCACGGAGAGGCCCACCTTGGTCGCGTACGCATCGACGGTGGAGATCATGGCCGACGGTGCCCTCACCGGATTCACCCTGTCCGCATATGTCCAGTTCTCCGGGAAGTCAATATCCGCACGGGGAAGTCCGTCCCAATCGCACCCAGTCGGCACAAGAGCAAGTGTGACGATGAGTGCGGGGATCAGCCGAGGGTGACCCAGGCGCTCCCTGCTCATATTAATGATCCGATGGTGACTCATGCTGCTCGCCCAGTCGCGTCATGAGATGGATCGCGGACCCGGCGAGGAGAGCGGCGCCTAGGGGGAGGACCTCCTCGTCTGCATCGAAGTCCGGGCGGTGGTGCACGTGCGGCTTCGTAAGAGCTGCGCCTAGCCACAGGAATGCGCCAGGTGCCTGTTCTGCCAGGAAGGCGAAATCCTCTGCCTCCATGTTGGGCTCTTGGTCCACGAAGCCATCATCTCCAACGAACTCTGTGGCGGCCTCCCTTACCCACTTGGTTATTGTTGGATTGTTGATGACCGGGGGATACCCGGAGAGGAATTGGACTTCACACCGGGCTCCCATCGCCTCCAGAGTAGCGAATGCACGCCGGACCCCCTCCTGGATACGGCTGCGAACCTCAGGATCGAAGTAGCGAAGGGTACCTTTCAGAACGACTCGCTCCGCGATCACGTTGGGCGCGGTGCCCCCCTTGATGGTTCCCAGCGTAAGGACTCCTCTCATCGTTGGGGAGATGGCTCGGCTCACGACCTGTTGAGCTGTGACCACTCCAAGGGAGGCCAGTGCTACAGCGTCCACTCCGTCGTGCGGCCGCGCAGCGTGAGAGCTCTTGCCTTCCACCGTGACCACGACCTCGTCTGAGCCGGCGAAGAACGGACCCGGGCGAAGAAATACCTTCCCGGAGGGAAGATGTGCGCCAACGTGCAACCCTAAAACCGCATCGACGTTGTCCATTGCTCCCTCCTCTACCATCCGCATCGCACCGCTCTTTCCCTCCGAATCCGCACTCTCCTCGGACGGCTGAAAAAGCAGTCGAACTCGCCCAGGAGGAAGGGTCCCTTCGTCCTTCAGGCCGGCGAGGAGATGGGACACACCCACGAGTCCTGCAGTGTGGAAGTCATGTCCACAGGCGTGCATCACCCCGTCCACTGTGGAAGCGTACGACGCGTCACCGACCTCTTGTATGGGGAGGGCATCCATATCGGCTCGGATCGCCACGGTCGGACACTCGCCGTTGGCAAGTTCGGCGATCACCCCCGTTCGGGCTACTCCCGTCCGGACAGAAAATCCTGCCGCCTCAGACTCACGTGCAGCCAGGCTCGCGGTGCGCCCCTCTTGAAAGCCGAGCTCGGGATGCCGGTGTAGGTCCCTCCGAATCTCGACGAGTCGGGTTCTCAGGGATTGAGCGCGGTCCAGTAGATCCATCTCAGGGGGCAGTCTTGACTGGTCTGATAGGTGGGCGGGAAGACACTCGGAACTCGTTGCCGGGCTAGTTAGCCGTCCGTTAGCTTCTCGCAATGAAAGGTGCGCCTGCGAGTCACCGGACTGCCTGCCGAAGATACCACCGGGAGCCGTGGCCCGATACCCGTAGAACCGCTGACGGGCACTCTTCCGATAACGTTCGCATGTCCGACAATCCAGTCAAAAGAGTGGGGACAGTTCAGGTCCGCAGGGGCCTCGGGGGATCCTAGGTGAACCCGACCCGCGGTCTCTTCGGTGGGCTCATCTCCGGCACTTCGCTGGACGGCGTGGACGCCATCCTCCTAGAGGTTCGAGGCAGAGATCCCTCTTCTGTCGAATGGGAGGTGCTCGGTTTTCTTTCCGAACCTTACAGTGTGGACGAGCGCTTTCGTATCCGGGCGGCGATCCAGTCTGGGGGCGCCAGAGAGCTGGCACTGATCCACGCCGAGCTCGGAAGGTCCTTTTCGCGGGCGTTTCGTGCCCTCCTGAACCAGTCTGACACCAACCCCCTTGAGATGACTGCGGTCGGCTTGCTTGGGCAGACTTTCTGGCATGAACCTCCAACACCTGGTCACGCCGGGGTCAGCCTGCAGCTCGGAGATGCCGCGGTACTGGCTGAGGATCTTGGATGTGATGTGGTCAGCGATTTTCGCAGCCGAGACATAGCGGTGGGAGGTCACGGTGCCCCACTCGTGCCTTGGTCCGACTGGGTGCTTCTGCGCCGTCCCGGGATCGGTCGGGCACTCCAGAACCTCGGTGGGATGGGGAACGTCACCTTTCTTCCTGCGGATGGTGATCTAAATGGCGTGCTCGGTTTTGACACTGGTCCTGGGGTGGCACTTCTGGATCGGGCGGCGCAGCTTGCCTCGAACGGGGCGGATCTATGGGATCTGGACGGACGTCGTGCGGCCCGTGGAACCGTGATCCGGGGCCTTCTGGCCGATCTTCTGACCGACGAGTTCTTTGTCAAGGCACCGCCCCGATCTACGGGCCGGGAACGGTTTGGGGACAAGCGGCTTGAGGAGATCGTAGCGACGCTCCAACCAGCTTCGGAAGCGGAGTGGGACAACCTTCTGGCTACGCTTACCGAGCTGACAGCACGGTCGGTGGCCTTGGCCTATGAGGCGTTTCTCCCGGCGGAAGCCGTGCACGAGGTAGTTCTCACCGGTGGAGGCGCGCGTAACCCGACATTAGTGGCGGCTCTGAGAAGGGAACTCTCTCCTCTGCAGGTAGAAGTCGGGTCGGACGCTCTCGGGATCGACCCCGACGCTCGGGAAGCCGCAGCGTTCGCGCTCCTCGCATGGGCGCACGTTCACGGTGTCTCCGGGAACTTACCCGCGGTCACGGGTGCGGTGGGTAAGCGGGTGCTCGGAGCTCTCCATCCCGGGCGAGGTTAGAGTGGGACAGTCTGATCGCCGACCTTTCATAGTGCTTGGGTGCCTCCTTATGGTGATCACCGCGGCCGTGTTGACCTCGGTCTCGACCCCGGCACCCCATACGGGGGGGGACAATGCAGGATACCTGTCACTAGCCCACTCTCTCGCTTCGGGTCAAGGGTACACGGAGCTCTGGGACCCGGGCCTCCCTGCGCATACGAAGTACCCTCCGATGTTTCCGCTTATCCTGGGCACTCTCATGATTGCCGGCGCCTCGAGCTGGATGGCCTTCAAGTTGCTGATGGCCATCCTTATGTCCATCAGCGTGCTCCTCGTGTTCGCGTGGGCATCCGAGCGAGTGGGCCCGCTTTCCGCGGCTGCCGTCGCGGTCATCACTCTTTTTACTGCCGGTTGGCTACAAGCTAGTCGTTGGGTCCTGTCGGATCCCGCCTTTCTGGTTCTTACCTTCCTTTCACTCTGGGCAGTAGAGCATGCGACAGCGGATGACCCTCGGGCGGGCGGACGGCTTTCCCCTCGTGGATGGCTTGTCCTGGCTGGAGTGAGCGCGATTCTGGCCTTCTTCACCCGTTCCGCGGGTCTCCCTCTGGTGCTCGCTCTCTCGGTTTCCCTGCTTCTGGCTCGGCGGGTTTGGGCCGCGAGCATGTTTGCGATGTGCCTGGCAATCCCGGGTATTTGGTGGCTGCTCAGGCTTCGAGGCGGTGGTGAAGGGGCATACCAATCCGAATTCTGGATGGTAAATCCGTATGAGCCTCAGTTGGGGGTAATGACATGGACGGCGCTCCCCTCGCGGGCGTGGTCGAATCTGAGACTCTATGTTGGCGAGGTTCTTCCTGGCGAGTGGTGGTCCGGAGCCACAGGGGGGGTCCTGGTGGCGTTCGGGATTCTGCTGATGGGATTCGCAATGTGGGGTTGGTTAGAGAGAATCCGGCTTCGTCCGGCTACTACGGAGCTTTTCGTTCCTCTCTACTTGGGCCTCATCCTCATCTGGCCCGAGGTCTGGTCGGGGGACAGGTTCATCCTTCCTCTCTATCCCTTCATCCTCCTGTACGCTGGTGAATCCGTCGCGCGTACCGTGCGGCCACTTGGCCGAATGGGGTCCATGACCGTGGTGTCGGCCGTCTTTCTCCTGTTCCTACTCCCTGCTCTTCCGAGGTGGATGTCGCTTGTGGAAGACGCCAGTGTGTGTAGAAGGGTTGCCCAAGCTGGAGACCCAATCCGATGCCAGGGGTCCGGGTTCGTGGAGTTCCGCGACGCGGCGGTTTGGTCGGGGGCAAATCTCCCCGAAGGGGCAGTTGTGCTCAACCGTAAGCCTCGGGCACACTACCTGTTTGGGGGACCGAGTGGTCGAATCTTCCCGTTCACTCGGGATCCGGACCAATTCCTTGCAGAGGCAGATCGCATGGGAGCGAGGTATTTGCTCTTGGACCATATCGACACGGTCGCACTCTTCTATCTTCCGGCGGTGATTCGAGCCCAGCCCTTGGCATTCTGCCACATCATCGGATGGGGAGGAGGAGACAGTCCAGGTACCAATCTGTTCGGGATTCTACCTCAGGAGCAGCGGCGCCCAGACGGAGATGTGAGCCAACTTCAACAGTGCCCAGAGTCATATCGAAGCGGCCCGGAAGCGCTGCCCATCATCGATGGAGCTCGGATACCTCGGGTGGGGGTGAGGGATGGGCTCTTTCAGGTTCCGTCGGAGCCATTGCCATAGAGCAGGCCCATGAGCGCCCCATGGATGAGGAAGGAGAGGTACGGGTCATCTTCCGCTTCTCCCGTTTCGAGTAGGATCGAGATGGCGGGCACTCTCCGAATCGGGGAGAACTCCTGAAGGCGGGAGAAAAGTCCACCCAATGGAGTCGCCAGGTAATCGACCGAGCCCACGATCGCACCCCTCAAAATCGGGGGACCAGGAAGATAGGGAGCCAGAAGTACAGCGTAGATGAGGCCGCGCCCTGCGCCTGCCAGAAGCTCATCCGCGAGTTCGCTGAGAGATGCGTGAGCGGCCTCACCGGGGGGTTTGTCCGCCGCCTCTTTCCTTTGGGCGATCAGCAGACGGTAAAGGAGCAGGGCTCCAGCCGCCCCGGCTCCAGCCACTGCTCCCCTAGCCAGCGTGCGTGGTGAGGGCCTGTGCATCCTGGACCACCTGCGCATTACGGAGACGACGAATGCTGTGACGGTGCTTGCGAGCGTTCCCGATAGCGGGTTGTGTGGTCGGTGCTGGTCATCATTTGGTGCAGAGGGTGGCTTGCGGGGGAGCGAACGGCCAGTAGATGAGAGTGTAAAGGTTTCGGGTAGCGAAGAGATCGCTGCCCCGAGGCCGTGCCAGAACGATTCATCACTTCGAGCCATACCATGTTCCACTGAAAGAAAGTGTTAAAAGATTACCCGGTATCGGATCGAGCGGAAGGGGGTAGCCGGAGCATCCGCTGGCTCAGACCAGGGATCCCTCGTCTGGCACTCATCCTCATTCCCTCCCTGGTGCTTCCCGTGATCGTACAGGGACAGACGGTTCCCCCACACGAGGAGTATCGGACCCTCGAAACAGTGCACTTCAGGGTCACTTTCCCCGCCGAACTAGAGGAGCTGGGCAAGAACGCTGCGATTATTGCGGAGCGCTCGCACACAGCTCTGCGCAAAAGCTTCCTCCGCCCCCCATCAGGTCAGATCGACCTGCTTCTTACCGATCACGCTGACTTTTCCAATGGAGTTGCCAACGTCTTTCCCTCAAATCGGATCGTCGTTGGAGTACAGCCGCCGCTTGATGGCTTCGCCCTCTCTCACTTTGACGATTGGTTGGAGCTGGTCATCACCCACGAGCTGGTGCACATCTTCCATCTTGATCGCACGGGGCCGCTCGGGACCGGTGTTCGAACGATGCTGGGTAGGGTTCCCTGGAGTTGGCCTACATTCCCGGGATACACTACGTCTTCCCTTGGTATCGAAGGTGTTGCGGTGCACCTTGAATCCGTTCATACGGAGGCTGGACGGGTTCACGGAAGCTTTTACGATGCCATTGCTCGAACCCGTGTCCTGGGTGGAGAGTCAGAGTCGGTGGGGCAGGGGCTCGGTAGATCGCCAGTCTGGCCAGGGGGAAGTCGACCATACGTCTTCGGCTCACTATTCCTCCGACACCTCTCTGACACCTACGGAGAGTCTACCCTCGTTCAGTTCCTCGAGACGATGGCGGACCAGTGGATTCCGTATAGGCTGGATGCAGCAGCCCGGGAGACTTTCGGACCGTCGTTCCAAGAGCTGTGGGCCGACTGGATGAAGGGGGTCAAGGTAGAGGCTGAGGCACTGCGACAGCGTATCGATGGGAGAGGAGGATTCCCTGATCCTGAACTCCTCACCGACGGAGGACGTTGGGCCCTGCATCCCACTCCTGCGCCGAACGGGAGTGGAGTTGCATACGTGCGCTTTGACGGGCGATCTGATTCGCGTTTAGTGCTTCATACTTCGGCGGGCGAGCGGACGCTGACAAGGTGGAACAGCCTGGATCCGCCGGCGTGGTTCGACGACGGATCTCTCCTTCTCCCGCAGGTCGAATACGTAGATACATATCGGCTCTACAGGGATCTCTTCAGGGTGAGCTTGGACGGAGAAGTGACCCGGGTGACACGCGGCCTACGCGTGGTACATGTGGACTTTCACCCCGGCAAAAAGGAGATGGTGGCTGTGCTGGCCGATGGTGGAGCGAACAAACTTGCCGTTCTCTCGCTCAATGGGGAGGTGATCCAGATTCTGCAGGATGCCGAGCCCGGCGTGCTGTGGAGTTCTCCAGCGTGGTCTCCGGATGGGGAGCGGATAGCCGTGGTTCGACGGCGACCTGGAGGATTGACGGCAGTTCTGGTGCTCGACACTGAGCGCGGAGTGATCCATGAGATCCTCGAAGACAGGAGCCTGAATAGCTCACCCGCCTGGTCGCCCGATGGAGAAACGGTAATTTGGTCTTCCGATCGGAGTGGCGTCCCAAACCTCTATGCAGCTCCATCGGTTACAGGGATTCCAGACGGGAGAGCCGGTCCGGGAGGGCTGAGGCAGATCACGGACCTCTTGACGGGGGGAACCTTCCCGGCTGTAGACGCCATGAGCGAATGGATCTACTTGTCCGTGCTGAGCGAAGACGGCTGGGAGATCGGTCGGGTCCCATTCGACCCCAGTACATGGTCCGATCCACTTCCCATCAATCCCCGGTATGCTCTTGGGGGTGCTGAGATCATCGATGTGGACGGAGACCAGGACAGCCCGGATGCTCTTGCCGAAGTGGAGGTTCGAGACTATTCGGCGCTCCAGACTCTGCTTCCGCGGTACTGGCTTCCCATTCGAATCGAAGGAGAGTCGGTCCATGGTCAAGAAGTCCTTCCGGTAGCATGGGGCGCTCGCACTTCTGGGTCGGACCTGGTTGGGCGTCATGAGTACGATATGAAGATTGCTGGGTCCTTTGATGGTCCCAGGAATCGCACTGAATGGGGCATGCACTACGCCTGGGCAGGGTTTGGAAACCCGACTCTCATGGTTGAGACAGGCCAGGAATGGGCTTCGCGCGCACCACTCCTGGTCTCAACGGTTGATGCGGGACAGCAGGATGCTCTTCCGGATACCCTCCTGCCCATTCTTTCGGAGCGCTGGTTGGGAGGGGCCGTTGAACTCCGCCTTCAGCGTATGCGCAGCACCGGCGTCCTCTCGCTCGGGGGTCGGACTATCTCCCAGCGACAACGGATTCTCGAGGTCGACGGCGAAGATAGCGAACGGTTCGAATCGTTGCGGCCTTTGAGCAGCCTGGCGGAAGTTCGCCTGTCGATCGGGCTATCGACAGCGCGCTCCTATCCGTTCTCGGTATCAAGGGAGAATGGGATCAGCGTCTCGGTTGGCCTCCGTGAGCGATGGGACCGCTCCGTCCCAGACAGCCTAATAGGTTTGAGTGGATCTGACGGGGCGTTTCGCGAGGCAGTGGCATCAGTTCGTGGATATCATGGGGTTTCCGGCCCTGGCTATTCCAACCACGTCTTAGCTTTCCGGACTTCCGTTGGTATTGCGGATGGACCCGGATCTGGAAGGGAGCACTTCAGTGTCGGGGGCGGAGGAGGCGACGGACGAGGGGTTCTGGGGTTTACTCCGGGGAATGCTTTTCGCCGATTTCCTGTGAGGGGTACGTCTACGAGAGCTGTGCGGGGGAACACGGCGTGGGCTATGTCTGGTGAGTGGCGTTTTCCTCTGATGATGATTCATGCCGGGGTCGGTGCCTGGCCCCTTCACCTGGATCGGATTGCCGGATCTCTATTCGTTGATGTGGCTGGAGTAGGTAGCGATTGGGGGGGGTCCGAGACCGAGTGGAGCACTGTCAGCTCGCTTGGGGCCGAGGTAGTGGTCTTCGGGTTACTCTTATTCGAGGAGGTCAGTAGGGTTCGCCTAGGCGTCGCCATGCCCCTTGAAGTGGCCGCCGGGTCGGCTCGCCGTGCGTCCGTCTACCTGCAGACGGGATGGTCGTTCTAGGCCGATGCACCCCTCCGGTGAAGAAATCCCCTTGACCCACTACATATCGTGTCCTATTGTCAACTTGGCAACAATATTTTGTGGTTTCAGGCTCGGTTGTCCACGTGACACTCCGCGGAGGACCTAGGTTTTATTCGCTTCTCCACCGGCTAATCTCGGCTTTCCACGACCTTTCCACAGCGCCTTCCACATACGACGAACCTGAACCCACCACGGTTAGCACAAGGAGCCCTACGATATGCCGTCCAGTGAGGAAAGAGCCGACCCTCTAGGCGAACGCCTCTTCGACGATCAGGTCCCGGGTGATCTTCCCCCGGTAGTAATGACCGAGAATGCTCGGCTTGTTCTTGCACGCCGGTACCTGAAGAAGGACGAGGAGGGGAACCCAACGGAGACGCCCGAGACCATGTTCTGGCGGGTGGCCCGGGTGATTGCACAAGAGGATTGCAGCTACAGCGCATCCGAGGCGGCGGTGGAGGAACTGGCGCGCCAATTCTACGAGCTCATGACTACGGGGGAGTTCGAACCCAACTCGCCGACGTTGATGAATGCTGGCCGGCCCCTCGGGCAGCTCTCGGCTTGCTTCGTACTTCCGGTTCATGATGCACTTTCGAACGGAAAAAACGGGATCTATGACACCCTCAAATCGATGGCGTTGGTGCACCAGTCTGGAGGCGGAACCGGTTTCTCTTTTTCGCGGATTCGCTCGACGGGAGACACCGTCCGCTCGACGATGGGTGTGGCTTCCGGTCCGATTTCTTTCATGCGCCTGTACGATGCCTCGACTGAGGTAGTGAAGCAGGGTGGGACTAGACGGGGCGCAAACATGGGGATCCTGCGTATCGACCACCCCGATATCAGGGACTTCATCACCTGCAAGGACGACACTTCCCAGGTAACCAACTTCAACATCTCAGTGGCGGTTACAAACGCATTCATGGAAGCTGTCCGCACCGATTCGGAGTATGAACTGGTGAACCCACGGACGGGCGAGGGGGTGGGGACGGACAACGCTCGAGAGATCTTCGACATGATTGTGGGTGGTGCGTGGAAGACAGGAGAGCCGGGGGTGTTCTTCATCGACCGCGCGAACGAATTCAACCCGGTCCCGGCCCTTGGGGATTACGAAGCGACGAACCCCTGCGGTGAGCAGCCGCTGCTTCCCTACGATGTATGCAATCTGGGAAGCGTGAATGTCGGAAGCTTCGTGAAGGCAGATGCCGCTCCCGAGGAGACGCCGGAGGAGCGGATTGACTGGGATGGGTTGCGGAGGGTTGTCCACCTTTCGACCCATTTCCTCGACAACGTGATCGACGCAAACCGCTATCCCCTTACGGAAATCAACGAGCTGGCTCAGACAATCCGGCGGGTTGGGCTTGGCGTCATGGGGTGGGCGGACCTTCTAGTGCGGGTGGGCGTGCCTTACAACTCGGAAGAGGGGGTTCAGCTGGGCAGTCGTCTAATGGAGTTTGTGAACGAGGAGTCCCGGATTGCCTCGGAGAGGTTAGCCGAAACGAGAGGTGTCTTTCCGGCGTGGGAGGCGTCCATTTGGGGTCCGGATGAAAGTTGTGCCCATCGGGCCGATGGATCGCGGATTCAGCCGGAACGCCGGCTCCGGAACTGTAATCTCACTACAGTGGCGCCAACCGGGACCATCTCCATCTTTGCGGGATGCTCAGGTGGGATTGAGCCTCTGTTTGCCGTGGCATTCATGCGAAATCAGGCGGGTGCGATGATGCCGGATGTCAACGAGGACTTCGTGCGAATTTCCAAGAATCAGGGGTGGCACTCGGAAGAGCTGATGGGACGGATTGCCTCGGAAGGCCACATTCACTTCGAGGAAGTACCGGAGGAGGTCCAGCGCGTCTTCGTGACCTCGCACGACATCTCACCAGAGTGGCATGTCCGGATGCAGGCCGCATTCCAAGAGCATACAGACAGCGCGATCTCCAAGACAACCAACTTCGCAACCGAGGCCACTGAGATCGAGGTGCGGGAGATCTACGAGTTGGCCTTCGATTTGGGGTGCAAGGGAGTCACTGTCTATCGGGATGGCTCCCGGCCCATGCAGGTTCTCTCAACGGGGAAGACTGGGAAGAATGAGGACTACAGTGAAGAGAGGGTCACGCTGGAACACCAGCTTGCGGATGCACGGGAAGAGGCACACGGTGTGAGGGTAGAGCTGGAGCAACTCAGAGGGCAGGTGGAGGAGCAGGATCGGGACGCCAAGGCTAGCCGTCACAAGCGACAGCGTCCTTCCCTTTTGCGCGGCCATACAGTCAGAATACTCTCGCCCCTGGGTGACCTCTATGTGACGATCAACGAGGATGAGAACGGTCGCCCTTTCGAGGTGTTTACCACATTGGGGAAGGCCGGTGGAGCGGCGAATGCTGATGCGGAAGCGATTGGTCGGCTCGTGTCACTTGCGCTTCGCTCCGGAATCCCGATCACGGCCGTACGGGACCAGCTCCGTGGGATCTCGTGCGACCGCGCTGTGGGCGTTGGGCCCAACAAGGTTTTGTCCGCTCCGGATGCAGTGGCCCAGGCGATCGAACGTTATCTTGCGGAGCGAGAGGGTATTCAGGAAGAGCTGCCGATCAGTTCCCCCTCCGTGGTGGGTAGTATCAGCGGGAGCCAGCTTGATCCGGACAGTGGACTCTCCATCTTACGCGTGGATCACTCCTTCTTGGGCTCCTGCCCCGACTGTGGTGGGGGCCAGCTCGCATATGAGGAAGGTTGTGTGAAGTGCCACATGTGTGGGTATAGCGAATGCGGCTGAGAAGTTTTCTGGGAATGGCGTCTGGCATCTTCGTTGGTGGCGCCATGGTATTGCTTGCTAAGACCGCTATAGTAGCATATCGCAGTTCTGAAGATGACCTTGCCATGAATGTGTCTTCACATCATTTCGAAAATAGGGCCAAGGATGGGTTGAGGTCGAAAAGCCACGCATTGCAGCTAATCAAGATGGATCGTACGAATCTAGAAAGCAGTATATAAGTTATTATGTATAAATAACTTATATCATGTACGATTAGGGATTTAGCTTCTAATCTTTCGCTGGGCCAACACAAAAATATGTCTCGGCGAAGAAGCGTAGTTCGCCCATCTATTCCACCTGACTGCCCGCCAGTTCGAGAAGGGTCACCTAGAGGTGATTCGCGGTGCGATGGGTCCAGAGCTTTGGCTTGGATGGATCGGCATGCTCCACGGCATCCTCGGGAACCCTGGTGGACCGCGAATATGGCGCCCAGCGTTGGCCCCTTGTTTAGGCCAAGCCTTGTCACCTTTGTGAACCAGGAAGTGCTGTCGACGGACGGCGAAGTGTCGACCACGAACTTCATCGGCCCCCTATTCAGTGGGTCTCAGGGTGGGGTCTGAGCACTTTACCCGTCTCCCTGCTTCTTCATCACCAGTAGGTGGTACTGAAGGAACCCTTTCCGAAGGCCGATCTGTAACGCATTTCCGCCGATCATGTTTCCGAAGAGGGGAACGCTGATCAGGTTCAGTCGCTGGAACAAAGGGCTGAGCCGCTTGATCACCCTATCCCTCAGTCGGTCTAGCCTTATGAGGTTCGAGAGTTCGGCATCTGTCGCCATCTCTAGATCACATTCCTCAGCTGCGTGCACGCACTCCTCAACGGTACACAGGCTAGGTAAACGCCAACCCATTTTGAAATCCTCGACGTGGCACTGGGTCACATCATTCAGGCGGGACCAACTCTTGGTCAGGAAGTCATCTGCAACCATCAGGTATCCACCGTCCCACAGATGCTTAGTCGCTGCCGTAAAAAAACTCTCAGCGGAGTCGCTGTGGACGAAGGACTCTATCGCCACGATTAGATTCGCCTTTACATCCAGCTCCATCGTCTGGAAGTCGCCATGCACGAACCGGCATCGGTTTCCGAGGTTCCTCTGAGCAGTCAACCTCACGGCGATGTCGTACTGCCGTTGGCTAATTGTTATCCCGATGAAACGACTGGCTGGGAAGGTCTCGGCGAGCTGGAAAACGGTCCCTCCCACCCCGCAACCCATGTCGACAACGGAGAGAGGTTCAGTAAGACCCAACTCCTTGATTTTATTGGCGATCAAGAGGTTGATGTAAGCGGACGCATCCGCGACTGTGACGACGCCAGGTCCCCAAAGTTGACGGTGGATCGAATGGCTGGTGCCTCCGCCTCCAACGAGGAGAAAACGGGGAGTGTTCCGATCATAATACCGGGCGATGTGGCCATCAGACCTCATCTCTCCAGCTCCTTGTCTACGACACTGCGTGCCGTGGTAGTAGCCAGGGAGGGGGGCCTTCTGAAGGAGGAGTCGGACACTACATCGAGAGGAGATAGGTCATCTTTACGATAAGTTGCCGCTCGCGGAACTGCTCCACCCAAGGAGACAACAAGATGGTCTCATCGCGGCGGACCTCGTCGTAGACGATGTAGATGTCGCTTCCGGGCCGATAGATATAGCGGAACCTGGCACTCGTACCCCACTGATCGGACGAGGAGTTGTACTGTATGATGCTGCGTAGGGACATTGTCGGCGAGAGGCCGTAATCGAGCTGGAAGGAGCCGATCTCCGCTGTGAAGTCTCCAGCTGGGAGGGCCACGTCATTCTTAGAGAACCGGGCAGAGGTGGCAATCTGGTCGTTCATCCGGAAACCGGCGTTGAGAGACCAATCCGTCCGGTCTCCGTCATAAAATTCCTGCGGCGCGTAGCTTAGCCCGTAGAAGAACCTACGGGCCGGGTTGCTGTTGAACCTGATGTTCAAGCTCCAGAACGAGTAATCGCCCGGGTCGATGACCACATCGCGCGTAACCCGGAACGGCTCATCCAACCGTTCGAAACGACGGTTGAACACGAGGTTCAGGTAGGCAGCGTTATCGAACCGCGTTCCTACCATGTGGTGGTACCGACGACTTACCAGTCGGCCATTCTGGTCGGTAAAATATTCCACGTTCCACATCGGCTCCATCATCCGGATGCCCCAACGCTCAGGTCTCGGATTCCCCTCGAAGTGGAACTTGCTCCTCTTGATCCCAACCCGCGGCACGAATCCGACCTCCGGGTTGAAGTTGTCTCCGAGGTCCGTGTACTCGGTGTAGATTCGCCACGACTGGTCGAGCCAACCTGCTCGGAGATGGCCACCGAACTGTTCATCGGAGATACCACGCGTAGAAGTACCCGCGAGGAACCCATCGACCGTAAAGGACGGTGTGATCGCGAGGGTCATATCGGTGGCATAGGTACGGTTATAGTATCCTCCGCTACTGGCCTCCTTATTGATAACGACTCCTCCAATCTTGGAGCGTTGGAGGATGTCCCTGCTGTAACGGGCAACGAGGAAGTTCTCTCCCGGTTCTCCGAAGCCTTCATCGGTCTGGAGATCCATGATAGCGATATTGTTTCTGCCTACCTTCCCGGTTAGCCGAGCTCCGCCAAGAATGGGGACGCTAGCTCCTGTGTCCGTGAGCCCGATCCGCCGGCTGAAGAACAGGTTTGCGATTCGCCCGGTGGAGTTTGTCGTCCCCACGGCGAACTGCCCGGAATTCTCGAGGAAAAACTCCCTCTTCTCCGGAAAAAAGAGAGCGAACCGTGTGAGATTCACCCGCTCGTTATCCACCTCGGCCTGGGCGAAGTCGGTATTGATCGTGACGTCAAGATTCAGCCCCGCGGTCACGCCGTATTTCATATCAAGCCCGATATCGCTCTGCCTGGAGTTAGCAGTGATCCCATCCTCGAGATGGCTACGCCCTCCTCCCGTGACATACGGTTTGATTCGCAGATCGCTCCCTCTGTTCAGCGACTCCAGATCCCTCAGGCTCCCCGCGAGACTGACCCTTGTGAGGCTGAACTCCCTCGGGATCGGCGCCCAGAATACTTGCTCGTTCTTGCGGCTGATATTCCGCATGAAATTGATCCCCCAGGACTGCGGATCCCTATCGGGGAACCTGAGGGTCACCATCGGGATCTCGATCTCGGCGATCCAGCCCTCCGAAGTAGAGCTCACTGCGACAGACCAGACCCCATCCCAGTCGCGATTGATGGCGGAGACACTTGCTCGCCGGTCACGGCCCCCTTCGTCGGATATTTGCTGATCGAGTTGTGCGCCGGTTGGACTCACCACAAACATGTATGCGGACTGGGAGTCCATGAACGTGTCGAGAATGATCTGGAAATTGTCCTCGTCCAGGATGCGGTTCCCGTCGCGTCTCATCTCGGTTGCGAGCACACCGGAGGGGGACGAGTCGAGTGCACGGACTCCAAGATAGAGACTGCTCCCATCGTACAGCACGCGTACTTCTGTCGTTTCAGTTGCCGGGGCCCCTTCATCGGGCTCCTGCTGGACAAATTCGTCAATGACAGCTGCAGCCTGCCAGACGGGGTCATCCAGAACTCCGTCTATCTCCGGGCCCTGTTCCACTCGGATCGCCCCAATTTGGTAGAGATCCCAGCTTTCCTGTGAGGATCCAGGTGAAGCCGTGACAAGTCCAAGAGCAATAGCGAGAAGGAGCCCGAGGGCCCACACCGGGTATCGAGCGTAAATGTGTCCCTCACAAGAGGGTGAAATCTGCTCTAGTAGCATCGGACGCAGAGTGGCTCTCAAAAAAAAAGACCTGTAGACAAGAAACAAGAAAACTCCTGACCTCAGGCTTCAGAAGGCCTGGT
>CAZJIM010000005.1:57839-61460 GCA_964546115.1 uncultured Gemmatimonadaceae bacterium | reverse complement strand
CGAACCCGGCCGCGGTCCAGAATTAAGCTTCACTGGCCCCGACACCGTAAGGCCAGGGCTGGCCTGAGCCTGCCCTCACGGAATTGCGGACTGCACCCACACCGGGAATGCATACCTCCACCTCGTCCCATGGCACCAGGGGGCCTATACCCGAGGGAGTCCCAGTTGCGATGAGGTCTCCCGGTTCCAGTGTCATCACTCGGGAGATGTAGCTTACCAGCGTTTCGATTCCAAACACCACCTCCGAGAACTTCCCTTCTTGACGCAGTTCGCCATTGACACGGGTCTCAACCCGAAGGCCTCCAATGTCCAACCCTTCTAGCGGAACAGGGGATCCCACGGCGCAGAAGGTGTCGAATCCCTTAGCACGCGTCCATTGATCATCAAGGTTCTGTATGTCTCGGCAGGTTACATCATTCAGGGGGAGCACACCCGAAAGGTAGTCCAGCGCTTCGTCCTCCCCTACGTGGCTGGTCCGTCTGCCCAACTGGAAGGCTACCTCACCCTCGAAGTCGACCCGGCCGGATCCGGGAGGGATCAGAATAGTGTCCCCTCCCGAGATGAGGGAGGAGGGGGGTTTCAGGAAGATCAGAGGCTCGTCCGGAGGTTCACCGCCGAGTTCCAGGGCATGATCTACATAGTTCTTTCCGACGCAGATAATCTTACTGGGTAATGGGTTCAAATCAGTGGCCACTGGACTCCACCTCCATTTTTATCCGGGGCTGACCCGCATAATCTACCCCTACAGGATGGTCAGGCAACGGGACCCTTCTCCACGGCGCTCTCCTCGTAGAATTCCGTCAGGCGCCCTCTCACTTCTGCCCAAGGACCCTTGACGAGCGGCGCTGGAGGAAGGGCGCTTCGCAGGTCTCGTCCGTACGCTCGACTCAGGATTCTTGAGTCCAGAAGCAGAATTCCTCCACGATCCGATTTCGAACGGATGAGCCGTCCAAACCCTTGTTTGAGTCGAAGCGCGGCAAGAGGAACTTGATAGGTATCGAAGGCTCTCTCTCCTCTAACCTCGATTACCTCCATTCGTGCTTGGGTGATCGGTTCAGTCGGAACCCGGAAGGGAATCTTTTGGAGAACGAGCCCCCGGAGGGGATCGCCCGGGACATCAACACCCTCCCAAAACGATGCTGTACCAAGCAGGATTCCGTTACCCGAATCGATGAACCGTCTAAGGAGGAGGGAGCGCGGTGCTTCACCGTGCACCAGGAGCGGCCAACGCAAGCTACTTACTCCCTCTCGCACAAGTCGAGCCACGGTGCGCAACGCTCGATACGAGGTGAAGAGCACGAAAAGCCCTCCCAGAGTGATCTCGGCTAGCTCCATGACCACCCGGGCGGTGGCCTCCTGGAAAGACAGGCCAGAGTCATGAGAGGGGAGATCGGTGGGCACACAAAAAATTGTCTGCCGCTGATAGTCAAATGGCGAGGGAAGCAGCGTCTCGCTGACCGTAAGTGGCTCCTGAAAAGACTCTTCCAGCACGGGAACGCCGATGTCCTCGAAGGCGATTTCACTCAAGTGCGGGGGCACTGCTCCCTCTGTAAACCCCGTACTCTCAATCATATCCGGAGGGATCTCCGGCGATTCCAGTCCAAGCCGCCCACGCATGAAGCGAAATCCTCCCCCGGTCGCCAGGGTAGCCGAGGTTACCACGGTCGTATCGACCTTGTTGAAGAGAGCCTCTCGGAGGATCGCACCCGGCTCGACGGGTGCAGCGGCCAGGATCACGTTGCGGGGACTCCTCGTTGAACCGCCCCTCCCTTCGATCCACCTGACCCACCTGTCTCGGTTCCCATCCGGATCCAGAACCAGTCCCAGCCCCCTCTCATCCGCTTCCAACCGGCGCTCGATAGACTGGAGATCCAAGAGCCGCCCTTCGAGCTGACCCGAGAGCGAAACGTCATCTTCGATTCGAGTTCGAAGCCCCTCCAGCTGTCCCCGTAGGCGGGCAAAGCTCGACCGAAGTCCGTCGAGTAGTTCCAGGGTCTCAGGGTCGTCTCCGGGATCTCGTGGATCGCCTCGATCGAGACGCAAGGGCTCTTCCTGATCGGCTGGCACACACGGTTCTATTGCTTGAAAAAACCGGCTCAAGGCCTCCCTTGATCTGTCGAGAGCAGGACGCAAACGCTGGACGATACGCTGGAGCAGATGCTGGATCTCCCCCTCGTCAGGCGAGATCCACAGGACCTCTTCTACCGCCCGGAGCACTCCCTTCCCCTTCCGGTCCAACCGATCGAGCGTGCGGACCATACTCGTTCGGGTTATCTCTGTGCCGAGATGAAGCGTCGCGGCCTCCTCGACGTTGTGAGCTTCGTCCAGCACAAGGTGACGATAGAGGGGGAGGACGGCGGACTGGGACCAGTTGTCCGATATCCGCCTGAGCGAGACGTCCGCGAAAAGGAGAGCGTGATTTACAACTAAGACGTCGGCAGAGTTGGCATCTCTTCGGGCCTGTTGATAGAAGCACTCCTGAAAGTGGGGGCACTGAGTTCCCATGCAGATATCCCCATCAGAGCGTACTTCGTCCCAGACCTCCTCCGCGGGCAAGGTCGTCAGATCCGAGAGCGAACCATCTTTTGTTTTGCGACTCCATTCGACGAGCCCGCTCATTTCCGCAGCCCGATCGTTCTCGAAGAGAGTTGCTTCGGTCTGATTAGCTAGGAGGAGCCTCCGAATGGAGACATAGTTCCCCCGTCCCTTGACGAGGGACCAACGGAAGTCCCGTCCGAGGAGTTCCCGCACCAAGGGAAGGTCCTTGTTGACGAGCTGCTCCTGAAGGTTGATCGTGTTCGTCGAGACAACGCTCCGCTCCCCATTAGCTAGGGCCCACTCGACGGCAGGCAACAGGTAGGCGAGGGACTTTCCGGTACCTGTGCTAGCCTCCACGATGGCCACGCCACCATGGTTGTACCGATTCGTGACCTCACGGAGCATCTCGATCTGTGCAGGGCGATGCTCATATCCACCGAAGAGCGTATGGAGGGCCCCTCCAGGTGCAAGATACGCCTCGATATCCACCTTATCGAGTTCGACGCGGGGGTGTGATGTGGGCGGCTCTACGACGACATAGAGAGTGCGAGCCTCGTTGTCGATAATCCCCGTTCCGAGCCCGGCTTCGTACACCCGAGCGGCGATGGTCAGATCGACCGGCGAGGGATCGAGAACTCCGGATGGATGGTTATGGAGAAGGATCTCACCTTCGTTAGCGTCGACGGCTGCAGCCAGCACCGCACTGTGATTTCCCCGGGCTACGGGTCTGGGATTTAGGATCTGTCGATCCGAGGTCACCTCGGCCAGGAAGCAAACCTCTCTTCCGCCTGCGCGCTCGATCTCTTCCCGAATGGACTGTGCTGCAGAGGAGTCCAGGGTGAGGGGGAGTGCAGAGGGTGTCAGGTTTTCCGAGGTCTGGGCCGAGCCGCCGGAAACAAGACGTTATTCAGGATGAGGCGGTATCCGGGCGAGTCAGCATGTATGTCGAGGTTGGTGGGCGGATCACCGATCTGGTGCTCGGGGTCCTCTGGATCATGACCCCCGTAGAAAGTCCAGGTGCCTTGTCCCAAAGATCCATGAACGTACTTCGTCCACTCGCCTTCCTCAGCCAGTACGGTCACC
>CAZJIM010000005.1:46165-57821 GCA_964546115.1 uncultured Gemmatimonadaceae bacterium | reverse complement strand
ATGTCGTGAGTCCGTAGAAGTCAGAGATCACCGATTCATGGCTCTGGACCAACATCGTCGGTACGGGATCAAGTTTCGCGGAGAACTCGAAAAGAGTAAAAAAGCTTAGCGGTTGCCGATTGGCGGTGTTGACCAAATGAAAGTCGATGTCTGAGAACGCATTAACAGTAGGTCGGAGCTCTACCTGCGCCCCTAAGAAGGCGAATGCCCGCGACCAGTCCATACGCTCATTCGCATCGACATCTGGAGGGCGGCCACCCGCATAACTCGCACTGATATCCGTCTCATGACTGGCCAGCGCTAAGTCGAGAGTTTCACTTGCGGAGCACATCGCGAAGAGGAACCCCCCCGCTTCCACGTAGCTTCGGATTTCCTCGGAGACGGCTCGTTTCAGATCCGGGACGTCAGAGAAGCCGAAGCGGGCAGTAACATCCCTATTTCGAGCGATTTCCTCCTGGAGCCAGTCCGCTCCCGCATACGTGAGATAGAACTTGGAGTACTGCCCAGTGAAGTCCTCGTGATGAAGGTGAAGCCACTCGTATTGGGATAGATCGCCAACAAGCACCTCCGGATCCCAGATGGTCTCGTATGAGATCTCCGCATAGGTCAGCGCCATCGTAACCGCATCGTCCCAAGGAGGGACATTCGGCGGCGTATAGATCGCAATCCTTGGGGCCGTCTCAAGGGGAACGGCCTCCATATTCTCGCCTTGAATGATTGACCGAATCTCAGCCAACTGGGCACTCCCAAGGGGCTCGAATGAGACCCCGCGGAAGGCCGCCTCACGCCTTACCGCCTCAGAATCCGGAAGGAGAAAGGATCCACCCCGGTAGTTCAAGAGCCACTCGACGGTATCGCCTTGCTCCAGTGTCCAGTAGGTGAGGCCATAGGCCCGGAGGTGATTCCCCTGGCCACGATCCATGGGAACCAGGAGATTTTGGCTAGCGACAGGCTGCGGCAAACCGCACAGCGCTAGAATCAGCACTAAATGGGTAATAACCCCGATGCGTGGTCCTATCATGTTTCGTCATCCCTGGAATTGGGGCGACCCCGACCTCCATTCACTTCGTACAAACGTCGGGCCTCAGGTGCCAACGGGTGTTGAGGTGTCCCAACGATCAGCTCTTCCAAAAGCCGCATTCCATCCAAGATCCTATCTCCTCCCCTGAGAAACCAGCCGGCCTGCAGAAACCGAACCTCAGTCGCTTCCGGAGCGTCTGGATATTCCTCTAAGAGTTTGGCACGAATCTCTCCGGCTCTCCTCTCATCTTCCATTTCAGCCAGATGTGCAGCGAGGGCGAGTAACGGGGCCCGATCGGCCACAGGCACTCCGCTCAACCCATCCATGACTACTTCGGATCCGGAGAGACCTCTTGATTCCGCTCCCATCCCCACAGCACGTATGGCCTCAGGTGCAGAAGACACATCCACTTGCTCGACCACGCTGAGGAGTTGCACCCAGATCGTGGCTTCCCTGCTAGGTAAAGCCATAATGCGAGTCAGGATCGCCTCACGAACACGCTCCACACCTCCTTCCTGCTCCACCCAAAGAGCCAAATCCTCGACGGACGGGAGACTATCTGCCCTCAACTCACCGGAAGTACTAGCGGGTGCGGCCGATTGGGCTACACCTGGCCCGAAACCAGATGCCGTCCTCACCAATATAAGGATGACTACCAACCCTGTCCGTGAAATCATCGTCCGCCCTCAGCCGCTCGACGGCGGTTCACACGCTCAAAATAGTCGAGGACAAGGCGACGCTGAGCTGGGCTGAGCACCCCCAGTTCGACCATTGAGGGGAGCGGAAGCGCCAGCGGATTCAAGAGCGCTTCGGGGAGCGCGGTCACGGCTCGCCTGGGCACGGCTTCCGCTGACGTTGCCTCTCGCTCCTCCGTGGGGGCGTCCTGCTCCAGGGTACGGCCGGCAGAAAGTAACCGCTCGAGAAACTCCTCCTGCCGCCGGAGTATCGTAGCGTCTAGCCGACCCTGCCTGAGTTCCTCGGCGATCTCTTCGCTCTCGTCCGCAAGCGCATCAAGGTTATTTCGGGTCCGGCCCGGCCCAGGGCGGCGACCCAGTTCCTGAAGGATACCCGCAATCCCTTGCTGACCAGACACCAAGTCTTCGAGTTCCATGTCAGACGGCGTACCCCCCTGATCCGACTCCTGGGAAAGCCGGCTGCCTTGCTCATTCAGGCTTGCTTGCTGATCTCCGAGTGATGACAGTTCCTCACTTATGTCCGTTGATTCTGTACTCTGCGAATTCTCTCCTCCCTGGCCTAACCCCTCCAATGCAGCAAGTGCCACTTGATTCATCGCCGCCTGAGCGGCATCGGCTAAGCCTTCAGAATCCCGCTGGGAGCCATTGCGAGCCATTGCGTCGACAGTCTGGCCGACCGCCTCCTCGGAAGCCGCAATCGCCTCTGACAGGGAACTCGCCAGATCGGGCTGCTCTTGCGTTGCCTCGGCTAGCTCTGACGCTAGATTCTGCAGCCCCTCCATTATCGCTAGCTCCTCGTCTTCAAAGTCCCCTCGTTCGCCCGGAAGCGCATTCTGTAAGTCTTCACGGAGCTGGCCCTGACGCCGAGCAAGCGCAAGCGCATCTTGTGCACCTCGGCGAAGCCCCTCCTGCATTTCTTCTTCTGGGTTCTCAGCAAACCCGGAACTAGTTTCTTCCAATTGTTGGGCGGCAGATTGGAGCGACTCTTGGGCCTCACTCGCCTGCTGCACAGCCTCCTCGCGGTCTCCCGTCTGGCTCGAATCGGCTGCCCTGGTCATAGCCTCTCTCGCCTCACCAAGTTCGCGGCGAGCGGCCTCGGTCTGATCCGCCGCTTCTGAGTTGCCACTGGTGGACAACTCCTCTCCCAGTTCGGAGAGTTGCTCCTCTACGGTAGCAGTACGCTCTGCCTGCTCTCGCTGTGCTTCCTCCCCTTCCCCCTGGGCCATTTGCTCCACCAGAGCCTCTTGAGTCTGCAGGAGCGAGCGGATCTGCTCTTCAGCACCCCGCAACCCTTCTTCGATCGCGCTTCTCCGGAGTTGCTCGAGAGCCTGCTCCAGTCGCACTTGGAGGTCCTCCTGCCGTTGGGCCAGTTCCTCGAGGAGCTGCGTCGGTGCTTCCTGCAGCTCTCCCTGTCGAAACCCCTCCTGCAGCTCCTCCAGTCGGTCCCGAGCCTCGGGACCGAGAACCTCCTCCAGCAAGCTCTCCAACTCCTCGATCCGCTCACGAAGATCGGCGTCCTCGTTATCCCGCTCAGCCATCTCCGCCAATGCCCTACTCGCCTCCTCCAGCCCACTTGTGATCTGGTCGATCTCTGCCGCAAGATCTTCTTGACGCTCTAGCGCCTGCCGAAGCTCCTCTCGATCCTCGAAGGCATTAAGCTCGTCACGATCGCCACCGGCTTGCTGCGGGCCGAAACGACTCTGGCGCTCCAAGTTCCTCAACTCAGCCGTCTCCCGTGACACCCTATCCAAGAGTTCCTCCGTACGGGAGGTGACATCCTCGATTCGCGCGCGAGCAGCTTCTCGTACTTCCGTGGCCGCCCGCATTGCTAGACGGTAGGTAATTGTCTCCACTACCTGGCCCACCGGAGCGTTATCGGAGACCCTCGCCTTGAGAAGGATCGCGTCTCCCGGACGAATCCCCCATGCGGAGAAATCCAACATTGGGCGGAGAGTAACCTGCGCCAAATTCCCCGTCGGTATGTGATCCACCCCAACCACGTCTTCCTCCCCCGGCCGCTGGTGCACCGTCTCTACTTCGGCCCAGGCTACTCCGTAATCGTCACTCGCCTCGAGCAAGAGCGGGACCCGGAGCGACAGCGGTAGCTCTCCGTCCGCTCCCGGTACAGGGAGAGATAGCTCAGGTGCAGCATCAGGAATCACCTCTAGGTCCAGCGTTTGAGGCAGGGTCGCACCCTCCTGTCCGCTCTCCACGGCCCATGTTATCAGCTCGGACCTCGTGGGACGCCAGCGCCCAGAGAAATGTCCATCCTCGACGGACAGCCGGATCGCAACCTGACCTCCCTCCCCCAGGAGCAGGACCTCCGAGCCCTGACCTTCCACTCGTCCTGCCAAGTTGATTACCGTTCCCTCGGGGACGCTGAGCCACGCGGGCACACGACGGAAGCTTTCAGGGGGTAGCCGGGTGTACGGAGGATACTCAACGTCCAGTGCGAGGCTGGATAGAAGAGAAGGATCGGACGGTATAAGAGTACTCACTGGAGTCACAGCGCCATCAGGGCTAGAGGCCCAATAGCGCACCTCCACCTCGAGCTCCGGGAGGAAGGTCTCCGCCCGACCGTCGACAACCATGAGGCTTCGTTCCCGGAGAACGTCCCCAATGGCTTGCCAGTGCACCCAGACCGAGTCTCGGCCCTCTGCACCTACTTCCACCCTGGGAGATTCGCCGCGGGGGAGCTGACCGTCACCTGGGAAGAGCTCAAGTGGCGGAAGGGGCTCGGGGGTAAGAAGCTCCACTGGGCGGGCTAACCCCGCCCAGGCCGTCCGAGTTCGGTCAGGAGTGAGAGCCACAAGTGCGACAAGGAGAGCCACAACCACTCCAGTCCCCACTGCGCTGACTCGAAACAGCCTGACGAATTTCTTCCCTGGGCTTCCCGCGAGGCGATCTACCCCACCGCTGAGGCGGAGCAGGAGCGCGCGTTCCCCGGCACGGGCAAGGGAGGAAGACATCCCCTGTGGAACCGAGCGCGCCAACTCCACCTGAGCCCTAACCAATCCTTCCGGCAACCTTACGATCTTCTCAATCTGGTTAGCGAGACTGACCTCCGAGGTACAGCTACGTAGGTGTAGGAGAACCCATCCAAAAAGCGTCCCAGCCATGACTCCGCCCCCGATGAGCAAAAATAGGGGAACGACGGTGCCTGGCCTCCAGCCGTCTGAGCCCACAAGAAGCCACGCCAGCACCAGGATTCCACCAACTACTGTTACGGAACCAAATCCAAGGGCAGTTCCCGCGATCCTGCGGAGATACCGGCGGATCGCGTGAATCACACTGGCGAGGGAGAGTGGAGGCTGCTTCATGGAGCTTGCCGGGTCAGTGCGTACACGAACAGATTCACGCCCATCCTGAGCGCTTGCTCCCTCATCTCCGGTGGGTCGTCGTGGACATCCGGGTCCTCCCACCCATTTCCCAGATCAGACTCGTGGCTATAGAAGACAACCAAACGACCCTCGTAGAAAATCCCCCATGCCTCCGGAGACTCGCCGTCATGCTCGTGAATCTTCGGTAGACCATCCGGAAACTCATAGAACACCTGGAACACGGGATGGTCCCCGGGGATTTCGACCAGCGATCGGTCGGGGAAGAGCACTGCCATCTCTCGCCGGAAGGCCTCGTCGAGACCATAGTTGTCATCTGCGTGGAGGAATCCCCCGGCCTCTAGATAACCTCTTAGTGCTTCTCGCTCTTGGTCGTTGAAGGCGACGTTCCCATGACCTGTCAGATAGAGAAACGGATAATCCCTGAGCGCCGGATCTAGAGGGGTTACGACAGCTTCGCGCTCAGCCACCGGAAGCCCCGTTCGTTCACGGATAGCCGCGAGGAGGTTCGCGATCGCTGATGGTCCCGCGTACCAGTCCCCTCCCCCACCGTATTGCAGTCGAGCAACAGTCGGTTCTATAGCGAGGGGCCAATAACGCTCCCCCGCCGGTCTCGATCCCTGATAGTCGAGCACGCTAGTTGCGCCCGTCTCCACTTTGGGAAGCAATGCGAGAACGATTGAGAATCCGACTGAAAGCCTCATCAGGCATCTACGCCTTGATCGGGTAACCGGTCCGAATCCAATTCCCCACCCGGGGCCCTACGACCCTCTGAGGACTCTGGAATCGGGAGCATGCTAAGTACGAGCTCGTAGGCCCGGTTCCTGGTAATGTTCAGCCGGGAAGCTAATTCTCGCGCTGTCCGGCTGGGCGAGGTCCCCATGTTCAGCAGCTCCCTCGCTAGCACATGTCCCTCTTCCTCATCCACGGAGGCCTGGGATGCATCTCCCTCACCAGGAGCAATCACGACCGTTACTTCACCGCGGACCTTCCCCTCGGCTGTGTAGTATCGGGCCAACGCTTCGAGGGTTCCCCTTCGGAAATCCTCATGAAGCTTCGTCATCTCGCGTCCCACGATCGCACTCCGGGCACTCCCACATCGCTCAGCCAGCGCCGAAAGGAGGGCAGCCAGTCGTTCTGGAGATTCGAATAAGACAATCGTCTCGCGAGCCTCCGCAACTCGTTCTAAGCACCGGACCCTCTCCTTGCCCTTGCGAGGAACAAAACCGAGGAAGCTGAAGGGAACCGCAGGAAAACCGGAACCAACCAGCGCGGAAAGTACGGCAGAGGGACCAGGGACAGGAACCACCTGATGCCCTTCGGCCAGGGCCCTGCGGACGAGGCGCTCCCCTGGATCCGAGACCAGGGGAGTCCCTGCATCCGAGACAAGTGCCAGACTGCCCCCCTTCTTGCCCAGGCTTGAGAGTGCCTTCCCCAGGCGAGCCTCTTCGTTGTGAGCATGCAGTGATACGAGAGGAGTCAGCAGCTCGAAGTGACGCATGAGCCGCCGTGTGCGGCGGGTGTCTTCCGCCAGAACAGAGTCGACTTCGCCAAGAATTCGAACAGCTCTGGCGGAGAGATCCTCCAGATTTCCGATTGGTGTGCTCACCAAGTAGAGCGTCCCCACACTCGCCTTCCCAAATGGAATTGTGACCGCCCCCACAGTGCTATACACTCTGCGGGAAAGCCAGAGTATGCCATCAGCTGCCTTCTAGGAGGTGTTCTTGGATCTTACTCTGTAAGTGGGGCTTGGGCACGACACCCACGATGGTGTCTACGTGTCTTCCATCCTTGAAAAAGAAAATTGCTGGAATCGACCGGATTCCGAATCTGCTTGTGACAGCAGGGTTATGGTCTACGTCTAATTTTCCTACCACGACGCCCTTTCCCGCGTACTCAATGGCCAATTCCTCGATGGTCGGTGCCATTTGCACACAAGGCCCACACCACTCTGCCCAGAAATCAACTATCGCCAGGCCCACTGCTCCTTCTATTTCCTCCGTGAAGTTATCGTCCGTCACCGTCAACGCCTTGCCTTGCTCAGCCATGCTCCGGTTCTCCCTTTTATTTTACGTTTCGGTTCCCCACGCTACTGTTCATCGATGATTGCCTTCCCGCTGGATCACATAGGAATCGTCACCGGATCGATTTCCGACGCTGCCGGCGATTACGAGCTCCTCACGGGTGCACCATGTTCCCCGATCGAGTTTCTTCCCCAATATGGTGCAAATGTGGCGTTCATCGGTCAGATCGAGCTACTCGAGCCGCTCGGCGCAGAGAGCACCATCGGCCAGTTCCTGTCATGTCACGGTCCTAGTTTACACCACCTCGCCTATCGAGTCCCGGACATCCGAGCCTTACTTAAGACACTACGCGATCAAGGCCTCCAACTCATCGACGACAAGCCAAAACTCGGCGCCCGGGGCCACCTGGTTGCGTTTGTTCACCCCCACAGCGCGGGAGGAGTACTCTGGGAGTTGGTCGAGGGGTAACACCTACTCGCAGCAGTCTTCTTCTCCAGAGCAATTCCCCTCCAAGAGCCAGTGTCTAGCCGGGGTCCTGACAACCACGAAGGGAACGTCCACGACCTGGAATGTCCAGGGCAAATCCGGCGGCTCGGACTGCCCTGCCATCCTTTCACCAGTTCCTGGAAGTAGCGCATATTTATGTGTTGCCTTCCAACGGTTGCCGGTCTCGTTTTGCTCGGCTCGGAGCTCCGCCGTGAATCTGGCACCATGGCCCTTGTAACACGACCCGTCGTAATTTTTCAACAGCCTTCTTAAAGTGTCCGCGCAGAGGACCTATCGCTCATAGGGAGTCCACAAGCTATTTTACGTTATCAAGACCCTGCGCCTGTGAGAGGCCTCTCACCTTCCATGCTCATCTCACAAAGTTTCCCGTGACGACCCGGACTCTAAAGAGCCAGACCAACCCGAGTGGCTGGAGGCGGAGCCCTCGATCGGTGACGGCGATTGTGCTGGTACTGTCGCTTTGCTCATGCAGCGGCGGAATACCCTCATCTGGATCGAGTCCAACCATCAGCTCTGAAAGCTTCGTGAAGGTGATGGTTCAATTGAGGCATTCCGCCCTCCTGAATTCCTCAGAGTACCTACCAGAGGGGGAACAGGAACGAATCCTCGAAGAGAATGACCTAGTGGCGAACGACCTGAGGAGATTCGTTGAAATACACGGGGTGGACGTACCTCTCATGGCCAGTCTATGGGAGGAAATAGACCAGAGAGTCAATGAGGCTCAAGCACTAAGAGAACCCTGAAGCTCAGTCCGATTACGATAGCGTCACGTTCCTCGACGAAAACTTCAAGAGGGCCTTCAGCATGCCCTTGAACTCCACCCATGTCAGTGTGTTCACTCCCGCTCGACTTCATTCCCACTCGATCGTAGCCGGCGGCTTTGAGCTGACATCGTAAGTTACCCTGTTCACCCCATGGACCTCGTTGATGATCCGCGTCGAGATCTTCCCAAGGATCTCGTGGGGGAATTGGTACCAATCGGCCGTCATCCCGTCGCGAGAGGTCACTGCTCTCAGCGTGATCACATACTCATATGTGCGAGAGTCGCCCATCACCCCGACCGACCGAACTGGGAGCAACACTGCGAACGCCTGCCAAATATCGTCGTAAAGACCCGCTTCACGAATCTCCTCTAGGTAAATCGCATCAGCTTCCCTCAAAATGACCAGTCGGTCCTCAGAGATAGTTCCCAGCACCCGGATAGCGAGTCCCGGGCCGGGAAACGGGTGCCGACCTACGAACTCCTCAGGTAATCCCAACTCCCTCCCCACATTTCGAACCTCATCTTTGAAGAGTTCCCGGAGTGGCTCGATGAGCTCGAAGGGCATCTCTTCCGGTAACCCACCCACATTGTGATGTGTCTTGATCGTTACCGATGGCCCACCAGTCGAAACAGATTCGATCATGTCGGGATACAGGGTGCCCTGAACCAGAAAACGAGCTCCCGTTTCCTCCTCCTGCGCGGTCCGTTCGAAGACACGGATGAAGGCATTTCCAATAATCCGTCTTTTCTCTTCTGGCTCGGTAATCCCTGAAAGGCTGGAGAGGAACTCGTCGGAGGCGTCAACAACTATCAGCCGGATCCCTATGTGCCGCCTAAAGGTCAGCTCCACCCCTTCGCGTTCCCCTTTTCTGAGCAGGCCAGTGTCTACAAAAATACATGTCAGACGGTCGCCGATCGCCCGATGTACGAGCACGGCAGCCACGGAGGAATCCACTCCTCCAGACAGCCCACAGATGACGGAGGCCTCTCCCACACGTTCTCGGATTCTCCCGACTGACTCGTCGATGAAGGTCCCGGGGGTCCACGTGGGGCGACAGCCCGCCACTCGGAAGAGGAAATTGGAGAGAATCTCCTCACCCTTGGCCGTGTGAGCCACCTCGGGGTGAAACTGGACTCCGAATATGCTGCGATCCTCAGCCCGGAACGCAGCTACCGGGAGGGTGGTCGTCGAGGCGATTGAACGATAACCGGGAGGAGGAGTGTCAACGTGATCGCCGTGGGAGCACCAGACCCGGGTGGTGTCACATCCCTCAAACCCCCGGAAAAGATCGTCGGAATCGAGCACGGTCAGATCGGCTCGTCCGTACTCCCTCTGCCCGGCCTGCACATTACCCCCCTCTAGCTTCGCGATGAGCTGCATCCCGTAACAGATCCCCAGGATCGGAATCCCCTCAGATAGGAGTTCGCTGTCCATCGAGGGAACACCTTCATCGTACACAGACGCGGGCCCACCCGAGAGGATGATCCCCCGAGGACCCCATTCGCGAATCCAAGCAAGCGAGCGAGTTGGCGGATGGATCTCACAAAACACATGCTCTTCGCGGATCCGCCGCGCAATGAGCTGCGTGTATTGGGATCCACAGTCAATAATCAATACACGATCATGCAGCTGAGTCATGGCTGGTTAGCCGGGGCCCCCGACATCCGCACCGTGCTGCGAAACCGGTATCTCCTCACCCCGCATTAGGTCATCTGTCGTTTCCCGGTGCCGGATCAGGGTCGCCTCTCCACTCTCGATCAGCACCTCAGCTGGACGCCGTCTGGCGTTGTAGTTAGAGGCCATCGAGAACCCATATGCACCGGCGGTCTCGACCATCAGGACGTCCCCAGGATCGGGGAGTGCCATCTCACGGTCTCGAGCCAGGAAGTCTCCTGTCTCGCAGACCGGGCCCACGATATCAGCCAGCACTGTCGGCGCTCCCTTGCGCAGACGCACGGGGGTAATCCGGTGGAATCCTCCGTAGTAAGAGGGTCGCAGCAACTCCGTCATGCCTCCATCCGTGACCACGAACGTCTTCCCAACAACCCGTTTCGTGTAAAGGACGCGCGTCAGGAGTATCCCGGCTTCTCCGACGATGGAGCGACCGGGCTCGAGAATGAGGCGAAGCCCCCTTTCCCGGAGGCGAGGAGAAACCTCGGCCGCCAGCCCCTCCAGATTAAGACCTGCCTCCCCGTCGTACCCGATGCCGAACCCTCCGCCCAGGTCGACGTAGCCAATCCCAATCCCAGCCTCCGTCAACCGATCCGCCATCCCGAGCACCGTGTCCAGTGCTCGAACATACGGAGCAATCTCGATGATCTGGGAGCCAATATGAACGCTGATCCCCAGAAAATTGAGGTGGGGATCATCGGTCCGGGACTGGTACAGTGCCTCTGCCTGGAAGACCGGGATCCCGAATTTGGACGCTGTATGACCTGTCCGCGTGTACTCGTGCGGGGTTGGAGAATCAACGTCCGGGTTCACCCGAAGGCTGACCGGGGCAGAGACCTCTAATCTGGCCGCCACCTTGCTTAATAGCTCGAGTTCGTCTGAACTTTCTACGTGGAAGGCGTAGATGCCGGCCTCCAGCCCCGCAATCAACTCTTCTTCGGTCTTCCCTACTCCCGAAAATACTACATGGTCTGAGGGAATACCCGCCCGCAGCACCCGCCGCAGTTCGCCGAGGGACACGATGTCCGCTCCCGCCCCAAGAGCGCCGATTCTGTTTAATAGTGCCAGCGATCCGTTCGCCTTCACTGAGTAGGCGAGGAGAAGAGGAGAACCCTCGAACGCCGAGACGAAGTGGCCAACTCGATCCTCGATTGCCCGAAGATCGTATACGTAGAGCGGTGTGCCGAATCTCTCCGCCATTTCCTCAAGCGAGAGTCCTCGGCAAGTAAGCACTCCCCCCAACTGCTGGAGCCCGGAGTTCAATACGACTTTGCCCAGACGACCTCCATCGCGGCCTCTCCTCCACCGATGCAGCGCTTCGGTGGTGTCTCAGAACGGAAATCAGGATCGGGAACGCACCGGAGCGTGCTACCCGTCTCTGACTTCACCCGCTTCTCAACTTCCGGATCGCCGCTCCACCCGGTGTACACAAATCCCCCAGGGCCATCCAGGATCTCAGTGAACTCATCCCAACTATTGACCCCCCGGTGAGAGTAAGCGTCTCTTCTGGCTCGGGCTTGATCCAGAAGCTGGCCCTGGAAAGCGTCCAACCGGTCAGGAAGCTCGGCTTCAGCCTGAGCCTGTGGGAGGAACTCTTTTCGCTCCTCTCCCTCCGCCCGCACTCGCTTCACCATCC
>CAZJIM010000005.1:0-46155 GCA_964546115.1 uncultured Gemmatimonadaceae bacterium | reverse complement strand
CCACTTTCGAGGTCGCGAGGACCGATCTCCATGCGGAACGGGACTCCTTTACGCTCCCATTCGTAGAACTTCGCACCCGGATTCAGGTGATCGCGGTCATCCACTCTGGTCCGCACCCCGACGGCCTGTAGACGATCCCGCATCTCATACGCCTTGTCTACCACACCTGATCTGTGCTCATCATTTCGATGGATAGGGACTATCACAACCTGGGTTGGAGCGATCCACGGGGGAACCACGATACCACTGTCGTCTCCATGGGCCATCACCATCCCTCCGATGAGCCGGGTGGACACCCCCCAAGAGGTATTCCAGGCGTGCTCTTCTATTCCCTCCTCACTTTGGAAGGTGAGGTCGAACTGCTTCGAGAAATTCTGTCCCAGGTGGTGAGACGTGCCTGCCTGCAGGGCCCTGCAATCCTGCATCATCGCCTCACAGGTGTACGTTTGGACTGCACCCGCGAACCTCTCGGCATCGGACTTGATCCCAGTGATGACGGGTAGCGCAATCCACTTCTCCATGAACGTCCGATAGATCCCCAGTATTTTGAGTGCCTCTTCGAGCGCCTCTTCCTCGGTGGCGTGCGCGGTATGGCCCTCCTGCCATAGGAATTCCGTGGTTCTCAGGAAGGGACGAGGCCGGAGCTCCCACCGCATGACATTCGCCCACTGGTTGATCAATAGAGGGAGGTCCCGGTAGGACTGGACCCACTTCGCATACATCGAATAGATGATGGTCTCTGAGGTGGGCCGGACCACGAGCGGCTCCTCCAGCTCCTTTCCGCCAGCGTGCGTAACTACAGCCAACTCAGGCTTGAATCCCTTCACATGCTCCTTCTCACGCTCGATGAAGTTCATCGGGATCAGGAGAGGAAAATACGCGTTCTCGTGCCCGGTCTCCTTGAACATTTTATCCAACTCTCGCTGCATATTCTCCCAGATCGCATAGCCCCAGGGGCGAATCACCATACTCCCACGAACCGGCGAGTGATCCGACAACTCTGCACGCTGCACGACCTCGTTGTACCACGCGCTAAAGTCCTCCGCCCGAGGGGTGAGAGCCTTCTCTTTCGACATTGCTTATCCGTTGTCCATCTGTTTTTCACCAGGATCAACCGGAGAATTTCGACGCTCAAGGCAATCGCGCCCAAAAACGAGGAAGCCCGGAATGATCAAGAGAATGAGGGAGATCAGCGCCCAGGTGAGCCGGAAAGGCAGGACTGTCCCAACGCTGAGGATATATGCAACCACTCCGCCCGCTACCAGAGCAAGGAGGAAGGCTGCTGCGAAGATGACGTACTCGAGAACACTTAGTCGGCGAATTGCCCGCTCCATCTCTTCCCTGGTACCCTCAAATCCGTTCTCTGTCTCCATCGCGCTAATCCGCACTCTGGCGATCAATCTCCATGGCCACGGTCTCCAACTCGGAAGCAACCATCAGCTGCTCCAGCGGAATTTCCCTCTCTCCGCCGCTCGACATGTCACGGACGATGGCGACTCCTCTCTCCACTTCATCCGGCCCTAGGACGATAACCGAGCTAGCTCCCACGGATGCCGCAGAGGAGAACTGCTTCCTGACCGACCGGTAGCCTAGAGAATAGACTACGCTCCTACCGCACCCGCGTTGCGCACTTGCAATCCTCCTCGCAAGTCCTCCCTGACCCTCTCCAATCACGACGATAAAGTAATCCACCTGCTGTTGGTACTCGGGAGCCTTATCACTCTCTCTTAGGAGCTCGCCCAGAACAACGTCTCCCATGCCGAATCCAACTGCAGGAAGCGGGTCACCCCCAACATACTCAAGAAGATTGTCGTAGCGCCCTCCTCCACAGATCGCTCTCAACTCCCCGCGCCGGTCGAAGACCTCGAAGACGATCCCTGTGTAATAGGCAAGGCCTCGAACGATCGTTAGGTCGAACTCTACGAATTCGGAGAACCCGAGTTCCTCTAGGATCGTCAGGTACCGACGTATCTCGGAGAGGCGATCGGTCACGGCGCCTACATGGCTGAAGGCACTTTCGATACAATCAATCTGGGGTCGTTCTAGCACGCATAACACTTCTTCCGCATGTTCTTTAGATAGTCCCACATCATCCTTATTTTGAAGCCACTCCAGAACTTGCTCTCGGGGCTTCTTCTCCATCCTATCGACAACCCTGAATGCAGCCTCCAGTTGCTCCTCTTGGACACCTACTGAACGGAGCACTTCCGATAGCAGAACCCTGTCGGACACACGAGCACAAATGTGGGCCGCGTCCAGGCCCAGTTCCCTCAAGCCGTCAATGGCCACCGCAAGAACCTCCGCGTCACCTTCGACCCCACCTTCCCCAACCAAGTCCACATTCCACTGAAAGTGCTCCCGGAGCCGTCCGCGCTGCTGTCGCTCATATCGAAACAACTGAGGTATCGAGAACCAACGAATCGGTTTTGCCATCGCACGGCCGCCGCCGCCGACAATCCTGGCCAACGACGGAGTCATCTCAGGACGAAGGGCCACATGTCGATCACCCTTGTCGGTGAACTCATAAAGCTGCCCAACGATCTCGTCTCCGCTCTTGGCTCTGTACAATTCGAGCTCCTCCAGGGGAGGCCCATCATACTCCACAAAGCCGTGGCGCCGGGAAACCCGGCGCCAGGCATCGAAAATATGGTTTCGAAGAGCTAGATCTTCCGGGAGAAAGTCTCGAAACCCCGGAAGTTTCACGTGCTTCCTAAACTCTGACATGGCGCGAATCTACCCGGAGTCAAACGGCACGGGCAAGGCTTCCGCAGGGATCCTTCCTAGGTGAGTCAGGCATTCTCCAACGGTATAGGTGGAGCCCGTCACGACAACGGTTCCGGACGGGCCAGTCCTCGTGCGAGCCGTCTCCATCGCGGCCCCAACCCCCGCACTCAAATCCACGCGATCCGGCGACAAATCCTGGGCTGCTATCTTAGGCTCCCAGGAGCGAGCTTTGGGTGCGGAACTCGGGGTTGTGAGGATCACCGCGTCAAGGACACTGTCCAGTTCCCTAAGCATTTCCTTCCATGGCTTGTCGTCGAGGATCCCGACGACTCCTATACGGGGCCGGGGTGGGTTCACCTCCTCGATAGTCTTTGTGAGAGCTCGGACCCCGTCGGAGTTGTGGGCGATATCCAGGATCCAGGTTCGGTCCCTCTCACGCTCGACCTGGAATCGGCCAGGAACCCGGGTCCGGCGCACCCCTTCCTTCACGGCCCGTGCCGAGACCGGCAGTCGGGGAGGAAGGGCCTCGAGGGCGTGCACGGCTAGAGCCAGGTTGCGCAGCTGATGTCGACCAATGAGTGGCGAGGCCAGATCAAGCGTACCCCAGCGTTTAGTAACGAGGCGGAGCACAGCTCCATCTAGCTGCACCCGACCCTCTGGTGGAGGCACTTTGTGCACCAGCGCTTCTCGCAGCGCAGCCTCCTCGGTCAAGACGGCAAACGCGGTGGGATCGTCCGTGGCAGTGAAGACAGGGATACCAGGCTTCAAGATCCCCGCCTTTTCCCTCGCGATAGCCTCCTTGGTTTCTCCTAACATACCAGCATGATCAACTCCGACATTCGTGACCGCAGTCAGGACCGGATCGACCACGTTCGTCGCATCGAGTCGCCCCCCCATGCCTACTTCAACCACCACTACCTCCGCTCCGAATCGAGAGAGGGCGAGGAAGGCCAACGCTGTGGCCGCCTCGAAGAAGGACGGGGCTTCGCGAACGAGGAGAGGGCGGAGGTCACGCGACCATTCCTCGAGAAGTTCATCGGGCAGGGGGCGTCCATCAACAAGAATCCTTTCCCGGAAGGAGATCAGATGAGGAGAGGTGTAGAGACCGGTCCGGAACCCGGCCGCCTGCAGAACCTCAGCCCAGATCCGAGCGACTGAGCCCTTCCCGTTGGTTCCTCCAACGTGGAGGACGGGATAGTCGAGGTGGGGATCACCCAGGGAGGCCAGAGTACGCTCGGTGCGCTCCAGCCCCCACTTCACATCACCCAACAAGCCTGGAAAGATACGAGCTGCCAATGGATCATCCTCAGGCAGCCCGAATTCGATCGCTGGAGTCAGGCGCTCCTGCGCCCCCTGGCTCACCCAGCGTCTTCCGGAATGTCAGCAAACATGTATCGGAGGAGTCGGACCGTCGTCTCCCTGAGCTCCCGACGATTGACGACTCGATCTACAAAGCCGTGTTCAAGCAGGGTTTCGGAGCGCTGAAAGCCGTCGGGGAGTTCCTGCTTTATGGTCTCTTGTATGACCCTTGGTCCCGCCAGACCAATGAGGGCTTCCGGCTCGGCAAGATTCACGTCTCCAAGCATGGAAAAGGATGCGGTCACTCCTCCGGTCGTGGGGTCCGTAAGAATGCTGATGAACGGGACGCCCGCCTCGTGGAGCTGTGCAAGCCCCGAGGAAATCTTGGCCATCTGCATCAAAGAGTACATGCCCTCCTGCATCCTGGCACCACCCGTCGCGGAAACGATGATCAGCGGTCGCTCTTCTGACAACGCCCTATCCACAAGCCTCGCGATCTTCTCCCCAACGACCGACCCCATGGATCCACCGATGAATCCGAAGTCCATCACGGCGATCGCGACCGGAATCCCCTCGAGAGTCCCAACTCCGGTTACGACGGCCTCCTTCCGGCCAGTTTTCTTCTCCGCGGTCCGGAGTCGAGTAGGGTAGGGCTTCAGATCGGTGAAGGAGAGTGGATCGGTACTGGACAGTCCCTTATCAGTTTCTTCGAAGCTGCCCTCATCGGTCAGGATCCGTAAGTACAGGTCCGGACCCACCCGAAAGTGATGTCCGCACCTGGTACAAACGTGGAGGTTCTGCCTCAGCTTCTCTCGATAGAGGATCTCGCCACATCCCTCGCACTTATCGAACACATCGGAGGGGAGATCCCTTCGGTCTTCAGCCTTGAGCGGTCTCTTTTGCTTTCTGAACCAGGCCATTAGCCTCCCCCGCTGGCTCTAGGCCGCCGGGTTTCCCCGGCTAGCCGGACGGCGAGTGCCGTCATCGTCCAGCAGGTAAGTAAGAAGGTGCCTCCGTAGCTGACGAACGGCAGTGGTATACCTGTAATTGGGACGAGTCCGACCGTCATCCCAACATTCACGAAGATATGGACCAGCCAGGTGCCGAAGATACCGAACAGGACCAGACCGGCAAAGGAATCTGCGCTGTGCTCGCCGAGGCGCACAACCCTTAGGAGAAGTCGCCAGAAGAGGAGTATCGCGACGAGCGCTCCCAAGAAGCCGAGTTCTTCTCCAATAACACTGAAGATGAAGTCCGTGTGCTGTTCAGGGAGGAAATCCAGCCGCTTCTGGGTCCCCTCGGTGAAGCCCTTTCCGAATAGCCCTCCACTCCCGATGGCCACCTTGGATTGAATCAGGTTCCATCCTGCCCCTCGTGGATCCATGGCCGGGTCGAGAAAGACGAGCAGCCGATTCTTCTGGTAATCCGCGAGCGAGTTCCAGAGGGGAAGTGCTATGGTCCCCGCAGCAAGGTTCCCGAGGACCACAGCCACGGACTCGGCCAAGAAGAGTCGATAGCGGAAGAGGTAGAGAAAGACGACCAAAGCAACGAAGTACGCTGACCATATGCGGGTATCGAAAGAGAGAATCAGTCCTATCCCTGGACTCGCAAGCAGGAAGAGTAGGAGCGGTGGGGTACCTGCCCAGAATAAAGCCGCGAAGAGAAGGCCGACGAACGCCAAAGCTGTCCCCAAGTCAGGCTGAAGGACGACCAGGCCTAGCGGGACCGCTATCAACCCTGAAGGCGCGAGGAGATCCCTCAGGTAGGCCGGAGGCTCATCTCGAGCCGAAAGCAGGCGTGCAAGTCCAAGCACGCCTGCCACTTTAGCGAACTCGGATGGCTGGAATCGAAGAGGGCCTACCTCAATCCACCCCTCCACTCCCTCCGCCGTCCCCGAACCAGTCCCTATCACGAGCGTCAGCCCGAGGAGGATCACGGCCACCAGATATGCCGGAACGGAGACCCACTCAATCCAACCAGGCTTGACCCGGGTTATGGCGGTGAAGGCCCCGAGCGAGAGTACAAGCCAACCGACCTGCCGGAGCCAGGCACCTTCAGTCACCGGGCTCGGCACGTTTAGGACACCCGCCGAAAAAATCATGGCGACACCGAACAGTGACAAGACAAGCGCCACCCCCACCAACTCGAGATCAAGCGCCCACTGCCTGTGCCACCTCATGTTACTCCTGGTCCAACTCCTCTCGGATCCGGCCGGCCCAGGGTGCGGAAACACCCATCTGGTAGTGCTCACGAAGCGTCTGGATCGTGTCGGTCGGAATTCCGTACTTCCGACGCAGGTGGAAGTCGACAGCCTTGGCAGCGACAGGTGCGGCCGTGGCCGATCCCGAGACACCCTCCTCCACGATCACCGTGACCACAATCTCAGGATCAGCCCCCCAAGGGCCGGCAAATCCGACAAACCAGGCATGCGCAGGCTCCTCAACCAGCCCCTGCTGGGCGGTACCCGTCTTCCCGAGAAGATCCCAGTGCTCAAGCGTTGATAGGAAGGCCGTCCCGCCAGGAGCCGTCACCTGACGTAGGCCCTCCCTGATCGCGCCCAGGTTCTCTTCACTCAGATCCAGGCTCAAACCCGGGTCCGTCTGGTCAGCCCCATCAGACTTCGCGAGCCGGGGGACCGGTGCACTCCCATCCCGAGCCAGGGCAAGGTAGAATTGAGCCATCTTGAGCGGGGTTTGGTCGTTCGGACCTTGGCCGATGGCCAGGCTGAGCACTTCGTTCTCCGTCGGTGGGAATCCGTACCGGTCCTCCCAGAAACCGAGGGTCGCTGGGAACACGCCGCTGGACTCCACCGGAAGGTCGACTCCGCACGGCACTCCAAACCCTAACTTCGAGCCCCCTCTCACCATGTTCTCTAACCCCACACGGATACCCACTTGGTAGAAGTACACGTTGCAGGAGTGAGCAAGCGCACCCGCCAAATCCAGGTGACCGTGACCGGACGCATCCCAACAACGGCGAACATCATTTCCGAAGCGGAAGGATCCCGTACAGGGCTGGGACATGAATTCTCCGGGATCTAGAACACCCATCTGCAATGCGATCGCAGCCGTAGCAACCTTCCATGTTGATGCCGGAGGATATCTCCCCACGACTGCGCGGTCGAACAACGGCCGAGTGGGATCCTGGCTCAATCCCTCCCAGAGCTCCCGGTCGATCCCTCCCACAAAGTCGTTCGGATCAAACGAAGGGGCTGAGTAGAGCGCCAGGATGCCACCATCCTCTACGTTCAAGGCCACCACAGCTCCCCTACGACCTTCAGGGAAGATCTCGTGGATGTACTCCATGAGATCCAAATCGAGGTTCAAGTGGAGGTCCTCTCCCGGGAGTGCCGGCGCCGGCGACTGACCCTCGAAGGATCCGACAACGCGTCCAACCGCATCGACCTCAATGTACCGAACCCCCTGGGACCCCTGGAGAGGCTGCTCGTACTGCCTCTCTAGACCGTCCTTCCCAATGACCATCCTCTGTTCGTAGTCCGCAAAAGTTGGTATCTCTAGCTCCTCACTAGAAATCTCACCCACGTATCCCAGGACGTGTCCGAGCGCCACGCCGGCTATGTACCTCCGTTTCGGCCGCATCTCCAGGAAGACGTCAGGAAATTCGGCCCGAAGCTCTTCGAGGGTGGCAACCACGTCGTACTCTGCGTCTTGGAGCACGGAAAGGGGCTGGCGCCGATCGGCCCGAGCCTGCTCCATGAGCTCATCCACGGTCGCGCCCTCAAGGCCGAGTATGGGCTGCAACCGCCTCAGGCTAGCATCGAGCGAATCAAGAGGAGCTGGGAACAAGGAGATCGAGTAGGATGGAACGTTCTCGGCAACGACCTTCCCATAGCGATCGAAAATTGTCCCGCGGGGTGCCGGAATCGGGAGGACTCTGAGGCGATTCGACTCAGACTGTAGGGCCCAGGCTGTTCCACGAACCACCTGGGCCCGAAAGAAAACAGTCGTCAATAAGCCCATCAAAGCAGCCAGGACCACCGTGGCAGCCCGGGCTCGACTCCGCCTCAGGTTCGGATGAGATCTCTTCATATTCCGAAAGGGTTCGTCAGTGGCAGCTTCACCGGATCGACCCACTCTTCCAGATGCCAGTCACTATAAGTAAGACTGTCCCTACAGCAGCGGCGTAAGCTGCTGCCACGGGCACCTGCACCACGAGGACACGGATCGCCTCCTCCCTTGCTCCATCTCTGGTCAACAACCAATGGATCGCTCCGCGCAACCAGATGCCTAGCGCCAGATACGAAGCCAGGAAAGTGAGGGATTCTCCCACGAAGATATCACGTGAGCGTGCTCCCAGAATTCCGACCACAGTAAGCGCCACCGTGTTCGCACCGAACGATAGTATCGAAAGGGCGTCCTCCATAAGTCCCAAGGCAAACCCCATCCCCGCGGCAGTGCCCGTCCGCACCTGCCGCGCGGTCACTAGTAGCCCTACCGTTAGAAGGTCGGGGGCCCCCGCACCGATTCCCAGTCCGACGTGCAAAGTGAAGTGAAAAATGGGGAGCAGGAGTGCCACTCCCCAGAAAAATAGAGGGTGCTTCACCGACTTGGCCCGAGTAGTCGTTCGTCTGGCAACCAGAGATCCTCAAGGGGCTCGCTATCGATGGACCTCTCCTCTGTAAGGACCAAGACATGGGTCGCACTTCCGGGTCGAACAGACGGATCAAGCCAGTAACTTCTCCGCCACCCTGCTTCGGTCTCAGCCAAGCCGGCAATGGTCCCGACAAGAATTCCCCTGGGATATACAGCACCCCGACCACTCGTCACCACCGGCACTCCATCCTCTACCGGCGTATGGAAGGGAACCCCATTCAGAATCAGACGATCCTCTTCTCGGAAAGCTCCCTGTCGCGGCTCCACGATCCCGAAAACCTCACCGTCGAGGGTCATCCCGCTCACGCGAAAATCGGGATGCGTCCAGTCCATGGCGAGTGCACTACGAAGCCCTACTTCACGAACCATCCCAATCAGACCACCGGCTACGACAACAGGATCGCTCACCTTGACGCCGTCCGCACGACCCACGTCCAGCAGGAACATACTTTCAGACCCCTGGGTCCCAGACCGGATCGCGGAGGCGGCGAGAAAACCCGCGGAACTTCGGTCGCGAAGATCTAGGAGAGCTCGGAGCCGACGGTTCTCCTCCTCCATGGTGCTTTGGGAATGGAGAACCGAAAGCGCCGAATCCAATTGGAACTGGAGATCCCCGAGGCTCTCCGACAAAAGCCGCGCCTCATGAAGAGACTCCTGGATCCGGAGAAAGGGTGCAAGGACAGAGCCACGGAGCATCGAAGAGACCCGCTCCTGAGTAGCTGGAGGGACGAGCAGGAGAAAAGTGGACAAAACCAGAAACGCCAGAGGGAGAATCAGACCCCGTCGTCCCCTAGATTCGCCCCTGTCCGGCTCAAAGGAAGCCATGGGCCGGAAACCCCCCTGAGATCAGGTGAGAGAAGGCCATCGACGTAACAGGTCAGGTAGTTAGAACATTCCGATACTTGTGAACATCGTCCAAGATCCGCCCGGCCCCTCGCACGACGCAGGTCAAGGGCTCTTCATCCATGTGAATCGGCAGATGGGTTTCCGCGGTAAGCAGACGATCCAGACCTCGGATCATCGAGCCGCCCCCGGTCATTACGATTCCGCGATCCACGATGTCCGATGAGAGCTCCGGCGGCGTGATTTCCAGCGCTCGCCGCACTGCCTCCACAATCGCCTGAATCGCTTCTTGGGTACACTCTCGCACCTCATCCGAGTGAACGGTCACTGTCTTCGGGATCCCACTTACGAGGTCGCGACCCTTCACGTCCATCGTCCGCTCCTCGCCGGAATCGAAGGCCGATCCGATCTGGATCTTCACCGCCTCAGCCGTCGGTTCCCCAATCAGAAGATTGTAATTCTTCCGGACGAACGTAACGATCGAAGCGTCTAGCTCGTCACCTCCTACCCGGATAGAGGTGTTCGACACGATTCCTGAGAGCGCAATCACGGCGATCTCTGTCGTCCCCCCACCAATGTCAATCACCATGTTTCCGGTTGGGGTTTCGATCGGCAAGCCGACTCCAATCGCCGCGGCTGTCGGCTCAGCCACCATATACACCGCCTTCGCTCCAGCAGCAATCGCTGACGATCTCACTGCCCGCCGCTCCAGTTCGGTGATCCCCGAGGGCACGCCAACCACGACCCGTGGCTTGATGCGGAAGATCCGCTTCGAGGTGACTTTTTTCAGGAAGTGACGAAGCATCATCTCCGTCACATCAACATCTGCAATTACCCCGTCCTTCATGGGGCGAACCGCTTCAATATTCTCAGGGGTCCGGCCGAGCATTCGCTTCGCTTCCAGGCCGATCCCGAGGATCCGATTGGACCCACGCTCAACGGCGACTACCGAAGGCTCGTTAAGGACGATGCCCTCACCCTTAACATACACGAGAGTGTTCGCGGTCCCGAGATCGACCGCAATGTCATTAACTGGAACGAGAGATCCGGACTTGAACCACTTAAAAAACGGAGCCAAATTCGATGCAATTGGGAGGCGATCGATGAGTAGGTCTCCAACAAACGATAAACTCAGGCGGACCGCGGCGCCCAAGCATCTTCGATTGTATAGGCACGGCAGAAGAAGGGCAAGACTCTCACCTCAGCCGTGTCAGAGAAATGTTGCTAGTACCAAAAAAAGAAATCAGTCACGCCCGGTCGAGCCGAATCCACCCTGTCCTCGTTCACTTTCCGAGACTTCAGTGACCTCGACGACTTTCGGCATTTGGAACCAGGCGAACACCAGCTGAGCGATTCGCTCGCCTCGCACAATCCGAACAGGCTGCCGACCCTGATTTAGAAGGATCACCTTCACCTCCCCCCGATAATCGGGGTCGATCGTTCCAGGCGCGTTGGGAAGTGTAATCCCATGTCTGAGTGCCAGGCCCGAGCGGGGCCGGACCTGGCACTCCAATCCCGGGGGAAGCTCCAAGACGAGCCCCGTTCCGACCGCCCTCATCTCCCCAGGCTGCAACAGGAAGTCCACCTCCGAAGAGCGAACGTCGTATCCCGCCGAGTCGGATGTGGCGCGGACAGGGAGAGGGATGTCAAGGTTCTCGGGCAATCTCCGAAACCGAACAGCGAGATAGTCTTGCGGAGTCGAATTCATCCCTTCATCGGTCTCCCAGCGCGCCTACTCAGCTCGGCTCCGGACCAAGCCGGAGTACCGTCTGAGACCCTGGATCGAAGAACCGTCGGGCTGCATCTGCAACCTTGTCGTTGGTCACGTCATCGATCGCTTCGAGAAGCTGGTCCAGAGTGAACAGTGGTTCATCGTACAACGCAAAACCCACCAAGCGGAAAAGTCGAGATCCGGTCGACTCCAATGAGAGCATGACCTGACCCTTGACCTGGCTCTTGACCTCCTCAAGATCGGTGGAGCTAAGCGCTTCCTCTGAAAGCTTTCGATACTCCTCTCGAACAACCTCGACGGTCCTATCTCCCCACTCTGGTCGGGTCCCCACATAGACCCCCGCGATACCCGCTCTCAAGTAGAACGACTGGTAGGAGTAGACGGTATACCCAAGGCCCAGTTCTTCCCGGACCTTCTGAAAGAGGCGGGAACCCATCCCACCTCCAAAAGCGGCGGAGAGCAGAATCAGGGGAAACCGGACGCGATCAGACCTGGGGGGGGTCTTGGTCCCGAAAACCAAATGAGTTTGGGCGCCATCCCTCTGGACCCAAACGTCCTGGTCCTCTGTTTCCAGCTCCACCTCGGGAACGTCCAACGAATCCCCCCCTGGGATCCCACCGAACTGGCGCGAGACCTCCTCCACGAATACGTCATGTTCCAGGAACCCCGCCCCTCCCACAATCATCTGGCCACGGAGGTATCTTTCTTCGTGAAGTCTCCGCAGGGTGGATGCGCACATCCCTCCAACTGACTCCCGCGTCCCGAGGATCGATCGACCATACGGGTGGTTCCGCCAGAGCTCTTTGCCGTGAAGCTCGAACACAAGATCATCCGGTGTATCCTCCATCGAGGAGATCTCCTCGAGGACCACTTCCCGCTCGAGCGCCAAATCCTCCTCACGGAGGAGTGGATGCAGGACCAGATCCGCGAGGACGTCCAAAGCAATCGGAAGGTGCTCAGAGAGCACCCTGGCCTGAAACACCGTGTGCTCACGGGAGGTAAAGGCATCCAGGGAACCGCCAAGCCGCTCGAGGGCCAGTGCGATCTCCTTCGGGTCACGCCGCTCAGTCCCCTTGAATGCCAGGTGTTCGAGGAGGTGACTTGCTCCAAAGAGATCAGGTGACTCATGGGCAGCACCTTGGCTAACCCATACCCCAGTTGTGACCGAGCGGACTCCGGGGATACTCTCGGTCAGCACCCGGATCCCATTGGGAAGTACGGTCTCCCGCATTTCTCCACGGGTCCAGTCTGGATTAGAATCAGCTGCGACTCGCACCAGCAGGCTGGTCATGTCCGACTGGCGGCCTCGTTCTCTTCGGCTTTCTCCCCTTCTTCTTCGAGCGCAGCCTTTCGAGAAAGACGAAGGCGGCCTCGTTCGTCGACGGCCAGTAGCTTTACTCGAGTGATATCCCCTCGCTTCAGCACATCCTCCGTCTTCTCTACCCGCCCCTCGCTGAGTTCCGAGATGTGGCAGAGTCCTTCAGTGCCCGGGAGGATCTCGATGAAGGCCCCAAAGGTGGTGGTGTTCTTAACGGGCCCCTCATAGATCCGACCCACCTCGGGCTCCTGGACGATCGCCTCAATCATTTCTCGTGCACGTGCAGCCGCTTCGCCAGATACGGCTGCGATTTTTACGACACCCGAATCCTCAATGTCGATCTTAGCGCCCGTCTCGTCCTGTATTGCTCTTATTGTCTTTCCTTTAGGACCGATTATCTCCCCCAACTTTTCGGGATTTACCTCTATCGTGGTGATCCGGGGCGCATGAGGAGAGAGCTCTTCTCTAGGATCCGCAATCGTCTGATCCATCACATCAAGGATGTGCGTACGTGCCCGGTGAGCCCGCTCAAGAGCTTCCCCGAGAATCTCCGTGTCGAGCCCCTCGATCTTGATGTCCATCTGGATGGAAGTAACACCGTCGCGGGTTCCTGCGACCTTGAAATCCATATCTCCCAGGGCATCTTCGAGCCCGAGAATATCCGTCAACACGGCGACGCGGTCTCCTTCCTTAATCAGGCCCATAGCGACTCCGGCACAGGCAGATTTGATCGGAACCCCAGCAGCCATTAACGCCATCGAAGTACCGCAGACCGTGGCCATTGAAGAGGAGCCGTTGGATTCCAGGATGTCGGAGACAATCCGGATCGTATACGGAAAGCTTTCGTACGCGGGCAGGAGGGGATGGATCGCCCTCTCAGCCAGAGCCCCATGCCCAATTTCCCTCCTCGACGTACCCCTGATAGGACGAGCCTCCCCCACACAGAACGGAGGGAAGTTGTAATGGAGCATGAAGGACTTCGTGGTCTCCTGCTGGACATCGATCGAGTCAATCCGCTGCTCGTCACGAGATGTTCCGAGCGTGGCTACGCAGAGTGCCTGCGTCTCGCCACGTGTGAAGAGTGATGACCCGTGCGTACGGGGGAGCAGTCCGACCTCGCAAGAGATGTCGCGAACTGAGTCCAGATCTCGCCCATCCGTACGCGTGCCATCCTTCAGTATCCGGTCCCTCATGGTGGACTTCTCGATCCCCTTGAGGATCGCTCCCACCTGACCTCGCGACTGTTCAAACTCTTCCTCCGAGAGTTCATCCTGAAGCTGAGCTAGCACGTCATCCTTAACAGCCGCCACCGCATGGTTCCGCTGTTGCTTCTCTTCCAGTACCATGGCTTCCGCTACGCGGGGGAAGGCCATCTCCTCAATCCTGCCTTTGAGCCCCTCCTCAGGCAGCTGCGAGACCCAATCCATTTCCGGCTGGCGGAGGTCACCAATTAGATCTTCCTGGATATCAATCAACTCACGGATCCCATCGTGGGCAATCTGAAGGCCCTCAAGGATATCGGCCTCTGGTACCTCCACTGCTCCTCCTTCCACCATCGTGATTGCCTCTCTAGACCCAGCCACGACAACGTCCACATCGGAATACTCAAGCTGCTGGAAGGTCGGGTTCAGAATCCAATTCTCTCGAATCCGCCCAATCCGGACGCCCGCTACAAGTGTGTGGAAAGGAATCTTGGAGATGTTCAGTGCGACGGAGGCGCCGAGCAGGCCCAGGACGTCAGCATCATTTTCCTGATCTGCAGACAAGATGCTGCAGATGATCTGCGTCTCGTTCATGAACCCATCAGGGAAAAGCGGACGGAGAGGGCGGTCGATCTGGCGAGCCGACAAGATCTCCTTCTCACCAGGCCTCCCCTCTCGCTTGAAGAATCCACCCGGGATCTTCCCGGCCGCATAGGACTTCTCGCGGTATTCCACGCCCAGCGGGAAGAAGGGAAGGTGGGTTGGCCGGTCTTGCACGGTTGCCGTACACAGGACCGTAGTCTCTCCAAACTGCACTAGGCACGATCCCTGGGCCAGCTTCGCTAGGCGACCCGTCTCCAAGGTCAGGGTCCTGCCCGAAAATTCTCTTTCGATTCTTTGCATCACTCAGTTTCCATTACCCACAGAATTGTCTTGAATGAACGAGCGGAATGAGTCCCGCACTCGCGGATCAGCTTGGTGCGATGATTCCACGGGTCCAGGTATGGTACGACAAACCACGACCGACGGTCTTCGGGCTGCTGCATCCATCGCTTCGAGCTACTTCCGAAGACCTAGATCTTCGATGAGCGTCCGGTATCTCTCCAAGTCTGTCCGCTTGAGATACTCAAGGAGCCTGCGACGGCGCCCAACCATCCGGAGGAGGCCGTGGCGGCTGTGATGATCCCCTTTGTGCTTCTCGAAGTGGGCCCGTAGGTGGTTTATCCGTTGGGTGAGAAGGGCGACCTGAACCGGTGCGCTCCCCCGGTCGCCTTCGTGCAGTTGGTGTTTCCCGATGAGTGCCTGCCGTTCTGCCGTATTCACGTTCGTCATGGCACAGTGTGCTACCTACGCAAGAGTCCACTACTGCAAGGTAAGCCGTAGGTCCTTTCTCTGGCTGCCATCGTTCTCCCTTTCAGCACTCTTTGGTCCTCCCCTTCTTTGATAGCCTCAGAAGCTACCCCGTAGGATCTTACCGAACAACCCCGTCGGAAGACGTCGAGTCCCCGCGGAGTGCAGCTCTCGTCTCAGCCACGTCGAGTTCTATCTGTCTGACAAGTGCGGTCGCTGACCGGAACACTCGAACAGGTCGGAGAAATCGGATGAAGTCCACTCGAACCTCTTCGCCATAGACTTGTCCGGTAAAGTCCAGGAGATGGAGCTCAATCGTAGGCAGAGATTCCTGAAACGTCGGACGCGGGCCCAGATGTAAAGCCCCGTGGAACATCCCCCTCCGAAGGGTACCTCGGACCGCGTAGATTCCGGAACGTGGAAGAAGCTTGTCAGCGACTCCGAGGCTCAAATTCGCCGTCGGGAAGCCTAGATCTCTCCCGCGCCCATCACCTTTGATCACGAGCCCCCGTAGTGAGTAAGGCCGTCCGAGACCCTTGCGGGCCAGACCCAGACGACCACGTGAAAGTGCGTCCCGGATCCCAGAGGACGAGACGGCGTCAGCTCCAGTCATGACTGGAGCCACAACGTCGACTGCAAATCCGAGTTCCCTCCCGATCTCGCGAAGCATGTTTGCATCACCCGACCTCCCCCTACCAAACCCGTGGTCGTGCCCGACCACTAGCTCTCGGACACCCAGCCGGCCAACAAGAATTTCCTCGATGAACCGCCTCGGAGGATACTGCGAGAGTGCTGGTGTAAACCGGAGGAAGACCGCGTAATCCAACCCAGTCTGGGCTAGGATTTCCTTCTTTTCGACTGGAGTCGTAAGTAGAGGTGGGGCAGCCTTCGGACGTATGATCCTCAAGGGGTGGGGGTAGAAGGTGAGGAGGACAGCTCGCCGGTCCGTTTCGACGGCGCGAGCTCGGACCTCTTCCAGAATAGCTCTATGCCCTAGGTGCACCCCATCGAAAGTGCCGACGGTAACAACGGCACCCCTCCCATCATCCGGCAAGCCGGACGCAAGCGTTAGGTCAATCGCCACATCAGTCAAGAGAGAACACCTTTCGTGGTCTAATCTGCCGCCCTTCTCGAACCGCGACAGCCAGGAGATGGGGACCGAACACCACTGCATGCTCTCCCTCCCCTTTCGGCGCAGCCTCGTCGTCGAGTAAAAGGCTCTGGCCCGACTGGAGCCGTATCGCTTCTTCGCGCGTGACCTCCAGCCGCGGCATATGTGAGATGGCATCCAAAGGCGAGAGCATCGCTCTCGCTACCTCAGCGGAATCAAGCAGACCTTCGGGCCCGAGTGCATCATCCACGTGGAATGGGCCAATCACGAGGCGACGGAGCTCAGTGAGATGGGCACCCACTCCAAGGTACTCCCCTAGATCCCGGGCCAGGCTGCGGATATACGTTCCGGTAGAACAACGGACCCGGAATCGCACGTCGGGAAGATCAAGGGACTCTACGTCTATCCCGTGAATGGTCACCGGAACAGGGGTCAGGGACACCTCTTCTCCCCTCCGGGCAAGCACATACGCCGCCCTCCCCTGCATCTTCTTGGCGGAAAAATCGGGCGGTCGCTGCTGCGTAACTCCCGTAAAAGCCTTAAGAGCAGCAGATATCTCACCAGAGCTCAATCCCTTCCAGGCATCAGACTTCGAGGTGATTTCCCCCTCGATATCATCGGTCGTTGTGGCTACTCCAAGTCTCGCGCAGGCAATGTAGTCCTTCGGAAACGAGTGGAGGTATTCAACCAAACGAGTCGATCGGCCCAGAAAGACCAGTAGCAGGCCCGACGCGAAGGGATCCAGCGTTCCGGTGTGACCCACTCGCCGGATCCCCAGGCTCCTCCGCGTGAGGGAAACCATGTCATGGGAGCTTAGCCCCACGGGCTTATCCAGCCGGAGCAGTCCCTCAGGGAGAGTGCCTCGATTCACCGCTAACCGAACTCCTGAGACATATCGTCCAGGGTATCCCCTGGTGGATCCTGTTCCTCCCCCGATGATCCTTTAATCGTATCGGGCAACACGTCTTGAAGGATCCGCTCTATTCGAAGCGCCTCCTCCAAGGTGCGGTCCGGCAGGAAGCGGAGTTCCGGAACACGTCGGACTTTGAGTGTCCTCCCCAAGGCTCGCCGGATGAATGGCGCCGCGGTCGCCAGTCCGTTTAGTAGCTCGCTTGGAAAATCCTCATCGTGGATCGGCCCAGGCCGGACATAGACCCGCGCGAGCCAGAGGTCCTCCGTCACGTCTACGGATGTGACAGTCGGTAGCCCGACCCTCGGATCCCGCACCTCAGTCCTCAGGAGCTCGGAGATGTCGCGCTTGATCTGCTCATTCAGGCGAGCCAGCCGGCGTCGTGACATTTCTTGGCTCGAATCGGAGGGAGGTTCTCGGGCCTCATCTCGCCCGATAGCGACTGGATCAGACCTGCTCTCTGCATGACGAGATAACGAATGCGCCACCCTTTTCCATCACGAATCTGTCAATCTTGTCCGCCATAGACTGGGCGAGTCGCCCATCGGAGGCCACAAAGGCCACCGTAAGCTCAGCGCGATCACTCGCATCCTGAAAGTCAGTCTCCGCAACGGACACCTTGAACCGGTGTCGGATCCGGTCCTTCAGCGAGCGAATCGTTGCTCGCTTCTGTTTGAGTGAGCGGCATCCCGGAAGACTGAGCTCCCAGGTCAGAACGAGGACCGAAGACACCTCATCGACCCTGACCTGCGGATGACCCTGCGAGGGTTCGGGCTACCTCCTCTACGAGATAGCACTCGATTGTATCGCCCACCTTTATATCGTTGAAATTTGCAATTCCTATTCCGCACTCGAAGCCCTCACGGACCTCCTTAACATCGTCTTTGAAACGCCTCAGTGACTCGACTTTGCCGTCATAGACCGCTCTTCCACCGCGCATGAGACGCGCTTTTCCTTTCCGATCAATGATCCCATTCTCAACATGACACCCGGCAATCGTGCCACCCTTGGAAATCTTGAAGATCTCGCGAACCTCAGCCACTCCGATGATGTTCTCTCGCTCTTCAGGCGAGAGCATGCCCTCCATCGCCTTCGTGATGTCATCTACAGCCTCGTAGATTACATCATAAAGGTGTACTTCGATGTCGTTCTTCTCGGCCAGGAGCCTGGCGTTTGTGTCAGGCCGGACACGGAATCCGACGATGATCGCTCCGGCCGTCTCTGCTAGAAGGACGTCGGATTCATTGATCGCGCCCACCGCGCGATGCACGATCTCGACCTGAACCTCGGAGGTGGAGAGCTGCTCCAAGGAATCGGACACCGCCTGTACCGAGCCATCCGCATCCGCCTTGACCACTACGGAAAGCGTTACGACCTCACCCTCCTTCATAAAGTGGGCAAGATCACCGAGCTTGACACCACGCTCCTTGATTCGAAGCTGCTTCTCCCGTTCGAGGCGTTGGCGCGTCTGGGCGATCTCCCCTGCCTGAACAGCCCCCATCACCCTGAGCGTATCGCCCGCCTGTGGAACCCCAGCGACGCCCAGCAGCTGGACGGGCCGACCCGGGGTGACCTCCTCTACCGAGTTGCCCCTCTCGTCCATCATCGCGCGCACGCGACCCTCAAATTTCCCACAGACCAAGGCATTCCCGACCCGGAGCGTTCCTTTTTGGACGAGCACGGTCACCACCGGACCCTTCCCGACGTCGAGTCTGGCCTCGATCACTACCCCTTGAGCCTCGCGGTTGGGGTTGGCCTGCAGCTCAAGAATCTCAGCCTGTAGAAGGATCTTTTCAAGCATGTCGTCGACGCCTTGTCCGGACTTGGCCGAAACCTCAGCGTGGAGTTCGTCTCCTCCGAATTCCTCAAGCGTCACACCCTGCTGCAGAAGTTCTTGCTTCACCTTGGTGGGGTTTGCAGCCGGTAGGTCTATCTTGTTGATGGCCACCACCAAAGGGGCCCCCGCGTTCTTTGCGTGAGAAATCGCTTCGATCGTCTGGGGCATAATCGAGTCGTCAGCCGCTACCACCAGCACCACAATATCGGTTACGTCCGCCCCCCGGGCTCTCATCGCTGTGAACGCGGCGTGGCCCGGCGTATCCAAGAAGGTGATGGTGCGACCGTCGTTGATCTCCACGTGATAAGCGCCGATGTGCTGAGTGATCCCGCCAGATTCGCCCGCCACTACGTTCGTCTTCCGAATTGAATCGAGAAGCAAGGTCTTCCCGTGATCGACGTGACCCATGACAGTCACCACGGGAGGCCGCGGAAGGAGAGACGAAGGGTCCTCCTCCGCCTCTTCGGCCTCTTCTTCAGCGCTGGAGTAGTCTTCCTCACGAATCGCCTTGACATTGAACTCGTCCAAAAGGAGTTCCAGTTGATCAAAGTCAAGGCGCTGATTGATCGTCACCATAAGACCTAGGTTCTTGAACGCAGCGCTGACGAGTTCGGTCGAGGGAATGTCGATGAGTTCAGACAGCTCAGCGACCGTCAGAAACTCATTTACCCGTACTGTCTTAGCCTCTTCTTCGGCCAGCTTACGCTCTTCCTCCTCCCTGGCCTCCCGCTCTTCACGCGTTGGACCGGACGAACTCTTCCTACGCCGTTTCTTCCTTCCCCCCTTGAGCTCGGCCATGACACGCTGGATGTTACCCTGCACCGCGTCCTGGTCGACCCGCTGCCGCTTTTTCCCCTTCTTCCTTGCCTGCCTGCGTCCGTCAGGGGTAACGTCATCCGCTTGGATCCGGACCTGACCTCCCGGGCCAGCACTCGCGGCAGGTGTCGGGCGAGGCGTAGATGCTTTGAGGTCCGACATCTCCCAGAAACTGCTGGACCAGGGCCGGTCCGACTCTGCGGACCCCGGCGACCCTGCCTCAGGCATCTTTAGACGGCGCTTCAGTTTACTCCCAACCGCCACATCTCCACCTTGCTCTTCCGGTCCGGCAGATCCAGCATCCACCCCGACTTCTGCCTCAGCCGTCAACACCACCTCCTCAAGGTCCTGTACCGCTTCCACAGTCTGTCCGTCAACCGGAGGGACTACCTCGACATCAGCCTCTGGTGAGACTTCCGAGTCTTCGACGACCGGATGGACCGCAATAGCATCGGCGACTTGGGACGTCTCTTCGAGATCAGATGATTCTTCCTTGTCTTCCGTCTTCACAGGTTCTGGCTCTTCGAATACCACATCCTCGGCCTTGCGCCTGCGACGCTTCCTTGACGGACCTCGAGACTCTTCGATAGCAGACTGAATGGCATTGGCAGCATCCTTCTTTCCTGCACGACGTCCCCTTTCGACCCGGGCTACCACCCGAGCTACTTCCGCTTTCCGTACCAGAGCATCCTGGCCGGTCACAGGAATCCCCATCGCCCTCAGTAGGACGAGGAGGTCTTCTGGAGAGACCCTTAGGTCTTCGGCTAACTCAGTAACCCGCATCTGAACTCTGTTCCTCCTGTGCTCATTCCAATTCCTGCTGCCCCAACGAGCCCGAAGACATCTGAGGGAGTCGCTCCAACAGCTGTCTCGCAAACGAGCTTTCCGTCACTCCAACCATCGACAACGCACTCCGCCCAACGGCCCTTCCGAGGAGGTCCCGATCGGATATCCGCAGGACCGGCACTCCCCAGCGGCGGATGAGGTTCCGCACCTTCCTAAACTGAGTCTCGGACGCGTCGGTAGCGAGGAGAACCAGCCGAACTTCTCCAGACCCAAGAGCGCGGCGCGTTGCATCTACTCCGCGGCTCACAGCGCCGGCACGCCGGGCAAGACCAAGGAGTCCAAGGGCCTCAGACTCCCGCGGGCTCTCCCTCCTCCCCATCACTCTCCTTTTCTTTTGATAGCGGCCCCTCCGATTCCACCAACGCCGAGACTACCCGGTCGATCGAGGACTCTTCGACCTCCTCTCCGACCGGATCCTCCAAGACAGTCAGTTCGTCGATGATACCCATAAGTGTAGGGACTGCTTCTTCGGGAAACTCCTCGATCCCGAGAAAATCCTCAGCTTCCAAGTCGATGACCTCCAGAAACGTACTATATCCAGCGTTTTTGAGGGCCGTTAGAGCGTTTTCATCCATCTTCAGCTCGGAAAGCGGAAAATCCGCAGTTTCCATCCCGTCCGGCTCGGGGGGGGCTCCAAAGAGTGCCGCGTCGGCCCCCCGTTCGAGCCACTCACGAGACCCGTAGAGGTCGATCCTCCAGCCAATAAGCTGAGACGCAAGGCGCACATTCTGCCCGTTGCGGCCAATGGCCAGTGATAGCTGATCCTCATCTACAATCGCAGTGATTACTTTCCGTTCCAGGTCTGAGATCACCTTTGAGACCCGCGCTGGGGCAAGCGCTCGACGTGCAAACACCTCTGGGTCGGGGTGCCAGGGGACAATGTCGATCCGCTCGCCGCCGAGTTCGGAGACGACCGCTTGAACCCGCGATCCCTTGAGGCCAACGCATGCTCCCACGGGATCTATAGAGTCGTCCCGCGACCACACCGCAATCTTTGAGCGGCCCCCTACCTCTCGGGCCCGTTCCTTGATCTCGACAATGCCTTGGTAGACCTCGGGAACCTCGAGCTTGAACAACGCCTCGACGAAGATCGGATCCGCTCGCGACAGGATCAATCGCGGACCCTTCGGGGTCTCCTCTACTTTCTTCAGAACTGCCCGGATGGGGTCCCCCTGCCGGAACCGCTCGCGCGGATTTTGATCCTTCCACGGGACAATCGCTTCCGCTTCTCGTGCTCGATTCATTATCACTATGATCTTACCGCGCTCGATCTGCTGGACTTCACCTGAGAGAAGCTCTCCCACACGGTGCAGAAACTCATCTCGAATCCGGTCCCGTTCCTCTTCACGCACAAGCTGAACGATCCGCTGTTTGGTAGCCATCACCGCGTTCCGACCAAATTCGGAGAAATCGACCGGAATCTCCATCACGTCACCCACTTCGAAAGTGGGATCATCCCACCGAGCCTGTTCGAGCGAGACTTCTGCAGAAGAATCCTCTACTTCGTCGACCACGCGCTTGAGCACGATGATCTCAATTTCGCCCCCGACATCGTCAACATCGATTTCGGCCCGGACGTTCGGACCGTGGATCCGGGCGAGACCCGCCATGATGCCGTCCGTGACCAGATCGTTCATCTCCTCAGCCGAGAGGCTCTTGGTAGCAGCCATATCTCTAATGGCAGCCACGATTTGTCCGGTGTTTACCATATGTGCACCCTCTTCTCCCAAAACGCGTTTCCGAGGCTCCGGATCCCCGTATAGGGTCAGCCGTCTTCGTTCCAGCAAAAGACCAAATTCGCCTTAACGATGTTCTTTCGAGGCACGAGGACTCTCGACTCATCGGAAGTCCGAATCACCACGCGATAGTCGTCCCCCTCGTCTTCAACCCCTTCCAGAACACCACTGATTCGACCAGATAACACTGTTCCACAACTATCGTCGGTTCCTTTCATCTCTATCTCACGGCCCGTAAACCGAATGAAGTCCCGTTTCCGCAACAACGGTCGGTCGACTCCCGGTGACGACACCTCAAGCACGTATTTCTCCGGAACAGCCCGGTGCTCGTCCAACCAATCTTCGATCACGCGGCTCGCTCGAGCACAGTCCTCCACCGTAACTCCTCGCCCTGGTGTCGAGTCAGGAAAATCCACGCGTACTCGAAACATCGGCTTCCTGCTCGTGCCGCCCCACTCGACATCCACAACCTCCAAACCCAGGGCCTCGACCCTGGAGTTCACGCCTCCTTCGATCCCGGGAATCGGCTTCACCGCCGCGGCCTCCCTTACCACAGTCACCCTCTTGACTCCAGCTCCGCACCGGTCGGATACCGGAACCGCGGAGTAAAAAAAAGCGGGGGACACCGGCTCCCCCACTCGCAAAACAGCTGTCACATCGACAGCTTTCATTCGTTCTTAATGATATGAAAATATGACCCGGGCTTCAAGCCCTGATTCAACCCTCATCCCGCTAATCTTCACGAGTAATTCGAGCCCCGATGGCCCGAAGTCGTTCGTCAATTCGCTCGTAGCCCCGCTCGATCTGTCCAATGTTTTGGATTCGGCTCTCCCCCTTTGCGGCCAACGAAGCGAGGAGAAGTGCCATCCCCGCCCTGATGTCCGGGCTCTCGAGCGGCTGTCCCCGCAGGGCAGACGGCCCGACAACCACGGCTCTATGGGGATCACACAGAATGATCTGTGCCCCCATGGATACGAGCTTGTCCGTGAAGAACATCCTTGACTCGAACATCTTCTCGTGCACCAGTACCGTCCCGGTACACTGTGTCGCGGTGACGAGGGCGATTGAGGTGAGATCGGGTGGGAATCCGGGCCAGGGACCATCGTCGATCTTCGTAATATGCCCAAAGGCTTCTCTGCGCACCTCTCGGTCACGGTCCCCATGTCTGATCAGCTCCCGGCCTTCCGTATCCCAGACCCCTCCCCGCTTCTGGAACCCAAGTAGAGTGGAGTCGAGGTGTCGGATGGGAGCATCCTGGATCCGCAGAGCGCTCCCGGTGGCCGCCGCCAGTCCGACGAAGGACCCGGCTTCAATGTGATCCGACTCTATGCGAAACGTTGCCCCAGCTAGCTCGTCCACACCCTTGATCCGGAGAATGTGTGTTCCAACACCGGAGATCTGCGCCCCCATCTCGTTTAACAGACCACATAGATCCTGGACGTGTGGCTCCGTGGCAGCATTCCGGAGCCTTGTGGTGCCACGAGCTCGTACAGCGGCCATCAGAGCATTCTCAGTGGCAGTCACTGAGGGCTCATCGAGAAAGATGTCGCCGCCCTTCAACTGACTAGCCGTGATCTCGAGGCTGTTAACGTGGACCGTGATATCAGCCCCGAGGCCTCGGAAGGCAAGGAAGTGTGTGTCTAGGCGACGACGGCCGATAACATCACCCCCCGGCGGCGGAATCGAGACCCGGCGAGATCGTGCGAGGAGTGGCCCAGCCAGCAGAATCGATGCCCGTATCCGTGCAGCGAGAACCGGATCTGGGCTGGTGCTGTACAGATGAGCTGCTTCGAGCCTGAGTGTGCCCTCGTCCAGCCATTCCACCCCTACTCCAAGAGACTTAATGATCTCGAGGAGGGTCTCCACGTCTCGGACTCGCGGCACGTTCTCTAGAATAACCGGAGCCGAAGTGAGCAGGGCCGCAGAGATGCACGGGAGGGCTGCGTTTTTGTTCCCGGCGGGACGGATCGAACCTGAGAGCGGGTGTCTCCCCTCGACCAGAAATGAAGGCATCGACGTCCAAACGGTTGTGTGGCGCGGAGGATAGCCCCTAAAGAGAAGGCCCGCGCAACTTATCGTCCAAGGGGATCGGTTACAACCGATGGGCTACCCGGCATGCTCGCATCGAAGGTGGAACGTTTTCCGCGTTGGTCACTACTTTCCATCTATGATGGCACTCCTAGCCTTCCAGACGGCATCAGTACAGGACACGATCGTGTCGATCGCGGCGCGAGACGGATACGACATTCTAGGGGCCCTCTCCGCAGTATCGGTCTCAACGATGTTCCTAGGAATTTTTCTGTTGATTTCGTACGGCCTCCTACAGATGAGGAAGGCGGCCCGGATGCTCGATCGAGCCCGGCAGGATTTTTCCGCTGACCCAGTCGTTGAAAGCATCCGGAAGACGGCGAGCAATGTGGAGTCAATCTCCCAGACACTCAATGATGAGGTAGCAAAATTGTCCACGTCAATGTCGCACCTCTCCGATTTGATCACGCAGGCCTCCGATCGGATGGAAGAGCGCATTGAGGAATTCAACGGGTTCATGGAGGTAGTCCAGAGGGAGGCCGAGGAAGCATTCGTGGATGGCGCGGCTACCGCTCGTGGGCTGCGCGTCGGCTTGGGAAATCTAAACGACCGTCGACGCGAGCAAAGACGAGAGCAGACGTCTTCAGAGAACCAGATCGTCGAAGATCCAAGCCGGAGAGTTCCACTACCGGAGGTGGACGCTGAGGATTTCCAACCAGGAGACCCGGGGCCATCCGATGCAACCGATATCTAGAAAGGAGCCGCACGAACTTAGTTCACTGGACCCATACACAATGTAGTTTTCGACCGGCATGCTTCTCGGTTTGATCACGGGAGCCAAGCCTCGGCTCATCGCCCCGTGCCAGGATTTCGGACGATCAACTCTCCAGTTTTCGACCCAGAAGACGCGACACTTCACCCGGATCGGCCTTCCCTCGCGAAGCCTTCATGACCTGACCCATGAAGTAACTCTGAAGCCGCTTTTCCCCTGACCGAAAGCGAATCACTTCCTCCAGGTTAGCCGTCATGACTTCGTCTACCCACCTCTCCAGCTGTGCACTATCCCGGATCTGAGCGAGACTATCATCAGCTACGACCCGTTTCGCGGACACCCCCCGGTCGAGCATCTTCCTCAGGACATCCTTCCCGATCGTTTGGCTGATCGTGCCGTCGCGCACAAGATCGATGAGGCCCACGAGGTCCTCTGGAGCGACAGGAAACGCCTCGAACTCCTCGGCGCGTTCCTTCATGAGAGCGAGCACCGGCCCCATCACCCAGTTCGATGCCTGCTTCGGATCGTCCATCCGCTCCGCGACCGCCTCGTAGTAGTCTGCCAGCATCCGGGTAGAGGTGAGCACCTCAGCGTCGTAGGCGGGTAGTTTGAATTCATGCTGGACTCGCGCTCTCCGGACTTTCGGCAACTCAGGGAGCTGAGCGCGGATCGCTTTGCTCCGATTGACCGGCACGAGGAGAGGAGGCAGATCGGGCTCTGGAAAGTACCGATAATCATGACTCTCTTCCTTCGTCCGCATCGGGCGAACCTCACCCTTTCCCTCATCCCAGAGCAGGGTCAGGTGCTCAACCCGTTTTCCACTCCGTGTGAGCGCTACCTGTCGCTGAATCTCGACGATCAACGCTTTCTCGACGTTCGAGAAGGAGTTCATGTTCTTCAGCTCTGTCTTCGTTCCAAGCTCAGAGCTTCCCTGCGGCCGAATAGAAACATTCGCGTCGACCCTCAGAGAGCCCTCTTCCATATTGCAGTCGGAGACATCCAGATACTCAAGCACCTGTTTGACTTGCTGGAGGTAGGCTCGGGCTTCGGCCGCGGTTCGTAGATCGGGTTCGGAAACCAACTCAATCAGCGGAGTTCCCGCCCGGTTTAAATCGACGACTGTAAACCCAAGCACTCGGTCATGAAGGGATTTGCCCGCGTCTTCCTCCATGTGAATGCGTCGAATCCGCACCTCCCTCCTCTCTGCCCCCAACTCGACTGTGAATTGGCCACTGGTTGCAAGTGGCTGCTCGAACTGAGAGATCTGATATCCCTTGGGAAGGTCGGGGTAGAAGTAGTTCTTTCGAACGAACACACTCATTTCATGGATGGTGCACCCGAAGGCAAGAGCTGCCAGGACGGCAAGGTCAACTGCTTCCCCGTTTACCGTAGGGAGTGCACCTGGTAAACCAAGGCACACCGGGCATACATTGGTGTTCGGCGCGTCTCCAAAACGGGTGGAGTCGGCACAGAACAACTTTTGGCTCGTTCGGAGCTGAACGTGGATCTCCAGACCGATGACTGACTCCACGCTTTTATACTCGGCTTCTGAACTGCCGACCCCGCCGCTCACTCTCCCCCCCCCTCACTAGGCTCTCTCCTTGAATCCCATCCGATCTCCGGAACCTCTCCCCCCAAGAGGACTTCCAGACCCCTTGCCGCGCGGAGCATACGGCCTTCTTCCCACCTAGGTGCCAGAAACTGTCCCCCTACAGGGAGTCTGCCAACCGAACCGATGGGGACAGAGATCCCCGGAATTCCTGCAAGGTTTGCGGTGACGGTATAGATGTCAGACAGATACATCGATACGGGGTCTTGGGTACGCTCCCCGAGGGGAAAGGCAGGTGTCGGAGATGTCGGGGTGAAGAGTACATCGGCCCCACCTTCCCATACCCGCTCGAAGTCGCGAGCAATCAGAGCGCGCGCCTTTTGAGCCCGCCCGTAATACGCCTCGTAGTAGCCGGCCGAAAGGGCGAATGTCCCCAGCATGATCCTCCTGACAATTTCACCTCCGAACCCCTGTGTGCGGGAAGCCTCGTATACCGCCGCAACCGAGTTGGCCCCCGGAGCACGCATTCCGTAGCGGACCCCGTCGTAGCGGGCTAGGTTCGATGAAGCCTCCGCCGGAGCGAGGATGTAATACGTTGGGACTGCATACTGAGTGTGGGGGAGCGACACCTCCTGTATCAGGGCACCAGCTTTCCGTAGGCGATCGAGCGCCTCCTCACAAAGCTGACGCACCTCGGGATCCAGCGCCTCGGTGAAGTACTCCGCCGGCACCCCAACCGTCAGCCCTTCTACCCCGGCGTTGATCTCCTCTAAGTAGTCGGGGACTTCCCGATTTGAAGAGGTGGCATCTCTCGGGTCTTGACCCGCTACGATCTGTAGGAGGAGTGCGGCTTCCTCCACCGTCGCTCCGAACGTTCCGACCTGATCCAGAGATGATGCAAACGCCACAAGTCCATATCGACTAACCCGACCGTATGTGGGCTTAATCCCCACGACACCACAGAAGGAGGCAGGCTGCCGGACCGAACCACCGGTGTCGGATCCGAGGGCACAGCGGACAATCCCCGCCCCAACTGCGGCGGCCGATCCTCCAGAACTCCCACCCGGAACGCGTGTGGGATCGTGAGGGTTTCGGGTGGCTCCAAACGCCGAGTTCTCGGTAGACGACCCCATGGCGAACTCATCCATGTTCGTCTTCCCAAGGACGACCCCCCCTGCAGCTAGGAGCTTCAGAACCACGGTAGCTTCAAATGGCGATACGTACTCGGCAAGAATCCGAGAGCCACAGGAGGTCGCAAGCTTCCGTGTGCAAAGGTTGTCCTTGACCGCCACGGGAACCCCTGAGAGTACCCCATCAAGAACGTCCGGCGTGTCCTCCTGCACCGACAGGAAGGCATGGAGGGAGTTGAGCCCAGTGTCCCCCACCCGGGCCCTCCGAGCCGACTCCCGAACGAAGTGATCAGGGGCAACCTCCTCTGACCGAACCCGGGATGCGATCTCGAAGATGTTGGTATCACTCGTCATTCGACGACATCCCCAGGTGAGTCGCCCTGATCCAGTGCCGGAAGTCGTGGTACGACGAAGAATCCGTCCCGCCAGTCAGGAGCGATACTCCCAGGAGCATTCCCCCTCAACTCGTCGGGTGCAATCTTAGGATCTCGATACAAGACGGGATCCAGTGTGATCGAGTCCTCTTCGTCGATTTCCGAGACGTCTAGGGTCTCAAGCAGCCGCACGTGCTCCAGAATGCCATTCAGCTCTTCGGTAAGCTGCCTGACGGCCTCCTGATCTGGTCGGAGCCTGGCAAGCTCCGCGATCTGCCGCACATCCTTACCGGATACTGCTTTCTGGTCCTTGGATCCGGACATTTCCCACCTCCTTTCCGGTTTTATTCACTTTCGGTCAGAAACCTCGTTCGAGCCCGGCGTATCGGGCCAGAAGCCGCTTTCGCCCAATCGAATCAAAATCGACCGTCACCTTCACGTCTCTACCATAACCTGCAACTCCCACGACCACTCCCGACCCGAAGGTCTGGTGGATGACCCGCTCCCCCTTTACCACACGGGCAACATCCTGGTTCAGGTCCTCATCGAAACCTCCCTCATCCACTTCCCATCCGGAACCGTCCACGACCTCCGACCCGAAGGCTCTCCTCACCTGTCCACGTGTTCGTCTCGACCCCTGCCGCTGGGATACCTCGCTCGGTCGCGGGAGCCGGGGGGACCGTCCAGCTTCGATCAGTTTGTCGGGAATGTCCTTGACGAAAGGAGAGAGTCGGGAAACCATGAATTCCCCCGCGCGCCGACGCTCTCGAGCCCAACTCATTAACAGACGGTTCTCGGCCCTCGTGATCCCCACATAGAAAAGTCGTCGCTCCTCCTCCAACTGCTCTGGTTTGTCGTAAGCTCGAGCATGGGGGAAGAGCCCGTCTTCCAGACCAGAGATGAACACCGTGTGGAATTCGAGACCCTTGGCGTTGTGTAGGGTCATGAGTGTAACCGCGTCTGACCCAGGGTCATGCCGATCTAGATCCGTCACAAGGGCAACCTGCTGGAGGAAGAGGTCAAGTTCAGTGAAGTGGTCTGGCGGCTCCCCCTGCGAATCTTCCGTGAGACTCGCCTCAAACTCCATCGCACCGGCGATGAGCTCTCTAACGTTATCAGCCCGATCCTCTCCCTCCGGTCCCTCATCAATAAGGAGAGCCCGCAAGTCGAGTTCACCGACAAGCTCCTCAATGAGCGGTCCCACAGCTAGGTGCACAGCGCGAGCTGAGAAGTCCTGGATGAGACCAGAGAATCGCGTGAGCCCTCGCACGCCTACCTTGGGCGACTCAGGGACCTCGTTGGCCCTGCCAGCGGCCTCAAGAAGGCTGATTCCCTCCAGTTCACTCCAGTTTCGTAGCTTCTCCAGAGTCGACTTTCCCACTCCCCTCCTGGGAAAATTCACCACCCGGTGGAAGGCGGCCATGTCCATTGGGTTAGAAATCAACCTGAGGTACGCCAGGATATCCTGAATCTCTCTCCGCTCATAGAACCTCACTCCGCCCACGATCTGGTAGGGAATCCCTCTACGCCGCAGAGCGTCTTCCAGCGCTCTAGACTGGGCGTTAGTGCGATAGAGAACCGCGACATCACGGTATCCGCCGATTTCATCCTCGACGAGAGAGCGCGCAATCTCGTCAGCGAGCCATCCGGCCTCATCTGCTTCGTCCGCTGCTTCGATAAGCGATATAGGCCTTCCCGACTCTCGATCCGTTCGAAGCGTCTTCTCCTTCCGTCGGAGGTTCGAGCGAATCACAGCATTGGCTGCTGCGAGAATCGTCTGGGTCGAACGGTAGTTACGCTCGAGCCGAACAACCTTCGTGCCCGGATATGTCTCTTCAAATTCCAAGATGTTTCGGATGTCGGCACCCCTCCATCCGTAAATCGACTGATCGTCGTCACCTACCACCATCAGGTTCATGTGTCGACGTGCAAGTCTCTCGAGAAATCTGAACTGGGCGTGGTTCGTGTCCTGATACTCGTCGACGAGAATGAACGCGAAGCGCAGCTGGTACGCTTCCAATATCTGCGGCAGGGCTTCGAACAATTCGACCGGTTTCACGAGAAGGTCGTCAAAGTCGAAGGCATTCTGCGATTTGAGGGATCGTTGGTATTCCGGATATATGCGAGCAACCGTCTTGAGAAAAACGTCGGGGCCGTCTCCGTGCTCCCCGGCAAACTGGTCAGGCGCGACGAGTTGGTTCTTCGCGTCACTGATCGCAGCCCCCACTGCCTTGGGTCTCCACCGCTTTATGTCGAGCCCCTGTGCCTCCAACACCCGTTTCACCTCCCGACGGCTCTCCTCTGCGTCGAAGATGGTGAAGCTCGAGTCCCATCCGAGCCTCTCCGCATGCCGCCTAAGCAGACGGGCCCCGAGAGAGTGGAAGGTACCTATCCAGGCACCAACGGGGTCGCGCCCCAGAAGTCGCCGGATCCGTTCCTTCATCTCGCCCGACGCCTTGTTCGTAAAGGTGACGGCGAGGATCCGGTCCGGGGGCACCCCGTGTTCCTCGATTAGCCTTGCGACACGTACGGTGAGGACCCGAGTCTTGCCTGAGCCTGCTCCCGCAAGAACCAACAAGGGACCATCGACATGCTCGACAGCGCACCGCTGCTCCGAATTTAGGTGCTGGGCTACGCTATCGAAGGACCAGGTGCTGGAAGACAAGATGAGTGCGGCTCGTTGAACGTCTGGGAAGGCTAGGCCTGGGCCGGATCCCTAGAGCATGCGGAAAGCCGGAGCCGAAACGTCGACGCCCGGGGGTCCGCTGCGGACGAGATCAATCTTCCTGTTGTGAATCCTCTCCGCGATCCGCTGAGCGAGGACGAGACCGACACCCCACCCGACTTGGTAGTGGAGCCGACCTCGAAGAGCCAGTTTCAGACCTGCGGATCCACACCAGGGCCCGTATCCTGAAGCTGCAAAGTGACCCATCTGGGCTCACCGGGGAAGGCCCTCACCATGATGGACCGCCGTCGTCAGCTATGTGCACGGTATTGATTTCTCCCCGTGTCGGACTCGCAAGATCCCTGTACTCCAACTACTTCTTCTTCAACGGCTTTAGTGGGAATCTCTGCCTAATTCTGGCAAGCCTCGTAATGGACGACATAGTTCCCTAAGCCTCCTCCACTCACTGCACCTCGATTCTATCCACTCCCATCAGATCCGTGAGTGGGCCGGGAAGAGTCACGTTCCCCTGCTCGTCCTGGTATGTCTCAAGCAACGCGACGAGGAGGCGAGGGAGAGCCAGCGCCGAACCGTTCAACGTGTGCACGAACTCGGGCTTCTCTCCGGATTGCGGTCGATACCGGAGGTTCGCCCGTCGCGCCTGAAAATCTCCACAGGTAGAACAGCTCGATACTTCGAGCCACTGGGACACACCGGGAGACCACACCTCAAGGTCGTAGGTCATCATAGCCGAGAATCCCATATCTCCAGCAGCCAGTCGCACGACCCGGTACGCCAAGTCAAGATCCCGAAGAACCCGCTCAGCTTCCATGGTCATCTCGTCGAGTGCCTCACGACTCCGATCTGGGGTCTCGTACCGGATAAGCTCCACTTTGTCGAACTGGTGCACTCGGAGGAGACCTCTCGTATCCTTCCCGGCCGCACCCGCCTCGCGCCGGAAGCACGGCGAATAAGCCGTGTAGCGAAGTGGCAAATCTTCGGGCTTAAGCAGCTCATCACGATGGAGATTCGTAACAGGCACCTCAGCCGTCGGAATCAGCCAGAGCGAGTCACGCTCAATGAGATACGACTCATCTGCGAACTTGGGTAACTGCCCCGTTCCAGAGAGTGTCTGTTCGGTTACCAGATAGGGAACCCGAAGCTCCTGATATCCATGCTCTCGTACGTGTAGGTCGAGCATCCATTCGATCAAGACCCTCTGGAGACGCGCTCCCGCACCACGCAGAACTGGGAAACCCGAACCCGAGATCTTTGCTCCTCTGGAAAGATCCAAGATCCCAAGCGCCTCACCCAACTCCCAATGAGACTGAGCCGGAAAGGTATGCTCCACCGGTTCTCCCCACTGTCTCACTACCTCACCCTCATCTACCCCTCCCTCTTGGACTTCGGCCAAGGGAAGGTTGGGCATAGCGAACAACAGCTCCCGGGTTCGCCCCTCGCTCGCGTTCGCGGTCTTTTCCAGACGATCGATCTCCTCGCCGACAGCCCTCATCTCGCCAATCAGGTCCGATGCGTCTAGACCATCTCGCTTGAGCACCCCAATCTTCTTCGAGACCTCGTTGCGCTCTGCGCGGAGCTGGTCGCCCCGCGTGACCGCTTCACGACGCTTCGCATCCAGCTCCAAGAGCTCTGATACCGACGTTGCGGCCTCAGTCTCCCCTCGCTTGAGAAGACCCTCTTTGGCCACTTCTGGATCCGCGCGGATTGCTCTGAGATCAAGCATGAACGAAACCTTCGCTCCCTACCGCGGAGGCACGAGACTGCGGTTGTTGCAGGCCGGACTGGTGTCTTGCAGGAATCGAAGAACACCAGCCTGCAGGTCGATCTCCAGCGGTTCGAGCTTGCCGTAATAGAAGCAGATCCGGCCATAGCTACCGATCTGCTCATGGGTACGCACTACGTAGATCGTCCCCAGCTCCACCGGAACTGGTTTGTCAGTCACGTACAGTAGCGTGTCCGATGGCGCCCGGCGCATCTCCTCGAACTCCATCCCCGGAAATGGGACCAGTGCCGCTTCCGACGGTATGCCCAGGACGCGAGGCGTAAGGAACACCATTTGACCATTCTGACGGTCCACAGCAAAGTCCCAACGCCCCTCTGTCACCGGATCCTCTATAACGACCTGGAGTCGGGCAAGCATATTGTATGCCGATGGGGAGTTCAGCTCATCCCGATCCAGGGCGAAGAGGACCGCTTCCTCAGGATTCTCGGTCCATTCAATGAGGAACGGGTCATCGTCGCATGCCGCCAGAAACATGCATGATACACCCACCGAACAGAGAACTGATCTCATGGCGCCTTTCTCGACTCCGACTCAGCTGGAAAGATGGAAGACCCCACCGTGGCAAGACCCGCTCGAAACGAAAAGACTATCTGCCACGCGGGAGTAGTGTCAAGCCCGAAAGCCCTCTCATTCCTTGACTTTAACACCACTCCTGAGGTAGGTTTTGACGTACTCTGAGAGCTCCCAAAACTAGTGTACTGGTCGGATCTGCCCGTAATTATACTGACTGAAAAGGGGCAAGACACGGATCGGAGGCAGGAGCTTTCCCTTGGAGCCGATGCGTTTCTGACAAAACCGTTCAGCCCCAAGAAACTCCTGAACCAGGTGAATGCCCTCCTTGCGCGGCACTGACTCTGGCCTCTGGGTCGCTGTCCTGGCGGGCGGCATCGGATCGCGGTTCTGGCCAGCGAGCACCCTCTCCCGACCAAAACCGCTGCTGGCTCTCGCGTCTGAGCAGCCCCTGATTTGTGATACCGTCGATCGAGCCCTCTCGCTGGTGGAGCCTAGGCGCCTCTCGATCTTATCCGGCGATCACCTGGTCTCTCCGTTCAGGAGCATCCTTCCGACCCTGGAAGAAGACAATTTTTGGGTTGAGCCAAAGGCTAGAGGAACCGGTCCAGTCCTCGCCTGGGCGGCGCATCGCATTCTCCAAAGAAACCCAGATGCAATCCTCGTGTCTCTCCACGCAGACCACCGGATCGAGCCCGAATCCTCCTTTTCCCCGCTGATCCGGAGTGCAGCAGAGATTGCTCGGACCGAAGATATCCTCCTGACCATAGCTGTTTCCCCAGATCGGCCGGAGACGGGTTATGGGTATATTCGGCCAGGAGAACCGCTGGTGAACAGAAACCTCCTCGAAGCGTTCTGGGTAGGCGAGTTCATTGAGAAGCCAGACCTGGCGGCCGCTGAAGAGTACCTCTCCTCCGGCTATTGGTGGAACAGTGGGATCTTTGTCCTGCCTGTGTCGCGGTTCCTCCACGAGATCCGTCTTCACGCTCCCGAGATCGGAGACTGCCTCCCCCTACTCGACCGCGGCGATGATATCGCCTTCTTCGAGGAGGTGCCAATGGTGTCGATCGACGAGGCTGTCTTCGAACGGAGTGGCCAAGTGGGCGCTGTGAAAGCCAACTTCCGTTGGGATGATCTGGGAAGCTGGGAATCGCTTACACGGTCTCTTGCGTCCGACGCGACTGGAAACTGCGGACTTGGCGACCTCCATCTCGTGGACTCTCGAGACTCCGTTGTCTGGGCAGAGGACGGCCCCGTCGTCCTTTTCGGAGTGGACAACCTAGTGGTCGTTCGTTCTGGGGGAATCACGCTGGTGACCTCCCGCCAGCGATCCTCGGAGCTGAAGCAACTCCTAGCCCACCTCCCGGAGGGGGTAAAGGAGGAACACGCGGGCTCGAGCCCAACCGCAGTATCGGAAGGGTCCGTTTCAGTGGAGCCGGACGGCAGATCCGACAAATGATCTGGCACCTCTTCCTGGTGGACGACGTGATCGCGCGTGGCTGGACACCCCTCACAGTCAACCGGCCGGCCGGAGAGATCCTTTTTGGAGCTCTCCTTCTTCGTGAGCGCTTGGAACAGGCCACCGGCCTTTCCACGGTCGGATACCTTACCGCTCCTGGGCTGGAAGGCTTCGAGATGGACGGAGTGCCCCCGATAATCAAACCTGCTGAGATCCCAAGCAACAGGGCACTTGTTCTTCTCTCTTCGCGCTACGCTCCTCCACTCTCCGGGAATGGAGAGCCCGAACTGATTATCCCCGCAGAGATGCCGAATGGCAGAGCGCGCCTCATGGCTGAAGGTTCCCATGTGGGGTGGCTCCTCCCACCCGGAGTCGCTCTCCCCCCGGAAGAGGAACTGACTGGTGAAGTCAGCGTATTCAGGCCCGTATCCACGGGCATATTGGACACTATCGGAGAATCGAGCGACTGTCGGGTAGAGCTTCCCGGGAGCCTTCTCGAAACTCCGTGGGAACTCGTGCGTCGAAACGCGAATCAGCTCTCTCAAGACCTCTCTACCCTCTACCCAGAAGGGCAAGGGCAAGACATTCAAAGGCTTCCGGAGATATCCGGAGTAGAGCAATTCGGTGCGGACCCGGTCAGCATGGAGGAGGACGTAATCGTAGACCCCGGTGTGGTTCTTGACACGACATCGGGTCCAATCCACCTGGCATCTGGAGTCCGTGTTCGACCGCTCACCCATCTCCAGGGGCCCGCCTTCATAGGGGCCGGTTCAATCCTTCTGGGAGGGCTCTTCCAGGGACTATCATGCGGACCAATGTGCAATTTGCGGGGAGAGATTTCGACCTCGATCTTCCTAGGATACACGAACAAGGCACACGACGGATACCTCGGCCACTCACTTGTGGGGCGTTGGGTAAATCTGGGTGCAATGACCACAAACTCCGATCTAAAGAACAACTACGGATCCGTTCGGGTAACCACCGCCGAAGGCGAGACCGATACGGGCCTGCTCAAGCTCGGAGTCTTCCTTGGAGACCACGTGAAGACAGGGATTGGTATGACCTTAAACGCCGGCACGACTGTGGGCGTAGGAACCAATCTCTTCGGCGAAGGTCTGCCACCCAAGTTTGTTCCTCCCTTCCACTGGGGATCTGGCCGTGAGCTCGTTCCGTATCGCCTGGAAGCCTTTTTGGAGACTGCGGAACGAGCCATGGGCCGGCGGGGTGTTCCGCTCACCTTCGGGGAGAGCGCCCTGCTGACCCGTATCTGGCACGGAGTCCACGCAGACGAGGGGGCCGGAGGAACTAGGTGAAGATCGCGGTTTTAGGCAGTGGAAGCAGAGGGAACGCAACAATCCTGACGAGTAGCACGACCAGAATCCTCATCGACGCTGGCCTTAGTGCCCGCCAGATGGAGAGGCGACTGGACTCCCTGGGGATCGAAGCTCCCTCTATCGCAGCCATAGTGATCACTCACGACCACCGGGATCACACCCGGGGCAGCGGTGTCTTTTCTCGTAAATTCGGAACTCAGATCTATCTCACCCGCGCTACAAGTGAGGCATGTGCACCACTCCTCAGTGGAACCGAGCCACTCCGGTTTTATGAGCCGGGCCGCAGCTTCACCGTCGGGGAGTTCAGGGTGGATCCCTTTCTCACTGTGCACGACGCAGTAGACCCGGTTGCCGTCACAGTCACGGGAACCCGCTGCGGAACCCGTGTTGGCATTGCCACTGATCTGGGAAGGCCTACCGCTGGCATCCGTCATTCGCTCTCTCAATGCGACTTTCTGGTGCTGGAGGCGAACCACGATGAGGAACTGCTGCGTACGGGTCCCTACCCTCCTTCCGTGCAAACACGGATCGCCTCCTCGCACGGTCATCTCTCCAACCATGCTGCTGCAAGGTTCGCTCGAGAACTACTCCATCCACGGCTCTCAGGAATCTTCCTCGCTCATCTATCTAGGGAATGCAACCGACCCAAACTCGCCCGTGAAGTCGTGCTCCGGGCGTTACGGAAGGCAGGATGGAAGGGATTCTTGGAGGTAGCGAGCCAGGACGAACCTACTAGCCTGGTCGACATAGAAGAACTCCGGCTTCAGTGCAACGCGGGGCAGCTCTCCTTCCTTTAGAAGGTGAGCAGACACCCGTGAAGGATCTTAGATCAGAGGCCAAAGAGCCTCAGTAGATCGTTTCCGAGAGCGAGCGCCATTATCCCTATCAAGACGACAAAGCCAACCTGACTCCACCGAAGCCGCTGTTCTATCGAGAGGGGTCGGCCACGTACCGCTTCGATCCCCAGAAACACCAAGTGCCCTCCGTCGAGAACCGGAATTGGCAAAAGGTTCAGGATCGCAAGGTTCACCGAAAAGAGGGCCATGAATCGAAGAAACATCGGGAGACCCCCTGCAGCGGCTTGACCGGACATCTCTCCAATCGCGACAATGCTCCCCAGGTTCCTGGCCGAAACCTGCCCTGTTACCAGATCCCTCAGGAAACCGAGGATCTGGCCAGTGATGAATACTGTCTCATTCCAGCCTGCTGCGACCGCCTGAAGGGGAGGCATAGACGAAAACGCGATATTTGGAAGAACCGGAATGATCCCAACCCGACCAATCGTGATCAATTCTCCAGACTCCGGATCTAACTCCCTCTGAGCCTCGGGAGTCACGGGCAATGTGATCCGCTGGCCGTCCCGCTCCAAGGTGAGCTCAATCTGAACCTCCGGGCGGACCCGTACGGCGGAGACGAGTTGCGGCCAAGTCGTGATCTCTAGGTCGTCCACTGCCAGCACTCGATCTCCACTACGAATGCCCGCTGCGTCAGCCGGAGTGCCCGGAGTCACTATCTGGATAACAGGATCCAACCAGTAGTCCATAGCCCCGAAGACCTGCTCTCGGAGTTCTGACCCGGTAAGGTCGACCTGAACTTCTCCGGTCGGCTCCTCGAATACGATCGACGTCGGTCCGTCGGGCGCGTCGAGAATCGCCTCCCGAACCTGGCCCCAGTGACTGGTCGGTCGTTCGCCGACGCTAACGATCGAGGCTCCCGCAGGAATGTCCAACAACTCCTGAGCCTGTGAGGGCACCACCTCCACATTGAGGATTCCAAGTCGCGTGGTTTCCATCTCGGGATCACCCCATCCCCCCGCGACGACCACATAGGTGACGAAGGCAAACAGAATGTTCATGATCACACCCGCCGAAATCACCCAGGCCCTGGCCCATACCGGCTTGGAGTCGAAGCCATCTGAAGGATGCGTCCCTGCTGCTGGCCGTGTGAGCTCCTCCTTTGAAGTTTCACCCTCTATAGGTGTTCTCTTCTCTCCCCCCTCTATTGTCTCCATTATTTGATCGTCCATACCCCCCATCTTCACGTATCCACCGAGAGGAATCATACCCAGGACGTATTCGGTATCGCCTCGGGTGAAACCCACGATACGGGGACCCAGACCGATGGAGAAACGCTCCACTGGGATACCGACGGATCGGGCAGCCAGGAAGTGTCCCAGTTCATGTACGAAGATCAAGACGCCCAGTACGACAACAGTTGAAAGAATGGTCATCCGTTCAATCCCCTCGCGGCGGATCGCTCGCGTTGAACTAGTTTGCGGGCTATCTCCCGCGCTTCTCTATCTGCCTCGAGTACTTCTTCTAGAAGCGTGACTGACCTGATTTTAGCGCGAGTCATTACCTCTCCCACTACATCAGCAATCATGCGGAACGATAGATCCCCGATCAGGAACGCTGCCACAGCCACTTCGTTCGCGGCATTGAAAATGGCTGGCGCAGTCCCTCCTCTTCGTCCAGCCTCGTTCCCGATCTGGAAGAGCGGGAAAGCATCCAGGTCAATCGGCTCGAATGTGAGCGGTGACGACTTTACCGGATCAAAAGTTCGCAGCTCTGGATCCGCAAGCCTCTCAGGATAAGTCAGCGCGTACAAGATCGGGAGTTCCATTGTGGGAAACCCCAACTGAGCTATGACGGATCCATCGACAAACTCCACAAAGGAGTGGACGATGGACTGGGGGTGTACGACCGCCTCAATGCGATCGTAGGAAATCCCATATAAGAAATGGGCCTCGATCACCTCCAACGCCTTGTTGGCCAGCGTCGCCGAATCCACCGTGACCTTCACACCCATTTCCCAGGTCGGGTGTTGGAGCGCATCTTCGGCTTGAACACCGGCCATCCGTTCGGCCTCCCATCCCCGGAAAGGTCCTCCCGATGCAGTGAGAACCACTCGCGCAACCGAGGCCGTTTGCTGGCCCTCTAGGCACTGCATAACAGCAGAATGCTCCGAGTCGATCGGTACAAGTTGTCCTCCTCCCTCTCGAAGAGCCATGGCCATCAGCTCCGCACCCGCCACGAGTGATTCCTTGTTCGCGAGGGCAAGCCTCTTTCCGGCCGCCAACGCTCTGAGGGATGGCTCGAGCCCCGCGAACCCGACGAGCCCATTCACCACTACGTCTACATCTGACCGGATCACGGACTCAATCAGACCATCCCGACCCCCTACCCACTCCGCTCCCCCTCCCGTGTATCGGTGGTATGCCGTCTCGTCGCAGACGATAACCCGCTTGGGTGTGTGACAGTGGACCTGCGCCTGGAGCGCTTCAACAGACCGGTTCGCAGCCAAAACGGTCACTTCGAACCGCTCAGGATGTCGTTCGATCACCCTCAGAGCGCTGACCCCGATCGACCCCGTAGATCCCAGGATGGCAATCCGGATACGCCGGTCACCGACAGATACAGGGGTAGTCAGCTCATGATCGTCGTGGTCTCCTCCCGGAACCAACGGGCGGGCATTCATGGCTCGAGTAGAAAGTGGAAGAGCACATACGTGACGGGCAGGCTGAAGAAAATAGAGTCGAATCTGTCCAGAACTCCCCCGTGACCCGGGAACAACGTCCCCGAGTCTTTCACACATGCCTCCCTCTTCAATAGTGATTCCGCAAGGTCTCCGACCTGAGAGACGCATCCAACAATCAGCCCGACCACAGCAGCGGACAACCACGGGAGAACGGCTCCCGTGTGGGGGTTGATCAGGAAACCCGCGAAGAGCGTTGCGGTAACCATTGCTCCCAAAAGCCCGCCTGCCGCCCCCACGACCGTCTTCCCTGGGCTCACTGATGGAATAAGTTTGGTTCGACCCCACCGGTGGCCTGAAAAGTACGCTACTGAATCACCTACCCAGGTGACCGTCAGGGGGAAGATCAGGATTAGCGCTCCATCCCACCCTATCCCGCCATCTGCCACGCCCGGAAAGCCTCGAAGGTGAACAGCGAAACTCAGGGTAACCCCAACGTAAACCACGCCGAGGATCGTGGTGGCAACCGAAGCAAGCGGTCGATCGCCTGGTCCCCGATAGAAAACCGCGCTGACCAGCGCCACCAGACTAAGACCCAGGACAATGGTGACGGCAGCAATACTCCAAACGGCCAAGTTCGCAGTCCAAGCCGCACTGAGGACAAGCAGTGCGGATGCTATTATCCCCAACGACTGGAATGGGCGCCACCCGGATGCACCTGCGATCAGATAGACCTCCCTCACACCAATCGCAGCTACGATCGAAAGAGCCACACCTACAGACCAGACGCCAAGATAGACGACCATTACCCCGCAGGGAATGCCCACCCCAGCAACCGCAAGGCGTCGGCCAAGATCGTTTCCATCCATCAATCGGGGATCCGGAGCAGGGGAAGAATCAGGAGGAAGAGATCCGGCCGAATCGTCGCTCACGCCGCTGGTATTCGGTGATAGCTTCCAGTAGATCGTCACGTGTGAAATCAGGCCAGAGCACCTGAGCGATATATAGCTCCGTGTAGGCGAGCTGCCAAAGTATGAAGTTGGAGAGTCGGGACTCTCCCGACGTCCTGATCAAGAGGTCGGGATCCGGCAGGTCCCCGGTCAGGAGGGCCTGGGACATCATCTCTTCATTTATATCCTCGGGCTCCAGCGTCCCCCCCCTCACCCGCCGGGCGAGTTCGCAGGTCGCGTTCAAGATATCAGCTCGCCCTGAGTAGGAGATCATGAGATTTAACCGCATTGCCTCTCCTTCCTTGGTGGCCCTTTCGATTCTCTTTACTGCATCAAGCGTCGGGCCATCCATGCGAGAAAAATCCCCGAGGACACGGACCTCAACTCCGCGTTCTCGAAGTTCGTCCTTCTCCTGTTCTACGTAGAGCTGAAGAAGTGTCATCAGAGCGATGATCTCCTCTTCCGGACGCTGCCAGTTTTCGGTTGAGAAGGCAAATAGGGTAAGAATCTCAACTCCGGAGTCCATGCAACCTAGGATGATCTCCCGGACGGCCTTCATCCCTTCCCGGTGCCCGGCATGGCGCGGAAGACCTCGATCGGCGGCCCAGCGTCCATTGCCGTCCAAGATCACGGCAATGTGCCGAGGAACGACTTCATCAAGGGCGGAGGGGGTAATGTGATCGTGACTCATGAGAAGGAAAATGGCCCGCAGGGACGAAAACTGTGGAAACGACAATACCTGGGCAACCACCTGAGCAAACCACCCGAGGGAGACTCAATCAGACGGACATAACCTCCTTCTCCTTAGCTGCCAAGAGGAAGTCGATCCTTCCAGAATATTCGTCCGTGAGCTTCTGAATCGCCTCCATCTCACGGTAGCCATCGTCGTCGGAGAGCTCGCCATTCTTCATCCGAGACTTCGCCTGATCATTCCCCTCTCGCCTCGCATGGCGAATCGATATTCGACCCTCCTCAGCCATCTTGTGCAAGAGCCGCACGTACTCCTTCCGGCGTTCCTCATTGAGCGGAGGAATCGGAATTCGCACAATCTGACCATCATTGGAGGGGTTCAGCCCCAGATCGGCTCGAAGGATCCCCCTTTCAATCTCACCCATGAGCGAGGAGTCAAATGGCTGTACCACGATGAGGGAGGGCTCAGGCGTTGAGACCTTTGCAACCTGGTTCAGAGGGAGCCTCGAGCCGTATGCGTCGACCCGGACGGTATCCAAGAGGGCCGGTGTTGCCTTCCCCGTCCGGACTGTCGAGAACTCTCTCCGGACAGCATCCAGCGCGTCTTCCATATTCCGCTTCACCTCTTCGTCTGTAGACATCTCTTCTCCCTCGTTCAGAGTCTTCCAGTGCGGACCAACAGACCCCACCTAGTGGCCCTGTGGCGTCGCAGCGCTTGGACCGATATCTGGCCCGCTTACGAAACGAGAGTTCCGACCGACTCACCCCGAATCGCCGCTCCGACCGCACCCATTTCCCTGAGGTTCAACACAATAATGGGAAGGTCGTTCTCCCTGCACAGCGAAACCGCCGGTGAGTCCATAACCCCCAGCTCCCTGGCTATGACTTCATGGAAGCTCACGATCGGCAAGAAGGTCGCCTCAGGGTCCTCCTCGGGATCCGTTGTGTAGATGCCCGAGACTTTCGTGGCCTTGATGATCACGTCAGATTCCATCTCAATCGCCCTAAGAACTGCCGCGGTATCGGTCGAAAAGTACGGGTTTCCGGTCCCGCCTGCGAACAGGACGAGTCGTCCCTTCTCGAGGTGACGGAGGGCACGGCGCCGGATGTAGGGTTCCGCCAGCTCTTCCATTCGGATTGCCGTCATCACCCGTGTTTCGACACCCTTGCGCTCCAACATGTCCTGGAGGGCCATCGCATTGATGATGGTGGCCAACATCCCCATGTAGTCTGCGGTGACGCGGTCCATGCCCTTCTGCGAGGCAATCGTACCCCGAACGATGTTTCCGCCCCCAACAACCAAACTGAGCTTGATTCCCATGTCATTGACGAGCCTCACCTCGTCGGTGAGTCTGTCGACTACGGGAGGATCAATGCCGAACCCTCGCTCGCCAGAGAGTGCCTCCCCCGACAACTTGAGAAGGACCCTGTGATATTTCAACTGGGAGTTGTCCTCCGTCATGGTGACCGTCCTGCCGAAGGTTCGATGAGGGAGGGGTGGTCGATGCGCCAGGGACCTGAAACCTGGTCTACCCCATCACGCCCACCTCCAGTCTAGAGAAGCGGGCAACCTGGATCTTCTCCCCTGTCCTGGACGAAATATCGGTGATGAGATCTTCGATCGTCTGTTCCGGGTTCTTGACGAATTTCTGCTTGAGCAAGATCGACTCCTCGAAGAATTTTCTCATCTTTCCCTCGACGATCTTGTCCTGAATTGCCTCCGGCTTCCCCTCACCTCTTACCTGCTCCAGGTAGACCTGACGCTCCCGCTCAAGCAGGTCCTCCGGGAGTTCTTCGGGTCGCACGGCCAAGGGATTGGCCGCGGCGATGTGCATCGCCAGATCTCGAGCGAGATCCCGGAACCCCTCGGTATTGGCGACGAAGTCCGTCTCACAATTCAACTCCACGAGCACTCCGAGCCGAGCACCATGATGCAGATAGTGGCCAACCGTTCCTTCATTAGTGGCCCGGTCTGCCCGTTTCGCGGCCTTCGCCGCCCCTTTGCTCCGAAGTAGGTCGACAGCGGCCTCGAAATCGCCACCCATCTCTTGGAGAGCCCCCTTACAATCCATCATTCCCGCTCCCGTGTGATCCCGGAGAGCCTTTACCTCTTTTGCGCTCACGCTCATTATAGGTTCTCCACCTCCATGACTTGCGAAGGTACACTCGTGAAAAGAGGCGGAAGGGACAGGGATGAGGTCGGTCCTGATTCCCCGGCCACCTTCCGCCATCCGGCTACCGCCTCTCGCGTCTCCACATTTGGGCGTAACAACCGCGACTGTCTCTCCCAAAAAGGTGGCCTCAGTCTTTGCTATCTACTCCCTCAGCTGGAGTCTCTTCTGGGCCGCTGACTTCCCCACCCTCTCCGGCCGGCGGCTTCTCCTTCTTCTGTAGTTGAGCAATGACCTCTGGGCGAGGCCGACGTCGCCGCCGAACCCGGCGCCGAAGGGCATCGTCCGGCGCCGCTGACTTCTCTCCGGTTTCAGTCGAGTACGTTGTGGCTTCAAGTTCGTCGGCCCTCTTCCGTTCCTGTTCGGGCACCTCCCTCCTCGCCGCTCTCACCGTGTCAGCGATCGCCTTCGTGATAAGACTCACAGACCGGATCGCGTCATCATTGCCTGGGATCGGGAAATCAATTCGATCCGGATCCGCATTCGTATCTGTGATGGCAATCACCGGAATGCCAAGGCGATTCGCCTCCTTGATCGCAATCGCTTCTCGCCTCGCATCAATCACGAAGATGATGCCCGGGAGGCGGCCCATATCTTTCACACCAGAAAAGTACTTATCCAGCTTAAGTCGCTCACGGTCTAGGAGAAGCCGCTCTTTCTTCGTGTAGAACTCAAAAGCGTTTTCCTCCTGGCCGCGTTCGAGTTCCTTCAGTCTCCGAATTTGTTGACGGATCGTCTGGAAGTTCGTGAGCATCCCACCCAACCACCGCTCAGTCATATAATAAGCACCGCACCGCTCAGCATGCTCTTCAATGATCCCACGGAGCTGGGGCTTCGTGCACACGCAGAGGAGGCGGTCGCCTTTCAACACAATCTCTCGAGTGATCGCTGTAGCCGCTTGCAACCGGTCCAGGGTCTTTCGCAGGTCGATGATGTGAATCCCATTACGCTCAGTGAAGATGTACTTCCGCATCTTCGGATTCCATCGCCGCGTCTGGTGCCCGAAATGGACCCCTGCCTCAAGCAGCTCACTCAACTCTATCTGTTTCTGCTCTTCCAAAGCCCTATCTCTTGCTAAACTGGAAACGCTTCCTAGCCTTCGGACGCCCCGGCTTCTTACGTTCGACCTTCCGGGAGTCCCGAGTGAGGAGTCCGTGCCTTCTGAGAACTGGACGCACCTCCTCATCTTTCTTGAGGATGGCTCGAGCCAGTGCCAACCGGACCGCGTCAGCCTGACCAGTCATCCCACCACCCCTCACACGCACGGTCACATCGAACTGACCATCGTAGTCCGTGACCTTGAAAGCTTCCTCCGTTCGCTTCCGATGGAAGATCCGGGGGAAGTAGTCCTGTAGGCTCCGGCCGTTTACCAACCACTCCCCTGTCCCAGGCCTGAGCAGCACTCTCGCGGTGCTCGTCTTCCGACGACCGACCGCCTGATACTGTTCAGTGGGCTCTGCAGCCATGGACTCGCCTTCTTCGGGTCGGAGGGTCGCTCTATCTCGAGCGCTCAGATTTCCAACGGTTGGGGATTCTGCCCCTGGTGGGGATGCTCATTCCCTGCATAAACCTTTAGTTTCTTCCTCATCGCTCTACCGAGAGTATTCTTGGGGAGCATGCCCTTGACCGCCAACTCTATTATCCGTTCGGGGTGGGTCTGTACCATGCGACGGAACGGAATCTGCTTTTCTCCTCCAATATAGCCAGAGTGCCTAAAGTAGGTCTTAGTATCTGCCTTGGATCCAGTGAGCCGAACTTTCTCAGCATTCAGGATCACTACGTAATCACCCGTGTCCAAATGCGGCGTGTAAATCGGCTTGTGCTTCCCACGTAGAATCCGGGCCAGTTCCGTGGCAAGGCGACCCAAGGTTTTGTCCGTGGCGTCTACGAGCCACCAGCTGCGCTCAATCTCGCTCGCTTTCGGAGTGTGCGTCTTCATGTACCTCAGCGATTCAATGAGCCGGCTAACCTGTGATGAACAGACCACAAGAGAGCGTTAAAGGATATTTCCCCCCCCGACGAGTGTCAACGGGGCCGACGGCCTGAAACACCCTTATGCAAAGCGGAATTCGGGCCCCCGACATCAGTCTCTCGTAGGGTTGCCTAGTGAACGTTTCCAGAAACCGGGAGTGGGAGGCGGAGAGGCTTATGGGAAACCTACGAGTGCCGAGTTCATCTACCTGCCTAACCTCAGCTCATTCACCGGGTCCAACCTAGTCCCTCAGAGAAGCCTGACATGGAACCACTCTGGGGAGAAACTTTGGTGACCAAACCTAGCGGACCAGCCCTCCGATCCGACCCCATCGAACTTCACTGAAAGGCGATAATCCATCTGCTTCCTGTGGCTCGGAGGAGTAGTAGACCACCCATGGGCGTCCCTCGATCGCTTCCCGCATAATGAACCCCCAGTACCGAGAATCTTCGGAGTTGTCGCGGTTGTCGCCCAGCACAAAGAAGCGCTCAGGTGGCACCACAAGGGGACCCCAGTTATCCCGCGAAGGGCGATATTGACCCGGAGCGTCCCGGCCCCGGAGATACGTCGCCTGCCAGGACATGCTTGGGTGCACGGCGTCCCCATCCGGATCCAAGTACCTGACGTAGGGCTCCAAGATCTTTTCCCCATTTACGAACAAGCTCTTGTCCCTCATCTGCAGCATATCACCTGGCAACCCCACAAGGCGTTTGACGTAGTGCTTGTCGGGTTCATGGGGTGGGTGGAAGACGATGATGTCACCACGATCTGGCTCCGAGAGAGCCGGAAGAGAGAGACCGAGGCCCGGGATCTCCGCACCGTACGCTGCCTTGTTTACGAGGAGAAAGTCTCCTGCGAGCAGGGTCCCTTCCATCGAGGACGTCGGGATCTTGAAGGCCTCGATCAACACCGATCGCACGAGGAAAAAAAACATAA
>CAZJIM010000004.1:45171-61767 GCA_964546115.1 uncultured Gemmatimonadaceae bacterium | reverse complement strand
GAAAGGTACAGGGCCCGGCTTTGACGCGGATCGCTGATCTCAGCCAATGTTACGGTCAACCCATTTATTGGACAAGGCTGTCGATGTGGGTGCCGGAGACCTGATTGAAGAAGGGGATTCCGAGAAGATGGTCAAGACGGATGACTGAATGCAGAATTCTTGAGTTCAATCATCCAGTATTTTGACTTTCTGCTTTGGTGAAAACCATGTTCCACTACCCTAGGTTCAAGGCCTGCTTAAGCTGGGACGCAGTCATGTCGGTTACATATACTGGCGTGCCCTGATCGAATTCTCGCGCCCGTGCCAGCGGTCCGACTACAACTGGGTCAAAACCAGCATCCACCACGAGGGCCGATACGATTTGGAGGGCCTCCAGATCGTCCCCAGCGATCGGAATTCCGACCTTCTCTCCCTCACGGTGAGCTTCCTGCTCGACCGACCTGTAGGCGATTGCGTTGAACGCGCGTACGAGGCGGACGCCCGGCAGGTATTCGGCGGAGGCGACCCCGGTTCCCTTCTCTAGGGCATCGTTCGCCATAGGTCCGTCGCGTCGCGGGTAGGGGTTTCCGCAGTCAATGACGATCTTGCCCCGCATCAAGGACCCGTAGTCCTGCCCCACTTGAGGGAGCGCCGCGTAGGGCACTGCTATGAAGACGACCTCCCCGAAGGCGGCCGCCTCCTCCGGCATTCCCGCACGTGCTCTGGGCCCAGCCCGATCGACCAGTTCCGTCAGCTCTTCGGGATGGCGCGAGGAGAAGAGGATCTCATGTCCAGCCTCCGCCCACTTGAGTCCGACTGCCCCCCCGATAAGCCCCGCCCCGATAGTCCCGATCCTCAAGGCATTGGGGGGCACCTGGGCTGCCCCGAGCCTTTCCGCTAAAGACATAGGCGCAAAGACCAATCCAGTTGCTGTCGCACCCGCCCTCAGAAGAAAGTTACGCCGCGACTGCTTGCTCGTTTCTTTTGCCCCCGGTCGTGTCATGTCTGCCTCCTACGCCGATTTACTTACTTAGACCATCCGCCACGCAGCAGCGTATCCATAGAGGGTCGGGCGGACAAGTCGATCGGCCAACTTAGGGACAACGGACACCTAGCCATCCAGAAGACCATCCGGCACTCCAGCCTATTGAATTCACCCACATTATCCATAACCGAAGGAGGGAATCACGGGTGGTGCCACTGCGGCCCCTGCTCTAAGTCTCACGATTCCGTGTGCTTCCTACGATGGGGCAGAAGCCCACCTGAGGCGGTCCCCCTTCGGCCTAGAAGGGCCAGAACCAGGGAATCATAAGCGTGCCCAAGATCCAAAATATGAGGTTGAGTGGTGCCCCCACACGAATGAAATCCACGAACCGGTACTGGCCAGGCCCATAGATCATCGTATTCGTCTGGTAGCCAACCGGCGTCATGAAGCTTGATGACGCCGCAAACACGACCGCGAACATGAAGGTTCGTGGGTTCGCATCGATCGAATGCGCGGTGGTGATTACGATGGGCAGTAACAGTGCAACAGTCGCATTGTTCGACATTACTTCTGTCAGCAACATGGTGATACCGAAAAATGCCGCGAGCAGGACAATCGGCCCGAATTCACCAAGCGAGTCAATCATTCCTCCGGCCAGCAATAAGGAAGCACCAGTCTTCTCCATTGCGGCGCCCAATGCAAGCATGCCAGCCAGCAGGAAGAGCACGTTCCACTCTATTGACCCATAAGCCTCTTCCATAGAGATGCACCCGCTCAGCACCATCATCAGAGCACCCGTGGTTGCTGCGGTCACAATCGACAGCAATCCAGTTGCCGCGATCACAAGAACCGAGATGACAATAACAAGGGCTTTGATGGCCTTGGGCCAGTTGAAACGGGGGATTCCTGCCCTGGACACCACTAGGAACACGCGCTGTCTAGTTAGATGCTCGATCTGTTCATTCGGCACATCGATTAGAAGCGTATCTCCAGGCATGAGCGTTAAATCCTGCAAATCACCATGCGTCAATGCTCCGTGCTGTCGGATGGCAAGTACGGATGCTCCGAAGTCCTCGCGTAGACGGGACTGGCCGAGCTGCTTCCCAGCCAGTGGTGAGCTGGGTCCCACCACTGCCTCAACAAGTCTAGTGTCAGTGGATTGGAGGTCCTCGTCACGCCACTTCAGGCTCATCCCGAAGGTTACTCCAACGCGATCCTTCAGATCGTGGATCGTACGCAGATCCCCCTTAATTCGAAGAACATCCTGTTCGCGAAGGATGGTTTGAGGACTAGGGCGCAGGATGTCCTCTCCACGTAGGATTTGAAGAATTTCGATGTCTAGCTCTTCTACTAGTGGAGCCGATGCCACCGGATGACCGACTGACTTTGATTCCGTTTGCAATAGAAGATCTGTCAGGTATTCGCCCAGTCCAAAGCTCTTTGTCAGATCCCCCTTGCTGCGGTGATCGGGAACGAGGTGTCTGCCCACAGTCATCATGTAGGTGACTCCGACCGCAAAGAAGATGAGACCTAGCTTGGTGAACTCGAACATACCGAAGGCTTCAAGCCCTGCTTGCTCCGCTATCGAACTCGCCAGGATATTGGTCGATGTCCCCAGCACTGTACACATGCCTCCAAACATGGAAGCGAAGGAGAGGGGCATCAGTAGTTTCGAGGGGCTTGTGTCTGCTCTACGTGCAACGACGATGACGACAGGGATCAGGATTGCTACCGCAGCTGTATTGTTCAGGGCTGATGATAGGATGCCTACACCTACCATCAGCACCAAGACCAATAGGCTCGAGCTGCGCCTGGCCAATCTCCCAAGCGCCCTGCTAACAAAGTTGACCGCTCCGCTACGGAACATTCCGGCGCTGAGAACGAACATCGCACCGACCGTGACGGTTGCAGCATTGGCGAAACCGACAAAACCTTCTGCTGGGGTTAGAATCCCGGAGACGAGAAGTGTGATCATGACGAAGATGGCTACGATGTCTGTAGAGAACTTTTCGGTGACAAACAGCACCACCGCACAGATCGTCAAGACCAGAACGAAAACGATTTCCCACGTCACTTGGTCCGCCTGTGCTCGATGTGTTGGTCAGATACCGAAGAATCCACTGGTCGGTGACGAATCTCACCCCAAAGACTTCTCATATCCGAAGCTAGCAAATGACCTCGCTCCCCTCGAACGTCCATTGAGACGCCGAGCGTCCTGAGTGGATTGATGACAACAACCATCTCAACATAGGCTACCACATTGTGGTCTTCGACCGTACTACCCTAGTAGGTTTCAGGAGAGTGTTCGATTTAATTGGATCAGGGAGGATCTCTTGTCTGATATCAAGATTACCGTTTCCGGGACCGGCCCTTACAAGGTTGAAGGGGCGGCAGAGTTATGTGACCACGAAGGCAACTCGATTGAGACCCGTGAGGGAAAACCATTTTTCCTCTGCAGGTGTGGTCAATCTGCTAACAAACCCTTTTGTGACGGCGCCCATAGCCGGATTTCTGGGTGGTTGTCTCCCCCCTGATTCTCCATCTCCCGGGGCGGGACTCCTAAACACACCTACGAACAGTTTCTGAGCGTACACGTACGGCTCCCGTCTGAGTTGTCGTCCTGCGGGGTTCAGAGACAACGTCAGGGCATGACGATCACATCTACGGGCAGGAGAGAGTGGGGTATGCCTCCGGGGAAATCCTGCAGCTCAATTCCAGCAAGACCGAATCACGGCAGCGTCAGTGCCACCAGCGAGCCCGGAAAGTCCATATGGACACTACCGACTTGTACCACGATGTACTGCTTGCCTTGGTGCATGTAGGTCATCATCCCGTATTGTGCAGGAGCCGGAAGCTCCACGCTCGACAGGATTTCGCCCGTCCGCTTATCGCGGGCATGGAGCTCTAACGGGGCGTCGGCGACAGTCTGTGAGGTGCCTGAACTAAGCGCCCTGGTCTGGACCAAAAGGTTACCCATAACCATCTGGATCGAGGCACCATTTCCTCCCGAATTGGGAACATCCAGTCCTGTCAGGAGAGGGTGGTTCCTGATCCTTTCGGGAGTCCCGCCGACCGGCAGCGACCAGGCCCGCGCACCGGTATTCATCTGGAAGGCGGACAGTTGGTTGTCCAGCGGCTTATAGACCCGCAGGCCGTCGATCGTCTGTAGCGGAGCAACTCGGTCCTCAGGCCCACCGCCGGGCAACCACGCTGCCACTGTGGTACCCGTGGTAGGAGTAGAGTTGGGGAGAGCATTGCCAAAACCCGGCACGGCATAATTCGGATCGTCCACATCCACCCCCCCCGTGGGTTCCATGAACCCGGGGGCGCTGCATCCCCGGCCGTGGGATGCGTACATGATTCCCGTGGTGGGATCCGCAACTGGGGGATGATTGGTATTTACCCCAGCTGAGCAGCCGATGTTGTTTATGAAGTCGTTGTCATGGTTATAGGGAAGCTGCGGCACGTAGAGGCCCCCAATCCGGTATTGACTCAGGATGTCCAGAGCCTGCTGCCTCAGTTCCGGCGTGTAGTCGATTACGAACTCCTCCGTGAGACCACTCAATATGATCGGGTCCAGAGCTTCCGGTCGGGTCGGGTAAGGCTGCGTGGGTGACGTGTAGTTTCCGGGAACTTCTGTCTGGATGACCGGGCGCTCTTCAATGGGCCAGATTGGCTCGCCGGTCTCCCGGTTGAACGCGAAGACAAGGCCCTGCTTCGTGTTCTGGATGAGGGCTGGGATCTCACGCCCGTCCACCGTCAGATCCATCAGAATGGGCACCGTCGGAATATCATAGTTCCACTGGTCACTATGGTGGATCTGAAAATGCCACCTCCGCTCGCCTGTCCGAACGTCCAACGCGACCACACTCCCACCGAAGAGGTTATCGCCCGGGCGATGGCCCGCGTACGACTGGACCGTCGAGGCATTCGTCACGAAGTATACGAGCCCCAACTCCGGGTCGGCAGACATCGGAGCCCACGAGGACATGTCACCTGAAAATCGCCAGGCGTCGTTTTCCCACGTGTCATTGCCGAACTCGCCCGGCCGTGGAATGATGTGGAATTTCCAGAGGTTCTCACCAGTCCTGGCATCGAATCCCATGATGTCGCCCGGAACATTCTCGATCCGGCTCTGGCCGTAGCTCGGCTCGTGGCCAACGCCCACGACTACCACGTCGTTAACCACGATCGGCGGCGACGAACTGGTGACCATACCGAGCTCTCTCGGGATCCCGTGACCCGGATCGTAGCTCCCACCTTGGGCCACGAAGTCCTGCCACGGACCCCAGTCTCCCACCAGGTCCGGGATTAGGTCCACGACACCAGTCCGGGAGAAGGACTCGATCGGTACGGGCGCACCCCAGTTCTCCAGGGGCCGACCAGTCTTGGCGTCGAGAGCCCAGAGGAAGAAACCGGGCGTGCTGATATAGATCACTCCGCGACCGTTCACCTCGGCATAGGCGACGCCTTTCCCGTAGGCTGCCCTGGGAGAGCGTAAATGCCTGACGGTCTCGGGCTCCCGGAAAGTCCAGAGCGTCTCGCCGCTGGCGGGATCAATGGCCACCACCTGCCGGCGTGGAGTAGCTACCGTGTAGACTATTCCATCTGCGTAGATCGCCCTAGACCGGAAGAAGTAGTCGACGTTGGGGCCGAAGTTGTCGCTCCGCCAGACCCACGCCACCTCGAGATCCTCGAAGTTCCCGGCGTTGATTTGATCTAGGGGCGAGTAGCGGGTGTGGCCGGAATCGCCACCTAGATAACGCCACTCGCCGTTTTCCGTACCTGGCAAGCGCTGAGCGAAGGCGGTGGAGGCCATGGCCAAGAAGACTGTGCAGGCGAGGCCAAGGCAAAACACGAGAGTCTGCGTTCGGAAGGGTCGAAGCTCAGCTTTCATGATTTTCACTATTCCTCTTTTCTTGCCTTGATAGGCTAGAGTATTAACTCCTATAGATTTGCAATGCGATGGAATTGTGAATTCTAGATCGGGAACAACATCGACGCAACGCCCCCCGGCCGATGCTATCACCCGCGGTTACTCACCTAGTTGGTGGGATCCGAACGTAACGCGCCTGTGCAGTATCAGCTCTTGTTCAAACTCGAACCATATGACCTAGGACTACTGGTCACCCTAGTCGTTTTGGAAGCATTCTTGAAAAGACATTTGGTGGGGAAGGGAGCTTTCAACAATTGAATCGTACTACGAAAACGGCCAGTTGAACTTCAGGGGCACCTAGCAAGGATGGGGTAGGGTAGGGGGTAGAGAATGGACCGTGTGTCTACTAACAGCGCCTATCAGGCGGCGGAACACCACCCAACACGGACAGTGTGTGTCTGTATGGCCTGAACCCCTACCATCTACTCCCACCTCTGGCCAAAACCGGTGCGAAGAGATGCGCTCTACCCCGGCCCCAGACCATGGTGTTCCCCTCACATCGCGCGTAGCGCTACTACCCCTTGTTCTTGTACAGCAGAAGGAAGAGCAAGACGGCAATAAGCCCAGCCACCCCGTCATTGCCAAATTGGCCCACTATCCCACCAACATTTCTGACCATATTGGTCGTACCAGGGAAGAGGACATCGACGACTAACAGCGCGACAATGACCTTAAGCCCAAAGTCCGTAATCGAGCGAAGCAAGCCACCAACAGTATTTATAGTTCCTTGTAGATTGGCCATAGATCGTTCCCCCTTATATTTACCGGTGTTCCATCGCGGACGGAGGTGACATTAATCGTCAGAAGCAATGGCGACCAAGGCGATGAGAATGATGAGTCCGACGACTCCCCTTTCAGTGAAGCTGCTGATCAACTCAGCTACATTGCCGACGATGTCGGTCTGATTTGGAAAGATCACGTCGATAACCAGGAGAGTGAGCGCTAGCTCCAGTCCAAGACTGACGATTGCTTTCAACCAACCGCTGATGCTACTGAATACCGAGTCGATGCCGCTCATAGTTGCACTCCCTGTCGGTTCTTGGGGTGAAGTAAGGTGGCTCTGTGCTCCGTAAGGCAATTCGTTCACCTCATGCTCAACCCCAATAGAACTGTACAATCAATCAAGTCGCAAGATATGGAAAAGAGATTTAGTCCTCCTTGTATATAAGGACCCCCACAAGAAAACCCTCAGAGCCAGGCTACCTAAGTGATATCAGATTTTCAAATGCCGGCGAATTCCAATAGGATATGTGTTGTCGTAGTAATCGCTTCAGATACAGCATGTCTTCATGACACCGCACAACCTCCTTGCCTGTTGACAGCATCGCTGGCCTTCTCCATTTTTTCTGGCCAGTAATGAAACTGAAGCGGGTACTAAGTCTTTGATGAAGGCGGTCGTCCTGTTCACGGATGCCGCTTTTTTTTGTGACCAGAATGGTCACGCACCGCGCGGGGGTTCCGCGTAAGTCAAATAGTCGGCAAGTACGTCTCATCGTAACTCCGACTCGAAGAAACTAAGGAGCGCGATAGATGCGTACCAAGGGAACAGTAAAGTGGTTCAACGATCAGAAGGGCTTTGGATTCATCACCCCGGAAGACGGCAGTAAGGATTGCTTCGTGCACCACAGCGCCATTCAGGTGGAGGGCTTCAGGAGCCTAAACGAGGGTTCTCAGGTGGAGTTTGACATCGTAGAAGGTGCGAAAGGCCCCGCGGCGGAGAACGTTACCGTGGCGTAGGCAGTGACCGAACCAGCCTTAAGCCTTTGGGCCGCTCCGAGTCGTCGGGGCGGCCCGTTCTATTTCAACCCAAACCGATTCATCTACGGCCCTAGAATCTGGGGGAGAACCTCTGTACTGGACCCTCGTAAACTCCATAGGCTAAGTGAAGTAAGTGGGGTATCCTCCGGATTCACTTCAACCACTATCCCACCGCACTCTTGGGTCGCAAGCGGGATGCTAGCGGCCGGTTGGACTACCCCACTGGTTCCCGCAACGATGCAGACCTCAGCGACCCGTGCAGCCTCAAAGGCTAGCTCCAAAACGCTCCCATCGAGTGACTCTCCAAACCAAACGACGTCGGGACGCATCATCCCTCCACAGTCCAAACAGTGGGGAAGGGCATCGACATCGCTCGTGTCAACCGACTCGTACTCCTGTTGGCTCAAGTCACACACCGAGCATCGTGTACGGAGAATGCTCCCATGTAGCTCCAGAGTCCGATCAAAATCCCTTTCGAGTGTGGCGGGAGCCATGAACAATGAATCGGTCGCCTCTTCAAACGCGCGCCGATGAAGACCGTCGACATTCTGGGTGGCTAGGGTCACGTCCTCTCTCGAGAGCAGAAGCTGGGCGATAGCCTTGTGGCCCTTATTTGGCCTACAAGACAACACAGCTCGGCGCCGCAAATTGTACCACTCCCAAACCACTCTCGGGTCCCGCCGAAAAGCCTCCGGGGTTGCGAGCTCCTCGGGTCTATACCGATCCCAGAGCCCTCCAGCATCCCGAAAAGTAGAGATTCCAGAATCAGCGCTGACGCCAGCTCCGGTGAGGATCATCACCCCCTGAGCCCGCTGGATGGCTCCACGGACTTGGCGCAGAGTTCCTCCGTTAGCGGTCAACAGCCGGCTTCTGCTCCCTTCTAGCGCAACCGAATGAAATGAACGGCAGAAAGAACCCATCCCGCCAATAGTGCAAGGCCACCGATTGGCGTCACTGCACCGAACCCACGCATGCCTGTGAGTACGAGGGTGTAGAGGGAGCCTGAGAAGATGAGCGTTCCGGTCACGAAGGTCCAGCCCGCCCAAATCCCGAGACTTCCCGGCCATCGTTCGAGCACCAACCCGAGGAAGAGAAGGGCCAGTGCGTGGTACATCTGGTACCTGACCGCGACCTCGAACGTCTGTAAATCAGATGGCTCCAGACGGCCTTCAAGCCCATGCGCTCCGAACGCGCCGAGACCAACAGCGAAGAAGGCCGAGATGCTTCCAATTACGAGGAAGTAACGTTCCATACCTTTGGCTCCTCTACTGAAGAGCTGTACCGCAAAGAGGGGCACCCTCGAGCGGGACAAAAAGAGAACGAAGACCTGAACTTAACCAAGGAAAGGTAGGTGTAGGGGGCAGGACATCACCAGACCGGCTCCGTTGACCCTCTGAGAACTCAATCATACCTTTTCCCGTCTATATTGAGTGCAACTCCCTATTACCTTGATCGCTATGGCCACCCGCAAGCCCTCACCAACGAGGCCATCGACCTCTTCCTCCACCAACGAGGACGCCTTTACTGCGCGTATCCTGGAACTAGTGATCTGGGGACGCCGCCGGGCACCGACATTGGTTGTATACGGGGTCGTCCTCGTAGTACTCGTCGTTGGAGCCTTCTATTGGTCCAGCCAGCGTTCGGCCCAATTGGATGCTGCCGCCGGTGAGCTAGAAGAACTCCAGCAAACCGTCGGGTTCCAGGACCCCGCAACGTTTGAAGCCAGTGTCCAGGGGTACCTTGATCGCTTCGGAGGGACCCCTTTCGCAATTGAGGCGCGGCTTCTTCTCGCACGGGTGCATCTCCTATCGGAAGTCAGTGATCCGAATGCTGCTGTGGAGGTCCTAGCGGTCGTGGCACCAGATTTCAGCTCGCCACTGGCGTTAGACGCTACCTTCATGCTCGCTACCGCCCTGGAGCAGGCAGGGCGATGGAACGAGGCGATCCAGATCTATGAGGAGCTCCTGTCAGAGGTAGAATTCTCCTTTCAAAGAGTGGAGGCCGGAGAGGGACAGGCTCGGTCCTTCCTCGCGAGTGGTGATTCAGCCGGAGCCGTTCAGGTCTATCAGTCTATCCTCGATGAGCTTGAGCCCGACGATCCCGATCGCCCGCGCCACCAGATGCGCCTGGCTGAGCTGAGAATCCAAGAGAGCTGAGGCGGTCCTGTTAGTCTTTCCACCACAGTGGCGCATAATACATATTATGTATATCTATGAGATACCTGGCTTGATCGCCACTACGGCTATCCGTCGTCGCAACCAGCGAATCCACCGCTGCCCCACCCGCTCGACCAGCCTCAATCCTGGAAGATGTGAGGGCATATGTCTCGCCTCGATAACACGAAGGCCACATTCCTCAACCTCCGCGCATACCCGAGTCAATGTTTTGTAGTCCACGTGGGTAGGGTCCGGTCGAAGGACTTTTCGGCGGCGGAGCCACTCTAGGATGTGGGTGGAAGCCGGAGTCCAGATTGCAAGGCGACCACCAGGACGCAAGAGCCGGTGTGCTTCTCGGTACACATCCAAGGTCTCCGCCGGGTACAGGTGCTCGATCAAGTCAGCGGCGACAACCAGATCCCACTCACCGCCCGGGAGCCCTGTTCTGCTCACATCCGCTTGAATGAACGAGAGGTTTGGGTACCGCTCCGGATCGTGTCGAGACCGGCAAAAGCGGAGGCTGGCCTCCGCAAAGTCCACGCCAACGACCGCTTCCGCATCCTCAGCCAGAGCGAACGCAATTGTGCCCCAACCGGATCCCAAATCCACCGCCCTGTTTCCGTTTGCGTCGCCGCAGATCTTCAAAACCTCCCGGATCCGATACCGCTGAAAGCGGCTGGTTGGATCGAGCAGGTGCCGGCCCCCTTTTTCGAAGTATCCGCTCGTCTCGTAGTACTCTTGATCAATGCGGCCAGATGACCGCCTGTCCCTGTGCGACCTAGCCATCAATGCGCCTCAGCGCCGGACTCCTTGATATCTGCGTCGAGTCCGTGGAGAGGCTTACTCGTCCGTCTTGACTCCCCCGACAGATCGAGAAGAGTCTCCCGCAGGATCCGTTCGATACGCGGAAGGGCCGCCTCTCGATCCTGCCGATTCCTGAGCTCACCGAAGGAGAGCGGCTTTCCGATCCGGATGTGGGCGGTGAACCCTCGTCGTGGTCGTGAAGCCCACCGAGGCCAAACCCGGAACGTTCCATCAATCCCTACTGGAATCACGGGAACACCTGCCCTGAGAAGCACGCGCAGCGTCCCTCTACGAAACGGCTGTAGCTTTCCGTCCCAACTCCTTTCTCCCTCTGGATAGACACAGACGACCCTACCCTCCTCCAGCCGCCGAAAGAGTACCCGCACGGACTGTGGATCCACCCGATATCTCCGGACCGGAAAGGCATGGATTCTTGGAAGAATCCATCGGAAGAACCACCGCGCGAATTGAGTGCTCTTCGTCATTGAATCCACTGCCCTTGGCAGACCACCCTGAAGGAGAAGTGGATCCAGCACGCTCTGATGGTTCGGAACCAGGATGCACGGCCCGGCCCGTGGAAGGTGTTCCAGCCCCTGAAACTTCGAACGAACGACTCTCGCAACCCCCCAGCGGACGAGCACCCTCCCCACCCGATACCAGATCGTCACCGCCTCTTTCAAACCGGCCTCATCGAGTTCGGATCCGAGGCTGGAACTCGACAATTTCCCCTTTGCCCCTGCTCCGCCAAGCACGACGTAGCCTCTCTCTGAAGGCCTTCTCCCATCGCCGCGGAGACCCATTGAGAATCCGGAAGGATACGAGTTCCCCGCCTATTGCAGAGATCTGAACGGCTGCCGACGCGGTCTGGACCGCTCTCAGATCCAGGAGGGACCACCGGTGTAGTTCTCCACTCGGCTCAGTAAACTGAACGGTCCGGTCGTCCAATCTCAGCTCACCTGGCCTGCTGGGTCCCCATTCCTCGAAGAAACCGATAAGAGCGTCCCCATACCATACCGGCCTCTCACGGTAGGCAAACCTGGTAAGTACGGAGGATTCGAGGACGGCCCCGTCCTTTCCCAGGGAACCCATCCGGTTGAGAAGAACGCCCACTCCAATCTGAAGGTCCGGCCCATCTTGCCCGCTGACTCGGAGGCCATCGCCTCTGCTGGCCAGTTGGTAGACGCGCTCACACCGCGGACAGTGAGCCTCTTCCCCCTTCCCTTGCATCGTATCTGTCCCACAGAACGGACAGCGGTATATCAGGTCCCTGAGTGACATGTTCTTCCTCAGAGCCGACCCAACAGATGAAGGAACCTGAGCTTCCAGACCTTCCAGACCGCCTCGAGCACGATCCGCTTGGACATCTTCGAGATTCCGGAATCCCGCTCCGTGAAAATGATCGGCACCTCTACGAATCTGAACCCCTTACGCCACGCCCGTAACTTTAACTCGATCTGGAACGTATATCCGTTAGACTCAATGTGGGTCAGGTCCAACGCCTCTAATACTTCCCGATTGAAGAGGTTGAATCCCCCCGTCGCATCAGACGCGGGAAGACCGGTGATGATACGGGCGTAGACACTTCCAAAAAGAGAAATGAGAAGGCGTCCGATCGGCCAATTGACCACGGTCAGTCGCCCACCCACATATCGAGATCCTACCACAAAATCGACCCCCTCTTGTTTCGAGATCCGCACCAGTTCGACGAGCATGGAAGGGGGATGCGACAGGTCTGCGTCCATCTCACAAATCCTCTCATACGACTGAGCAAGAGCCCACCGAAACCCCTCCAGATACGCTGGTCCCAGCCCACCCTTTCCCTCTCGGTGAATCACGTGAACCCGCTCAGGAAAGCGCTCAGCTAGCTCCTCTGCTATCTGACCGGTCCCGTCCGGAGAGGCATCGTCAACTACGAGGACATCGAGGTCCGGTGACTCATCCAGGATCATCGGTGTGAGTTTCGCGATGTTATCTCGCTCGTCGAAGGTCGGAACGATCACCAGCGTCCGGCTAAGATCTCCCTCGCTCACAGCTTCTCTGATCTCGACCCAATCTCATGCCGCTGGCGGGTCCGCACGATCTCCCAAAGAGCAAATCCTCCCGCGGGGAGGAGTTCCACAGTGGTCATCCAAAGGCGCGTGAGCAGAGCGACACCCACCGCGGCACCGGCGAGATCAGGTCGAAGGAACACGATGAGGAACCCCTCCCTCACCCCCAGCCCAGCGGGCGCGAAGACTGCCAGATATCCCAGCAGATAGGCCGCGGCGAACGAGCTCACAAGTGTGAGCCCGCCGACCGAGAACCCCAAGCCATGCACGAAGAGGACAAAGGCGATCCCATAGATCGTCCAGTTCAGGAGGTACCACCCGAGCCATCGAAGTCCGAAGAGGCGGCCTAACTCAGGCTGCTGCTCCAGAGACATCCGGGCGATCCGAAACGCGAGACTAAGGAAGGAGCCAAGAACTCCTGGGATACTCGCCAAAACAACGAATAAGACAAGCGCGGCCAGCACGGCGACTCCGACCTCCAGTCCGCTACGGCCAGCTCCCATAAGGACGGGTGCTCCCAACACTCCCACGGCAGCAAGCGCGAAGGCCTGCCCGAGGACCCCCGCTGTTCCCGCTACCGTCCTACTCATCCCACCCCTTCCCGAAAGGACGGCGAGTCCAGCAATCTGCCAGATTTTTCCAGGAAGGTAACGTCCCAAGTTTGCCGAGAACACGATTCGGGTTGCGCTAATCAGTCCTGGAGCCCGATCCCCAAGCTCTAGCGCCATGTGGCCCCACAACCAGGCCGACGCAATGAAACCCGACAGGAGAATGGCTACCGAACTCACAAGGAGAGGTGTGGAGGGATTCGGCACGGCAGGCTGGATTGAAAAGGCCTCGTCCAGCGTGACTCCGACCCGGTTCACCACCAGCCAGGTTACGGCCACCGTGAGAGCCACTTGGAGAAACCGTCGGATCCACGGCCTTGATCCCCTGCCCAAGGTCATCAATTGCCAGCCTTCCGCCTGGGCGAACTTCCGTTCCGCCAACGTGGAGCCCTCATAGTGCTCACTCCGGCGGCACCAGCAAGAAGCAATGTACACGCGATGCTCGCCACCAGGCTGCCCCTGAGCAGCTGAGATTCATATCGGAACTCCACTCGATGACGGCCTTCCGGAACCGCGACCGCACGGAGAGTGTGATCGGCCCTCAGCACCGGCGATTCATCCCCATCGACCGATACCTTCCACGCCGGAAACCAATTGTCGGACAACACGACCAGTGCGGCGCCCGACGACTCCACGTCGAACACCAATCGGTTGGGGGTACTCTCAACCCAAGTCACCGTACCGTCCACCTCTGGTCCCGCCAGTTCGATCGGAGGAGATTCAGTCAGGACCGCCTGCGTGGCTGGATCAAAGGAGGAAACATCTAGAATGACCTCGATCACCTGCTCCTCAGGGACAATGACTGCCTCACCGACTACTCTAGCTCGTGGCAGCCCGGGATAGGGATACACAGAGCTGAAGATCCGACCATCAGCGAATTGGAGTTGGCTAACCGGAGGGTCTAGTTGACCTGAGGAAACAAACTGATCAAGGGAACCGTATTCCATATCCGGCCACAAAATATAGCGAACGTTGAGCATTCTCATGACGTTCGGATGAAACGGGGGGGACAGGTTTTCAGGCAATCCACTCCCGGCCATTCCGATCAGCTCCCGATATCGACCGAAATCATTTGGATGATGTCCCGCCACCAGATCAAGTCCGTAAATTCCTGGAACTACATCCTGTCCACCCCTCACCATGGATAGAACCCGGAACGGCTCTTCCCTTCCCGCTTGGTCAATCAGGAATTGGGCGTTTCCGTCCGGCGCCCAAAACGTATCGTACTCGATCGTCTGGATGAATGCGTCACCTATCCGGCTCTCATCCGCGATGATCAGAAGCGCAAACAAGCCGAGGCCAACGGACATGTTCAGCACCTTCTTACCCATTGCCCACCACACGGAGCATGTCAAACCCGCAAGGAAGGTAGCGATCAGAAACCCGTGCGTTATGTGAGGCAGCGCTGTCTCAAGGGCTACCGCTGCCGATTCTGTGAGACCCGGGGATCGCACGTTGAGCCAAACGCTCTGGAGCACCCCTGTCCGGGCTAAAAGCCACCCCAAGGAAAGCACCCCACAGGGCACGGAGAGTCTTCGGACAATCGCGGTCCCGTTTCCCTGGAAGATCAATCGCACACCGCAGTCTACCCCGAGGGCCGCCAAAGTGGCGACTGAGAACCCCGTAAGGAATATCGCCATGGACGGAGCCCGGAAGAGGGAGATGCCCGGAAGGAGATCGTAGAAGATCCTCCAGACCGGGGTATGAGCCCCAAGAGCGAAGAGCAACGCTATGGATCCAAGCGCGACAAAGAACCACCGAAGCCCCTTCCTTACATTTCCCATGAAGGAGACCATGGCGAGAAGCAGCGCAACGATCCCAAGATACTCGTGGTTAGACTTGAAGACATTCTGGCCCCAGTACGTGGCCGAAGCCCACTCCGCCCCTCCCGCGTCGTTGCCGACAAATTCCGGTACCACCAGGCCAACAACTTCCTCAGGGTGGAGCGACCACGACGAGGAGTAAGCGAGCGCCTCGCCCTCTTCCGAACCATTCGTCGTCATGGTGCGGCGGGAAAACTCCGTTACGTAGGCTACGGCGGGGATCAGCTGGACCCCAGCGGCTCCTGCTCCGAGCACGCTGAAACTGAGGAACAACCCGAACCGGCGCACGGCCACCGGAGTCCCCTCCCCTCCCCTCGCGAGCTGTACACAGCGAAACACCATGTACAACCCGACCGCTCCAAACAGGAAATACGCCATCTGGAAGTGGGTCGTTAGGATAACGAGGGCCACCACCGTGCCTAATGCTGCGGCAGGAATGAGGTCTCTCCGGGACATCATCCACTCCGCGGTCGCGAACAGGAGTGGAGTGAGTGCGGTAACGAACAGTTTGCCATCGTGCCCCGGGTAGACTAACGAAACCATATACGGACCGAGGAGGTAGATGAGTCCGCTTAGCAGGGCAGCCCCCCTAGACCCTCCTAACACGCGGACCCAGATGTACATGAAGCACCCGGCAAGGAAGACGTGGAGAATGAGCTTCCAGCCCAGGGCCCGGTACGTCTCCGTGAGGAACAGGAGCAGGAGGGACGGCGGGTAGAGAGAATCCCCCCCCGCGAGGGACTCTAAGAATGGTGTTCCTCCAAGGATCTGCGGATTCCAGAGTGGAAACCCGGTCGTCCGAAGTGCGTCCGCAAAGAAAGCCCGAGCAACGTACCCCAGGGAGAGTGTATCCTGGCCTACGAGCATTCGATCCGAAAAGACGAACTCACGGAAGAGTACCACAGTAACCGAAGCAAATAGGAGGGGAGCAATCCACCCCGGGAAGTGATTTAGGGGCTGCTTGACGTCCCGATACCCGCGTACCTCCATCAGCTCCCGCCTACGGCTGATGGCTCCTTAACGGCCCGACCTTCGATAAGGTCATGATAGATCTCGAGATGTCGGTCAACAAGGCGTTCATTGCTCCACTGGGCAACTACGCGTTCACGGCCACGACAACCCTTCTCACGGAGGCACTCATCCGAGAATAGCTGCACTACAGCGCGGGCGAGAGCCGCAGGGTCTCTCGGTGGGACGAGAGCTCCAACTTCCGAATCCACGATTTCGGGAAGGCCGCCGACCGAGCTTGCGACTACTGGAAGTCCACAGGACATGGCCTCAAGAGCCGCCACGGAAGTCGCCTCCATCAGGGACGGAAACACAGCAATTTCACCCGATGAGAGAAGGGCCGGCATCTCTCCATGGGGTCGGAAACCGAGGAACTGGATTGAGTCGTCCACACCCAGTTCGGCTGCGAGAGCCTCCAGCCGGGTCCGTTCCGGTCCGTCCCCAATGACCAAGACCCTTACGCCCGGAATTCCGGCGCGAATCTCTGGAAG